>CAZZCF010000012.1:0-56262 GCA_964652955.1 uncultured Leptospirales bacterium
AATTAAATTATATTTATACATTATATAAAATCCCTTCGGTTACATATATTTGATGTGTAACACTTTATTGGCTTTCGTGATTTGATCATTTATAGTAATGGAGTGCTGTTCAAAATAGATTATCGTTCAGGGATTTTGGCATGAGGACGTCAGTTGTTCGGTTTGTACTGATGAGATGTATAATTATTAATTTTTTATCGATTGTGATATTGGATTTTTGTAACTTATGATAGATCGTGAAGTATTATTTTCTCCACCGTTTTCAACAGGTGGGTATGCCGAGGTTCTTTATCTTTTACCCTATAAAGGTGTTAGTCAGATTTCATGATAGAAACCGTTGACTACAACACTATCGTTCCCCTGCGGCTTCGCCGGAGGCTGAACCGGCAGAAGAACATCATGAAGCTCGAGGGGAAGCTCGACGAGGAGGGGAATATCGTTCAGCCCTACCGCTATACCGTCGGCCTCGGGGAGAAGCACTTCAGGGCCTTCGAGAACGAGGTGGGCCGGATTATGGAGCTCTTCCCCTGGACCAGGAAGAAGCATATCCGGTTTATCATGAATGAGCTCATCATCAACACGCAGTTCTCCATGATCCGGGAGGTGGTGAAAAAGGTCTCCCGGAAGATGAAGGTACCGGCATACTTCTACGTGACCGTATTCGTCTGTGATCGGTTTTTCTCGGCGAGCATCGAGGAGTTCGGCGATTTCTTCGACTATTACGGCTATCTCGATTTCCTCGATAATCCCAATCGATACGAGATAGATGATCCCGCCCTCTTTGATGAGGTTTCGGACTATCACTTCAAGAACATAAACGATCTCGCCGAGGACAAGTACAAGTTGATCCTGAACAGGAATGATGAGCTGGTGGTGCCCGATGAATCGAACAAGATAGGGCTCAGCGTCATCGAGAGCGCCACCGATCACGATTTTTACGTGACCTCTTTCTACAAAGAGGGGAGGTATATGTGGAAGCGGATATACTTCAGAGTCGAGAATGATCGGTAGTCAGATGTTGGAACCGTAGTACGGCTTGAATTCCCTCCTGAACTTCTCCTCCTTCTCCTTTTCCGTTACAAATTTTTCCAGCTCTTCAACGCTTGTGAAATTCTCCTGTAAGAGCTGCACGGTATCGAGGAGCCGCTTGAAGGGTTCCCTGAATTTGCTGTACCGGGGTTCGTCCTGTATCTTCGCTATCTCCACGACGGCGGCGGAGAATTCCCCGTCCCTGAAGAGATCGATGATCCTCGCGACATTCCGGTCGTAGATGTTAAGCTCGAGATTCTTTTGTATCGTTTCGGTGAGGGCGTGTATGAACTTCCGGTTGAAGAGCTCGATCGGATCATCTTCATCGGGGTCGGGGAGTGATAGCCGGAGCTCCTCATACAGCCTGTTGATCTCGATCTCCGAATGCATCACCTCTTCGTAGATCTCTGCGATGGTGCTCTCTATTATCATCTGCTCTTTCCTCTGCTATTCACTATATCGACCGATTGCCCGTTATAATTCATCTGAAATGGCGAATGTTTCGTCTCGGAATATCTTTCATTGAATCATAGTGGGAATTATTCCTTATCCAGAAATTCGATTATATGTGAGATATATCTTTTAAAATCGCTGAGTTTGTTCTTGAATATACCGTATACGATGGTGTCGTCTATTTTTTCATAATAATGAACGAGAAGGTTTCTGAACATTGCTATTTTTTCGAATGTTTCTCGCTCATTCTCAGGAAGGATCCTGTTTTCAACAAGAACGGTAAAGGTGTCCCGGTATGATACCGGTTCTCTGAGGTTCTCATCTGCAATAATATGTTGCGCACTATCGATACATGCCTCAATGATTACTTGTAATGATCGCTCGACGAATCGCCGTGATCGGATATCATCACTGTACTTTTCCCGGGTGATATCAGTTGCTCGCTGCAATTCTCGAACATTCTGCTCAATAGTCTCGAGTGCCTTTTCAATGATCTTTCTGTCGACCATATCGCTTCTTGAATCCTTTCATGTATATGGCATGAATGTGGTGATAGTCCTGAAATAATTTTCGCTGTAATACTTCGAAGGACTTTCTGTATTTTGGATCTCTATCGAAAATGAGAATGCCATGCTTGCGAACCTCGTGGGAGAGAAGAGGTGAAGCATTATTTAGAAAAACGACATCTGCATCTCTTTTCAGTATTCGTGAGATATCGGTAATGGTTTTCAACTTGTCGAGCTTTCCTAATGCTGATTCTTCGATCAGGAGAGCGATATCGACATCGCTTGTCGGGCTCGTGTCTTTTTTTGCCAATGAGCCGAAAACATATGCTGATACTATTTGATCAGTTCGGGCGAAATAATCCGAGAGCATTGCCTGCACGTTGTCTATGGTGAGACCCATCTTCAAACATCACCTCATTGTTGAAGTGTATAAAGAATTCGGGGATTACGTCAAGATTATTTGTTCTCAGAATTTGTATAAGAAGATCGCCGCTGAGCCGTATTATTACCCCATATATTCTTCCACCGCGGCGACAACATGATCTGCGGTGAAGCCGAATTTCTCGGCGAGCACTTCCTGTGGCGCCGAGGCACCGAAGCGGTTCATCGTAATATAGAGACCGTTACTCCCCGCGTATCGCTCCCAGCCCATGGCAATGCCCGCCTCGATGACGATTCGGCGCTCGATGGCCGGCGGGAGTAGCTCTCTTTTATATGCATCATCCTGCATCTCGAAGAGCTCCCATGAGGGGAAGGAGATCACCCGGCAGGGTATCCCCCGTTTTTCCAGCTCCCCGGCAGCATCCACTGCGAGGTGCACTTCCGAGCCTGAGGAGAGGAGTATCGCCGCGGGATCGGCATTCGGCTCCCGTATCGTGTACGCGCCCCGGTGCAGGAGTGTCGCCTCGCTTCCGGGCGCCCTTTTGAGAATCGGGAGGTTCTGTCTGCTGAGGATGAGCGCCGTCGGACCGTCGGTTTTCGCGAGGGCGGCGAGCCATGCTTCTTTCGTCTCCTCGGCGTCGGCGGGCCGTATCACCGTGAGGTTCGGGATCGCCCGCGCCGCAGCGAGCTGCTCAACGGGCTGATGGGTCGGCCCGTCCTCGCCGACGAAGAACGAATCGTGCGTGAAGATATAGATGGTGTGGAGCCCGCTCAGGGCGGCGAGCCGTATCGGCGGGCGCATGTAGTCCATGAAGACGAGAAAAGTGGCCGCATAGGGGATAAGGTTGCCGTAATAGGCGATCCCGTTTTGAATGGCGCCCATGGCATGCTCGCGGATGCCGAAATGCACGTTTCTCCCCACGGCATGGCGGCCTGACTCCGGAAAGCCCCTGGCGAGGGACTTGTTGCTGGGGCCGAGGTCGGCAGAGCCGCCGATGATGCCCGGTATCAGCCCGAAGAGCTTTTCAAGCACTGAACCGCTGGCGCTCCTGGTGGCAATCGCCTTTCCGGGATCGAATGCGGGGAGCTCTCTCCTGAGCTGCTCGAGGTCGGGAATGTGCGAGAAGCGCTTCAGCCTCTCCGCGCCATTGAGCGCCGTGAAGCGATCCATCCACTCGTCGAAGTGTTTCTTCAGGGATCTTTTCCGTTCGGCGAAGATCTCGTAGACACGGTCGGATACGTGGAATTCGGTATCATCATCACACCCGAGCGCTTTCTTTGACGCTCGCACCTCGTCGGCGCCCAGGGGAGCACCGTGTGTTGCCTCGCTCCCCTCCATGGTGGCGCTTCCCATGGCGATTCTGGTTTTCGCAATGATGAGGGAGGGCTTTCCCTTCTCTCGCTGTGCTTCGATGAGCGCGTCTTCAATGGCGTCGTAATCGTGGCCGTCTATGCGCTGCACATGCCAGTTATATGAAAGAAATCGCTTCTCGACATCCTCGGAGAATGCCAGCCCGGTGCTCCCCTCGATGGAGATATCGTTGGAATCGTAGATGAATATGATATTCCCCAGCGCCCAGTGGCCGGCGAGTGAAGCCGCCTCGGAGGAGATCCCCTCCATGATATCGCCGTCGCTGATGAGTGCATAGATGAAGTGGGTGATGAGGTCGTTCCCCAGCTCTTCGGCCAGTAATCTGCTCGCCAGGGCCATTCCCACGGCATTGGCAAATCCCTGCCCCAGGGGGCCGGTGGTTGTCTCCACACCGGGCGTGTGCCGGTATTCCGGATGCCCCGGCATTGCGCTCCCCCACTGGCGGAAGCTCTTTATATCGTCCAGGGTGATAGAGTAGCCCGCGAGATGCAGTATGGCATAGAGGAGCATGGAACCGTGCCCTGCAGAGAGGATGAAGCGGTCACGGTTGAGCCAGTGAGGATCATCGGGATAATAGCGCAGTACCTTTGCCCAGAGTACTGCGGCGATGTCGGCACAGCCCATCGGCATGCCGGGGTGGCCCGAGTTTGCTTTCTGCACCGCGTCCATGGCGAGGGTTCGCACTGTCCGGGCGATGATTGTGAGATCGTCTGTGGTGATCATGCGATTCTCCTGATTCAATTCGTTGATGACTGAAGCGAGACACGCTCAGCGCCAGCGCTCTGGCACGGTTCGGTGAAGAATTCACTGCGCGTTCACGACGCTGCAAGAACAGAGCTTATGTCGCGCTCCATTTATTTCAAGGATTAATTGATGTATGATTCGCATAAAATCTATAGGTTTAAACGTTCAGTGGATGTATTGCAAAATGTGCTTGATTCAATTTCAACTGTTCTCTTCAATAAGCCCAGAGGCGACACGTCGAGCCCAGAGGCGACACGTTGACGTGTCGCCTCTGGGGTGAGGGCATCATGAGTCCACGATCGACTGGAATACGAAAGAAATTCCCGACTGATATGAAGACGCTGGAAAGGGAATGCACCGTCGACTATTTTACCGGGCGCGGGAGCGGCGGACAGCATCGAAACCGGCACTACTGCTGTGTTCGCCTTCACCACCCGCCGTCGGGGATAACGGTCGTGGCGACGGAGCACCGCTCGCAGTACCGCAACAGGAAACTCGCTTTCAAACAGGTTGCTGCACGGCTCAAGGAGCTCAACCGCGATCGCCGTGCGAGAGTACCGACTGCTGTTCCGAGAAGCGTGAAGGATCGGATCAGGGAGCGGAATATCCGGCACGCACGAAAGAAGTCCCTGCGAAAAAAGATAGGAACGGATTGATCAGCGCTCTCCCTTCTGCAGCTCACGGAGCACCTTTCTGACCTCTTCCACGTGTCCCTTCACTGAAACCTTTGGCCAGATATGCCTTATAACCCCTTTCGGATCGATTAAGAAAGTGCTCCTCATCACTCCCATGAATTCCTTGCCGTACATCTTCTTCAGCTTCCATGCGCCGTACTGATCGAGGACGCTGTGCTGTACATCGCTGAGGAGCGTAATCGTGAGATCGTGCTTGTCGGCGAATGTGCAGTGGCTCTCCGGCGAATCGGGACTGACCCCCATAATGACGGCGTTCAGCTTTTCGAGCTCCTTCTGATGAGCGGTAAAATCGACGGCTTCCTGCGTGCAACCGCTCGTATTGTCCTTCGGATAAAAATAGAGGATAACCCATTTCCCCTTGAAATCGGAGAGACGGACCTCGTTCTTATCCTTATCCATCAGGACGACTGCCGGTGCTTTTTCGCCGACGGCGAGCTCTCTTTCTGGTGACATGATCTTTTCCCCTTTCGTCTATGGTTCACCGGTTGTATTGCGGTGAATGGTTTCGAGATTCCTTTGGATGATTCTCCGGGGGACAATCGCACCGGATATCTCATTTCGTTTTTCAGTCTATCAGCCGGTGGAAATATTTCAAAATTAAATGAGAGACGCCGGTTGGTGTCGATAGTTCAAGATTCAATGGGGGACGCCAGCAGGTGTAAAGCGGGGTGAAGCATCTCCGCTCTGCGCTGACAGAAAAAGAACTTGCCATTGCATGCGGATGTTTTTATTTTACCATGAAGTTTCCGTAAAGTGGAATATTCAGAAGGACGGCAATTATCCGCTCAATATGAAAAAGATCGCATATATCGGTCTCATCATGGTTCTCTGTATGGGTTTTCTGCGCGATGCCCGTGCTCTCAGCCACAGCGGGAGATCCCTGCTTCTTCTCGGTGATTCGGCGTCCTCGCTGGGAAGGGGGGGCACCGGTGTTTCAATGCAGTATTTCGATCTCTTCTATTTGAATCCTGCATCAATTGCTTCCCTTGATCGCCCCGGTTTGGGGATTCAATACGGGAGCTTCGAGAATAGCTTCAATAATCCGGATCTCAGCGCTGCCTTTCCGACATCCTACGGGGTATTCGGCACCAGCATCCGTTTTATGAGCATCGCCTCTCCGGAGGATATCAAGGAGGGATACCTGATCTCTCTGGGCGGTGCAAAGCTCTTGACCTCAAGATTTGCACTGGGAATTGCCTTTGAGATGTTTACCGGGGAGAACGATACGGATCTCTCCTATACCGGCGCTGCGTTCGGCTCCGTGTATCGGATACCCTTCAGGGGGCGATTGAAGAATGGGTTCGGGCTCTATGATCCGTCCCTTGGTTTCTCGATTCATGCGGGTGCGTACTCTGATGAATGCGCCGACTTCAATCAGATCACGATGGGATACCATTTTTATTTCTATCGCATGCACGGTATTTACATCGGATTCTTCAACGAAGTCACCGCGCTCAACAGTTATGAGGATTATCCGGTTAAGTTCGGCCTTCAATCCGAGATTGATCAGCTGACCTTCCGGGTTGGCGGTATTTATCCACAGACATACGATTACGGTGATATCACGCTGGGGATCGGCTATCAGCTTTTCCTCGGTGGACTGGACCTCTCGGCGAATTATGCGCTGGTTCACTACCGGGGAGGAAGCTTCGTGCACTATGGCGGCCTCACGATGATACTCGGCTTTCCGGATCGGGAACCGCCGAATATCGGGATTCAGGCCAGTGAGCGGTATTTCTCTCCCAATTATGACGGGAGGAAGGACTTTGTTCTCTTCAGAACATCGGTGAATGACAGGAGCCACATCAGGGGATGGTGGCTTCAGATTCTGAACTCGGATGAGCGTGTCGTCCGCGAGTTCAGATTTTCCGAACGGGAGATGGAAGCGGATCTCTCGGTGCTGGATTTTTTCTCCAGACTCGTGCAGAAAAAAGAATCGCTTGTTGTCCCCTCGAAGATTCTCTGGGATGGCACCGACGCAAAGGGAGTTCTGGTGCCTGATGGGTCCTACCGGTACTCCTTCGTGGTCTGGGATGAGCGCGATAACATCGCTGCTGCTCGAAGCGGTATACTGTTTGTTGATACGGGGAAACCGGAGGTAACGCTGAAGGTTGATGACCCCCTCTTTTCGCCCAACGGGGACGGCCGAAAAGATGTTATGTCTATCGACATGAAGGTTGTTACCGAACCGACCGATGTATGGCGTGCCGGTTTCTTCGATGCCGAGGGGAAGAGGGTTAAATCCTATCGGTGGACGGGAGCCTCGGTGCCGCGCACCATCCTCTGGGACGGGAAGACCGACGAGGGGCTCAATGCCCCGGAGGGGCTCTATCGCTGTGTCGTCGAGTCAACGGACAGGGCTGGCAACAGGGCGCGTGGAGAGATCAGGGGAATTTCGCTGACGCGCCGATATGAGGTTGCCGATGTGACGGTTTCCGAAGAGTACTTTTCTTTTCACCGGGAGAAGATAATCCGGTTCTTCCCGCGGCTCTCGAACACAGCCGGTCTGATGCGGTGGAGACTGGTGATTGAGGATGATTGGGATGATGCGGTGAAAGAGTTCACCGGCACAACGGAACTGCCGAAAGTAATCAGCTGGGATGTCATCGACGCCGACGGGGACAAACTCTCCGATGGAAGCTACTCGTTTTACCTCACTGCTGAATTCATCAATGGCAATATGCCCACATCCTTCCGGAAGGAGCTGATTGTTGACAGCGAGCCTCCTCAGTTGTCGTTGGATTACGCTCCCCGATCCTTTTCTCCCGACGGCGACGGGAAGAATGATATGTTGACACTCTACCCATCGATTCAGGACATGTCGGGTGTGCGTGAATGGCATCTGTCGATCTACACTCCCTGGGGTACCATTTTCAAGATCTTTCACGGGAAGGGAATCCCCGCCGAGGAGATAAAGTGGGACGGCAGGAATCATGAGAACAAGCTCGTTGAGTCGGCGGTTGAATATTATCTGGAATTGATGGCCATTGATCGGGCAGGCAATATCTCGAAGACGAAACGGCTGCCGCTCCCTATCGATATTCTCGTCATGGAGGCTGCGGGTGCATTGCGCATTCGAGTGAGCAATATCGAATTTGCCTTCAACAGCGATAAGCTTCGGGGACAGGCATTTCAGGTTCTTGACCGGGTTGTTGAAGTTCTCAAGAGATACCGGAGCTATCATGTCAAGATTGAGGGGCACACCGATGATGTCGGTGAAGATCAATTCAACCTGGATCTGTCCGAGCGGAGAGCGAAAGCGGTCATGGATTACCTCGTCGATTGCGGTGTCGATCCGGAGCGCCTTACTTTTCAGGGAATGGGGGAAACGGAGCCCTATCTGCCGAACAGCTCTGAAGAGAATCGCGTTCGGAACCGGCGGGTTGAATTTATTCTCATGAGGAGCGATGAGAGAGAATCCCCGTAGTATGCATATTGTGTTCAGCGATCTCGACGGGACCCTGCTTGATCACCACACCTACAGCCATGAGGGATCGCGCAGAGGAATCGAGCTCCTCAGAGAGCGGCGCATTCCCCTCGTTCTCGTCTCGAGCAAAACCGTTCGTGAGATGGAGCATATTCATCGTGAGCTGCGGCTCGATGCGCCCCTGATATTTGAAAATGGCGGTGGCATTGCACTCCCGGCGGAGCAGTCACCTGCTGGGACGACCTTTGCGATTGAGTACATCGGTGCCCGGGCGGATCAGCTCCGGCAAAGCCTTGACCTGCTCGGGGAATGCATCGATCGGCCCATCAGAACGCTCCCCGATATGACCGTTGACGAGATAATCGAGCGGACAGGGCTTGCCCGTGATGATGCACTCCTCGCACGGGATCGGGCAACCTCCATACCGTTTGTCATCCTTTCAGGAGAGGATCTCGATCGTGATGCGGTGAAGCGGATCAACGGGGAGCTTGAAGCACATGACCTCGCTCTTACGAAGGGAGGGCGATTTTATCATCTCTGTTCGAGGAATGCAAACAAGGGGAGCGCTGTGCCGAGAATAGTGCAGTACTATCGCCGAACCGGGCAGGTTGAGCGGATTGTATCGGTGGGAATAGGCGATAGCGAGAATGATATTTCCCTGCTGAAAGCTGTTGACAGAGCTTTCCTCGTGAAGCGGGGGGATGGGACATCGCTTGCCGTTGATTTCGAGGTGCACAGGACAGAGGGGATCGGCCCGGAGGGATTTACCGAGGCGATAGAATCGGTATTCGGAGAGCTCAGTCGCTAATCTCCACATGCTCCTCGATATATTTATCGAATTCTGCTCTGTTCATTTTCTGCTGATAGAGTGGCCACAGGCTCTCCTTTAATTCCTCCATGGTGGTGAATTTTGCGCCATCGATCTTGTATGCCATTGCTCGGGACCTCCGAAGTGTCAAACCGTTTCAGGAAGTGAACACATAAGTGTGTGCGGTGGCAGAAAACAGCTCTGCATTATGGAACTCCTCTTCGCCGGTACCCATGATCGGCGTTCGGTTTCTTTTGTCCATAATATTTTTTGCTGGACGATATCGGTGCCATCGTTCATCCTGAGTCTCCGGAGTTTCGGCGGGAGAAGAAACAGACAACCGTTCACTGATAACTGCAATTGAGGGACGCATGAAGATCGTTGAGGTTTTTGTCGATGCGATTGGATATCTCATACTCAGGGTGAAGGATCTCATCCGCCTTATCGTGGATCTGGTGATTGAGATGCTCCGCCATCTGTATGAGAAATTTTATGAGGTAAATTTCGCTGAAAAGGTGATCTTTCTGAATATCATACCCGCCTTTTTAGCGATTATCCTGCCGGTTGCGAGATTTTATATCTTCGATACCTATTTTTACATTAACAATCCACTCGCCGTGTACATGATCGGGATTGTGATTATAATGTTTGGCTCTCTCTACTTTCCGGGCCTGTTCGTATTCATCGCTCGTTTGTTGATAAACGGTTATTATCTCTTCTGGATCATATATCTCCCCCTGGCGGGCGAGCTGACAAAGGCGCATCCCCATGAGATCACCTTCGGGTACTACCTTAACATAGCGGTGCCCTTGATCTATTTTGTTTTTTCGGCAGTGAGTTATTTTCTGTTCAATGAGCGATAGGCGGGCAGGGTGGATTAATTCTCGAGCTTGTCAATGTCGGGAAGGGCGAATACGTTAATACCCTCTTCTCTGAGCTCGGAGACCTCCTCATGGGTCGATTCCCCGTAGATGTTCTTCTCCTCTTCGAGGCCATAGTACATGGCCCGTGACACCTCGGAAAAATCCTTTCCGACGTTTTCAAAGTTCTCCTTCACATACGTCTCAAAAGCTCGCAAAACCTCGAAGATGTTCGGGACTGCCTTTGACTTCAACTCGGGTTGAGAAGGTTTTGCTTGAATTGAGCATCCGGTGTAGAGTCTCTTTATCGAAGTTGAATCGCAGATTGGGCAGGTGATGAGCCCATTTCTCAACTGTTCGTCAAATGAGCTATAATCCTTGAAGATACCTTCGAATCGGTGTCCTGCTGTGCACTCGAGGTCGAATGAAATCATCGCTTCTCACCTCCCCGTACGGGAAACCCCTCTCTTCTCGAGAAGATTTTCAATTCACGTTCCTGTACAAATATATACCGGATCCGTCGAGAAAATGCAAGTAATAATGCGTTTAATTATCTGCGCGGAATCAATTTTCGATTGAGCCCCGTGTCTCGGTCTCGATACGTAAACAATTGCGGCCGTATGCGTTATCAGCCGTTTCTCACGGCAGCTTCGCGAGGCTCCCGTCGAGCTTCTGTAAGAGCTCCTTGAGCTCATCCCTTTTTTCTCTCTCTTTTTCGGTGATGGATTCGGGGGCCTTCTTCAAGAAGTTTTCATTGGCGAGCTTCTTCTCCACCCGGTCGAGATCGGAGGTCGTTTTTATTATCTCCTTCTCCAGGCGTGCTCGTTCCTTCTCGATGTCGATGACGCCCTCGAGGGGAACGAGTATCTCAAGGTCCTTCAGGACGGCTGAAGCATCCGTTTTCGCCGGCGTATAGTCGGGATCGATGGTTATCTGATCGACTTTGGCGAGCGCTCTGATGTTTTCCATTTCCCGTTCAATCAGTGACCGCAGTGCCTGATTCCCGGTTTTGAAAACGGCGTGTGCCTTTTTGTTGGGAGGGATGTTCATCTCCCCTCTGATGTTTCTTATCTTGTAGACTATCTCTTTGAAGAACTCCGTTTCGCTCGCCGCTTCGGGGAAGGAGAACCGCCTGTCAGGCTCCGGCCATGATGAGCCTATCAGCCGCTCGGGTGCTCCCATCGAGATGATGCTCCATATCTCCTCGGTTATGAAGGGCATAAAGGGGTGCAGCAGTTTCAGCGATTGTTTGAGCACATGATAGAGGACGTTCTTTGCGCAGCGAACTGAGTTTTCCTTCGTTTCATCCTTCGCGTACAATCGCTGTTTGCTGAGTTCGAGATACCAGTCACAGAACTCATGCCAGAGGAATTCGTAGATCCCGTGAGCCGCTTCGTTGAAACGGTACTCCTGCAGGGAGACGGTTATCTCGCCGATGACCTGATTCAGCCGGTGCAGAATCCATTGATCGGCCTGCTCGAGGTCATCGGAGATGATCTCGCCGGGAGCAAAGGAAGGACCCAGGTTGAGGATGATAAATCTCGAAGCGTTCCATATCTTGTTGCAGAAGGATCGATAACCGACAATTCGTTTCTCGGAAAGGATAATATCCCTTCCCTGTGCGGCGAGACTTGCCAGGGTGAACCTGAACGCATCGGTTCCGTAGCTGTCCATAACGAGCAGGGGGTCGACAACATTTCCCCGGGATTTGCTCATCTTCTGTCCCGCTTCATCCCGCACCAGCGCATGTATGTAAACGTCCCTGAAGGGGATATCCTTCATAAATTTAAGCCCCATCATGATCATTCTGGCAACCCAGAAGAAGATGATGTCGAAACCGGTGACGAGCACGCTGGTCGGATAGTACTTCTTGAGCGTATCGGTTATATCGGGCCATCCCATCGTCGAGAAGGGCCAGAGCGCCGAGGAAAACCAGGTATCGAGCACGTCCTCATCCTGTCGAATGGCCGCCGAGCCACACGATTCGCATTTGACAGGGTCCTCCATCGAAACGGTGATGTGATTGCAGTCATCGCAGAAGAAGGCAGGTATGCGGTGTCCCCACCAGAGCTGTCTCGAAATACACCAGTCTCTGATATTGTACATCCAGTCGAAATAGGTTTTTTCCCAGTTTTCCGGGACGAATCTGATTCTCTTCTCCTTGACTGCTTTGATCGCCTCGTCGGCGATCGGTTGAATCCTGACGAACCACTGCTTCGACAGATACGGTTCGATAATGGTATGACAGCGGTAGCAGTGTCCGACGGAGTGATCGTGATCTTCGATTTTTACCAGCAGGTCCTGTGCGGCGAGATCCTCGATGATGCGCTCACGGGCGTCGAAACGGGACATCCCTTGGTATGCGCCGCCATTCTCATTGACGTATCCCCGCTCATCGAGAATGATAATCTCTTCGAGGTTGTGTCGCTTCCCCATTTCGAAGTCGTTGGGGTCGTGCGCGGGGGTGACCTTGACGAGTCCCGTGGCGAATTCCTTATCGACAAAGCTGTCAGCAAATACCGGTATCTCCCGGTTCATAAGCGGCAGGATTACTTTCCTGCCGATCAGGCTCCGGTACCGATCGTCATCGGGATTGACCGCGATGCCGGTGTCTCCCAGCATCGTCTCGGGTCTGGTTGTTGCGACGGTGATGAATGCGTTGTTGTTCGCAATGGGATACTTGATATAGTACAGCTTCCCGTTGATATCCCGATATTCGGTCTCGATATCGGAAAGGGCTGTTTCGCAGCGGGGGCACCAGTTGATAATGCGGTACCCCTGATAGATGAGCCCCTCCTGATAGAGGGAGACGAATACTTTTCGGACGGCCCGGGAGAGCCCCTCATCCAGGGTAAAGCGCTCCCGCTCCCAGTCGAGGGAGCAGCCCAGTCTTCGGAGCTGACTCTGTATCTGTCCACCGGAGTGTTCTTTCCACTCCCAGACGCGTTTCACAAAGCCTTCCCGCCCGATATCGCTCTTCGTTTTCCCCTCCTCCTGCAGGAGCCGCTCGACTACATTCTGGGTGGCTATTCCGGCATGATCCATGCCGGGCATCCAGAGCGCCGATTTATTCAGCATCCGCTGCCAGCGGATGAGGATGTCCTGCAGGGTATTGTTGAGCGCATGTCCCATGTGGAGATTTCCGGTGACGTTTGGCGGGGGGATGACGATTGAATAGGGCTCCTTATTGTCGTGCTCGACAGCGTGAAAGAGCCCCTCTTCCTCCCAGATTGCGTACCATTTCTTCTCCACCGTGGCGGGATTGTAAGTCGACGGGATATCCATACTTGAGCCATTTATTATCGGAGTGGGCGCGTGTCAATTAATTTTTAGAGAGGGAGGGGCGGGGAGGGTGATGATGACCGGCGCTATTTTTTCTTTTCCCGCTGTTTGAAGAATCCTTCGAAGAGGTTCTTATCGAGCTTGATCAGTCGATTTCGAATCTCGGCAATGCTCTCGAAGTCGTAGTTCTGTTCCTCGAAGTAGTCGAGCATCCACAGGTACTTGTTGATCAGGCGGGGCACGATATTGGTGCTCTCACGGTGCTCGCTGCTCATTGTCTGATAGCTCTTCTCCATCGTGTATATCTCTCTCTTGATGGACTCAACCTGCTGAGAATTGAGCTGCCGCTTGACATAGAAGAGATCCTCGAGATATCCGAAAATGGGGATCCATTCACGGACATCCGGACATCCCATCTTCCTTTCGTGTACGATCTCTATGAGCCTGTTCATCGGTTTTGAGTGTAACAGATCGAGTTCAATTTCAGAGGGATTCAACAGGAAGGCTTCCCGGAAATAGAGCAGGCTCCGCGGGATTTCATTATGCTGAAAGTATGCCTCGCCGAGAAGAGCGAGCAGTTTCGCGCTGGTCTTGTATGAGATACGGGCATACTCGAAGGTTTCGATAGCTTTTCCGTATTCACCGATTTTCAGGAAACAGATGCCGAGGTTGAGCAGGAGGTCAAAGTTATCGGCAGTGCTCTCCTGCTGCTGGAAGGCAATTTTGTAGTGTTCGGATGCAGCGTAGAAGACATATTTCTGGGCGGCCCTGTAGGCAGATGAGTCGCTGAGATGTTTTTCCACGGCATATCGTTGAAACTCGCTCCACTGCCGCATCAGGTAGTCCGCTTTTTTCTTTCCCTTAATGTACGTTTCGATTTCTTCTTTCCGGTTGTTCCAGAACTTGGCCGTTCGATATCCCTCGGTTAAACCCGGATAGTCGGGGTTGATGTTCATCAGTTCATCGATAATATGTGCCGCTTCACTGAAATCTCCGTCTTCTATGAGCTGATAGGCTTCGTTGATGCGAGGGAGAAGCGGATCATCCGAGAAGGTCAGCTGTCCGTCGTGATCCATGTTATAGCTCTATATACCTGCCCCAGTCTTTGAGGGTATTGTTATGGGTAAATATTATAATCTGTCGGAAGCGCGAAATGTCATTCAGCAGTGTTCTCAGTGTTTCCGTCCTGACATCATCCATGTAAATAAAGGGATCGTCAATAATAAGCGGAAAGGGGATATCCAGGTCAATCAGAAAATCGGTCAGGGCAATCTTAATCGCCAGAACCAGGAGATGGGTCAGTGACGGATTGACCTGTTCTCCGGCATTCTGATTCTGAAGAATTCCCCGGATGTGATCCTGATCAATCGTTGAGCGATGTTGATTGTTCGTTATGATATTGAATTTATCGAGAGCGGTTTTGATGAGCTTCTCGAGCTGCTTTTTCTCTCTTTTTGCAATGGCTTCAGAGCAAATTGACAAAATGTAGTTCATGGAATCGGTGTGCATCTGTATCTCGTTGAGCTTGCTGTTTATGGTGTTTCTTTTTTCTAACAGGTGCCGTTTTTCTTCACTGGTATCGTTATGCTGTTGTATCTCATCGGTAATCTGTTCCAGGATATTCTCTTTGTTTTTAACTGTTTCCTTCAGGATTTGTATATTCCTGTTAATGCTGAGTATGGTGTTGTTCACGGTTGTCTGGTCTCTTTCGGTTGTGCTCATGTCAATGGATTGCATATCGGCATGTATGCTCTTCTGTAATGCTGCTTGACTGCTCTCCAACTCCGCAAGCTCTTTTTTGAGCGACCGGAGCTGTGTTCCTTCGATGAACTCATCTTTCAATTTAAAGAGTTCGAGCTGCTTCTCCGTGTACTCGCTGAATTCCTCGAAGTACTGGAGAAGGAACTCGTAGAGTGATTCCAGTCTGAAATCGTCGAAGGATATGTTGTTTTCCTCAAGTATTCGCTTGAGGGTGTTCTCGATATTTTTCTTATCCTCACGATGCTTTTCCAGTTCCTTGCTTTTGCGGCTCAGGAGGTGGATCAGGGTCAGTATCAGCGTGCTCAGGAGCGAGAGGGCCAGCAATCCAATTATGAATATGTGCTGCTCCTTTTTGGACAGCTTTATGAAGAGATCGTTAATGGAGAGAAGAATGGCAATTGCTGATGAGAGGAATATTGATATCACGAGGTTCTTCAGCTTCCTCCGCTTGCTCTGTATGGCGGTGGAGCAGATCTCAATGGTATCGTTTATATCCCGTATCTCGCGATAGCAGCGGTGTATCTTTTTGAGATTTTGACGTTTCGTTTCGCTGAAGTTTCTGAACTGGGGGAAGGATTCCTCTATCTCCTTCTGCAGTTTGTGTACCTCTTCCCTTTTCCGGTTTTCGGACTGGATGGCATTTGCAATGGTCTCTATCTGATTCCGGAGCTCTTCACTCTCCTTCAGGTTATTGAGGATCTTCGTCAGGGTATTTTTACGATCCCGAAGCTGTTCGAGTTCCTGCCTGTTCTCCTCAATCTGATGCTCAATTATTTCTTTCTCCCGCTTTAATTTATCATATTTTGAATTCTGGATATCGATGATCTGTATCTTCTTTTCAAATTCCCTGGCCTCATGTTCCGATCGGAGTATTGTGCTGAATATATCGTTGGATTGCTTGCTGATATTGTCGCGATTAAACACCCCCTTCATTTCTCTGCTCAGTGCATAGAACCCGGATTGGTCATCGAGGAAGAGGTATTTCACTGATTCGTAATTGAGGGTCCCGTCCCGGTGTATATCGATTGGCGCCGGCAGGAAGGAGAGGGTCAGAATCGACCTGAAGTCCCTGTCATAAAACAATCCTGCCAGCTCGTCCCCATTGCGTGCGGTGAGTTCCGCGAGGATCTTCTCCCTGCTCTCCTTTGAGTCTCTCCATTGATTCCGATTGAAGATCTCTGTTTCACTGGTGCCCTGCAGCATTTTAATCGTATAATAGTTGTCGCCACTCCGGGTAAATTGGAATCTGCTCCTGGAATTGGTCAGGGTAATTTCGAGGTAGAGATTCTCCCATATCTGCTTTTCGAGGAGCGGCTTTTCGTTGATGAGCTCCCAGATAACCTCAAGCATGGCGCGGGCGAGAAGGCTCTTCCCCGAGTTGTTTCTCCCGTGGATGATGGTGAGGCAATTATCCAGGTCTATTTTCTTATTTTCGAAAAGGCCTGGTTTCGATGCTATGCACTGGTTTATATGCATAGCCACTCCTCCGGGATATAGGTGCCCGCTCTGATAATGCTATTGATGATAAAGGAGAGATTATTCGTGTTGATGGTTGCTGGGATATTCCCCTCATCGATTTTTTCCTTCAGTATTGAAAAGAACTCTCCGCGAAGCGAATCTTCATCCTTGTATTCCTCGATAAGAACTTCAATCCGGGGAATGGAGCGATCGTCAATGATAAGCTTGAGATAATTGTTCCGGTAGATTTGCAATTCGTTATAATCGAGGGAGAAGTTCCGTTCTCCGGTAAGCGTGAGCACGAGTATGTCCTTCGGTGAGCGGTTTTTGATGAGCTGCTCAATGATGTGGCTGTCATCCTTGTGCTTGTCGCATTCTATCCGAAGGTCGTTAATCGTTGTGGTGTTCACGTTGAGTCGTTTGAGCTGATAGAGCTCGTTGTCTTTGATGGTGAGCGACAGCACGTACCTGTCGCCGGTTTCATCTCTCCCGGTTGCCTCGGGAGTTCCCGGATATGCGCCGATGAGCTTGTTGAGATACTTGATGAGCTTGAAGTGATGATTGTGCCCGAGCGCGTAAAAGTTGAACTGCAATCGCTTTATGTCGCCGCTGGTAAGAACGGGGACAGCATCCCGGGTGCCCTCCTCTGAATTAAAATGGAGATGGAAGAGGCCGAGATGAAATCCTTCCTCGCCGGCTCGCGTGATGCCGTCGAGGGTGCTATCGGATTGTGCCGGCATTCCGTAAAGGTGTATCGTCTCATCGTCACGTGAAAGGGTATAGGGGATGGTGCAGTTCGACTCGGTAAAAATATGTGAAATATTGAGATTGTAAAAGTATGAGGGGAGCTTCCCCCTTTCATCGAGATCGGCTTCACCGGGCGTGAATACGATGTCGATACCGTTTTTCCTGAGATTGCCAAATATCTGTGAAATGATATCCAGAGTCTCCCTCGTTACGGTTTTCGATTCAATGAGATCACCGGCAATGAGGAGGAGATGATGATTCCGTGCGAGAGCGGCGATTTTCTTGAAGGTGGCAAGGCGCAATACATCGGGTATGGGAACACTATTTGTAATGCCGAGATGCAGGTCTGATGTTAACAGTATTTTCATTATGGTGTTTGCCCGGTTCTCATGTGCTCTCATGCGGCCAGTGCCCGGTGTGTTCTTTTACTCCGCTGATCTCCCATGATTTTTCGGCCGCCGTGATGGGATAGCACTTTTATGACACGTGATTTGAGTACAATATACCAATTGCGATAGTTACACTTCTAATAATTATTTCCCGTAACGAGAATTTCTTGTGTGGTTGGAATCCACACAAGCATGCTCCGGGCATGAGAGCCGAAATGGTCGTGCCATACAGGCCCCCACTTCTATTTTCGATTATTTTTTGTCAATTCTTGAACATCTTGTTCGTGTATTTCGATTGCAACACGGTCCGGGAATTATCACCGGTGAATTCACCTTATTTCTGAACAATATATCCCTTACAGAAGAGATGCCTCTTATTGAGCATCGATTGTGATCCTGTATCGTGCTGTCTGTGTCAGGGCGCTGCAGTAATAAATTCTCTTCAAAGGCCGGTCTGTTGTCACGAGTGGTAAAACTGATCATCGCTGATAAGTTGAAGCATGAATGTGGAGGTCGTGTCATTGAGAAGCTGACAGCTCTTTTCGAGTTTACGGAGCGTCGAATAAAGATTCTGTGTTTTGGCATGAAATCTCTCTGAGAGGCGGAGGAGTTTTTCGAAATCCTGAGCCATGTGCGTTTCGCTTTTTTTGAGAAGCGCCTCGCGTTCACGGCACGTATCGATGAGCTCGCTGAATTGCTCTCGTTCATCGTCGTTAAGGGTATTGATGATGTCTTCAACAGATTTCATAACTTCCTCGTTCACGGCCCTGTTGTCCATGCGATGGCGCTTGTCTCTTTGAAGAGACGGTTTTGCCATTCGCAAAGGGTGCTTCGCCCTTCGTATCAACTGGCAGGGATCAAAGCAAGAACAGTGCATAGTTCAATGGCAAATTATTGTTGTCAAATTATTATTTACAACACATCTGTTTTTTTGGTATACTTAAGCGGGAGGAACACAGGGAATCATTTCTGGATGGTGACGGTGCGGCTTTGTTTATTTGATTCGCAGGAGCGCTTTCGTTCTTCAGAGGAAGAGCGCGGTAGAGCTCCCTCCCGGGGAGTCGGGGTGAAGAGGATATGGGACGCATTTTTATAATTATCGGTATTGTTATCGTGGTGATAGGTCTCCTTCTCCAGTACGGGAACAAGATACCAATCGGGGAATTGCCCGGTGATTTTGTCATCAGGAGAGAGAATATCACCATTTATTTTCCCCTGACAACGGGTATCATCCTGAGCATAATTGTAACGGTTATTATTAATGTGATATTTCGCTTTTTTAAGTGACTCGCGGTACAGTGGGTAATGCGGTGTCTTCGCTGCATGTATTGTCCTGAAGACGCATGAGTGAGTAAAAGAAATTCCCCAGAGGAGGGATTATTCTGTGTTTTAGGCGTGTCAGTGCCGCAATAACCGTTTTAATCAGCAGCATGACTGAGGAGAGAAAGAATTAATAATAGTACTTGACGTGTTAGCGGTTCTTCTGTTCGGTGTAACATTCGAGCAGTATACGTTCCCCCGGTCACGGGATTAACGATGAGACTGGTACAATACGGTTATGGACATGAAGGATAAAGGTGTACGTGATAAAAAAGAGGATAAAACGAGAGAGCAGGACCTGCGCTTTCATTACTTCAGGACATTTGGCCGAATTGCCTTCATACTCTTTATAGGGTTCTCCGTCTACTTTTTCATTTCAACGCTGGTAATCGTCTTCCTGACAAAGCCGGTGAAGGAGGTGAAGGTCCCGTATGTGGTGGGGAAACAGTTTGTCGAGGTGTACAACAGTTTAGTCAGACAGGGGCTCAAGCCGGAGATACGATTTCTCGACGTGTATGATCTCGAAAATGGAGTTGTGCTCAATCAGTACCCGGAGGGGGGCGTTATCGTATCTGAGGGTGATCTGATAAAGCTCATGGTCAGCCGGAGCAGCCTGTTCATCGATGTCCCGAACCTGGTCGGCGTTGAGCTCCCCTTTGCGATTAACAAGCTGAAGAACCTCCATATGCATAAGCGGGCGATTTCAATAGGGGCCGGGATAATATCATACATCCCCTCCGAAAAGAACGCCGACAATATTGTCATCGATCAGAATCCGAAACCGGGCGAGAGGATAACGCCTGACCGGAAAGTAAATCTTCTCGTCTCCGCGGGTAAAATTGATGCAGACGATACCATGGTCGATGTTGTCAGCCAATCGATCGATCTCTGTTTTGATCTCTTCCTCGCAAAAGGCCTTGTCATCGTTGAGGAGATCGTTCCGGTTCCCGACAGAGCGAAGAGTGGCATTGTTCTCTCGCAGAGCCCATCGAAGGGTGCGAACGTGAAGAAGGGGGATGCTGTTCGTCTCAGGATCGGCTACTACCCGCTCCGAGAACACCCCTATAGAGCATATGAAAAGATACACTATGTAATACCCGCCGAGGAGAAGAGCGGGCTTTATGAGGCGACTGTCGATGATGACAGCTCCAGGCGGTTGCGTTTTTCTCGACAGATGAACGGGGGGGGCAGGATGGAGTTCATCTTTCATCGCACGGGAAATGCAAAGGTGAGCATTCTCTGCGACAAGCGGGTCATCGATATTATAAAAATTGAAGTTGATGAATTTGAATAAAACGGTATTAATTTCACCATCGATCATTGCCGCGGATCTCTCAATACTGGGAAGCATCGTGGGTGAGTTCGACCCTGCGATTGTCGATCTGCTGCATATGGATGTCATGGATGGCGTCTATGTTCCCAACCTGACCATCGGTTCGGGGTATATAGAGAATCTCAAACGCCATACGAGCATCCCCCTTGACATCCACCTGATGATTGAAAAACCCGAGAACACCATCGAGCGGTATAGCGCAGTTGCTCCCTGGTCGCTGACCATTCACTATGAGAGCACACGGTTTCCCGCGCGTCTCCTGAAAGAGATTCGGGAACAGGGTATCCGGGCGGGCATCTCAATCAATCCTGCGACTCCTGTCGAGATGATCTACGATCTGCTCCCCTACATCGATGTTGTTCTCATCATGTCGGTTGATCCGGGTTTTTATGGGCAGTCATTCATGGAGATATCGGTGAATCGCATACGCAAACTCCATACCCGTATTATCGAAGAGGGATGGGGAGACCGGATTGTCATTGAGGTTGACGGGGGAATAACGGAAGATAATATCGGGCAGGTTGCCGAAGCCGGTGCACGGATTTTCGTGGCGGGAAGTGCGACATTCAGGAAGGGCACGGTTAATGAGAATGTCACGCGTCTCAAAGAGAAAGCTCTGGCAGCGCTCGCGTAGAGAAATATATATATGGCGTCACTGCAAAAGTAAATTATAAAAAATTTAGTTTTCGCAGGATATCCATTTATCTATTGACAAATGAATATCTTTTTTGTATAATTTTATACTTAATCAAATAAGGAGGTAAACAGTTCGTGGCGGTAAGGATTCGATTACAGAGAGTAGGCAAGAAGAAGAAACCATATTACCGGATTGTTGCTGTTGACAGCAGGAAGAAACGGGATGGTGCGGTCATTGAGAACCTGGGGCAGTATCAGCCAATTGCTGAGAGAGAGCAATTTCGGATTGATGAGGAGAGGCTTGTCGACTGGTTGAATAAAGGAGCGCAACCAACGGAAACCATAGAGAGTCTTTTGAAGAAAGCTGGGATTTGGCAAAAGCTTAAGAGTGCTAAATAATTCCTCGGGAGGCGAAAATGAATTACAAGGATCTAGTGGAGTATATGGTAAAATCTCTCGTTGACCATCCTGACCAGGTAGAGATCAGGGAAATTGAGGGTGAGAAATCGACGATACTGGAGTTGAAGGTCACCAAAGAGGACATTGGAAAGGTTATCGGGAAACATGGAAGGATTGCAAGAGCTATCAGGACGATTATAAATGCCTCTGCAACAAAATCGGGGAAAAGGGTTGTTTTGGAAATTCTTGATTGAGCATTAATGACACATTTATCAGGATTGGAAAAATAATTGGCGCCCATGGTTTGCATGGGCGCCTGAAAATTATAGCCATTACCGATATTGAGGAGCGATTTGCCGTTGGGAATTGGATCTATTTGAAAGAGGGCGATGACTACAGGAAATATCAGGTTGTCGATTTTGTGCTGCAGAGAGATCGACGGTGTATCCTGAACCTGAAAGAGATTTCTGACCGGGATGAAGCTCTCTCTTTCAAGGGAATCGATATTTTTATTCAGAGGGATGAAGCAGAGAGAACCAGGCATTTACTTGAAGAGGAAGCGTATTACTATTATGATATTATCGGGTGCAGCGTTTTTCGTGAGGGTGAGCTCTTCGGCGAGGTGATAGATATTCTTGAAGCAGGTGCAGGTGAGATTCTGATCATCAGAGACGCTGCAGGGAATGTTCACCGGATTCCCTTCGTTCAGTCAATGGTTGACACCAGTGAAATCGCGCTGAGAAGGATTGATATTTATCCGATTGAAGGACTGATTGAGTGAAATCTTTGCTGGCGTTTTATCCGAAATGCCCGCTGGAAGCGTATTCGTGCTTCAGGTGCCATCGTTTACGATAATAACGCTCTTCCCGGAATTCTTCACCAGTCCGCTCCGATGCGGGCTCCTCGGGAAGGCGGTAGCAGCGGGTATTGTCGATATTGACATCGTCGACCTGAGGACATTCAGTGATGATGCGTACGGCCGCTGCGATGATGCTCCCTATGGCGGAGGGAGCGGCATGGTTCTGAAGCCTGAGCCGCTCTTTAAGGCAATTGATGCGTGTCGTCGCAGAGATACCGTTGTGATATCAACGGCGCCGGGGGGAAAACGGTTACATCAGAATCTGGTAAAGGAGCTTTCCGGAGAAGAGGAGCTCTGTATCATCTGCGGCAACTATGAGGGTATCGATCAGCGGGTTATAGACCGATATGTGGACCTCGAAGTCTCTGTGGGGGACTATGTCCTGTCAGGGGGAGAATTCGCAGCCCTGATTATCGTTGACGCGATCACGAGATACGTTCCGGGGTTCATGTCGAACTGTCGTTCGCTCAACGAGGAGAGTTTTGAAGATGATCTGCTTGAGTACCCACAGTATACCAGGCCCATCGAGATCGACGGCTTGCGGGTCCCTGAAGTTCTCATGAGCGGCAATCATGAACGGATCAGGTTATGGCGTTTGCGGAAGAGCGTTGAGAAAACCAGAAGAGAGCGGCCCGATCTCTATCGGAAACATTTATTCAGAAGGATGAGAGGAGAAGAGACATGAATATCATCGAAACGATAAAAAAGGAGATAGTCCCTGTTCAGAGAGATCTCAACTTCGAGGTTGGCGATACGGTCAAGGTTCATTATAAGATAGTTGAGGGGAATCGGGAGAGGATTCAGGTATTTGAAGGTGTCGTTATCGCCATTGGTAATAAGAGTGTCGGCAGAACCTTTACCGTACGGAGAATATCCTACGATATCGGTGTTGAGAGAATATTCCCCTTCTATTCTCCCCGGATAGAGAAAGTTGAGGTGGTGCGTAAGGGGAAGAAACGGAGATCCAAGCTCTATTTTCTCAGACAGCGGACGGGAAAATCGGTGAAGTTGAAGGAACGGAGATTCAAGACCAAGGCGGCGGATGTCGCTCCCATGCAGGAAACTGACAAACAACCGCTGCCGGATGGCGGCACCAAGAGTGAAGCTGAGGAAGGTCGTGCTGAAGAGAAAACTTGAACCGCCCCGATAAACAGATCATACCCTCCTTTCTGCTCGAGCGGGAACTCCTTGCGAGAGGATACCGGCGTATTGCGGGGATTGATGAAGCGGGAAGGGGCGCGCTCGCCGGTCCTCTGGCAGTCGGGATGGTTGCCTATAACAGTGGGTTCTTCTCAGGCGTTTTCCCCGAAGCCCTGTGTGAGATAAAAGATTCCAAACAGCTGCTCCCGAAAAAACGATCTGACCTTCGGCATGTTGTCGAGGCGTATTCGGAAGAGGCGCTGGTCTCGATGATATCGCATACCCTTATTGACCGGTTGAATCCGAACCGTGCAACGGAGTATGCCATCAGAGAGCTCGTTGAGCGTTCGGCAGCTCCTCCTGATGTGATTCTCCTGGATGGCAACTATTCGTTTGATGTTGGTGTTCCCTGCGTTTCCGTCATACGCGGGGATCAGCGGTCGATATCCATCGCATCGGCGTCAATCATCTCCAAGGTTGCGCGTGATGCGCTCATGGAAGATTATGGTGATGAATTTCCCGCCTATGGATTCAGGAAGAATAAGGGGTATGGAACGAGAACGCACCGGGAGGCGCTCGTTCAGTTCGGCCCCTCGCCGATTCATCGGTGGAGCTATGAGCCCCTGAAGAGCAGTGAGATGCGTGGCGATGAAGATCGATAGGGAGAACACTATACGGATAAGCGGCCGGATCCCCTCTTCCAGTGCCCTGAAGAATCTGAAGATGGGCGCGAAGATTGCAGGGAGAATAATTGAGCGGGTCGGGGACCGGGAGGCGGTTCTCGATATGGGTGGCGTGCGAATTCGTGCTGAATTTCTCAGGGGCGTTCCATCGAACAAGCGAATACCGCTTATCTTCAGGGGGAGGGATGGCGGTACCCTTATATTTCAAATTGCCGGGGAACGCTCATCGAAGCTGGATGAGATCTTTGCCTATTCCCTCTTCGAGCGGAATACGCTCGGCACGGGCGAGATCATGGCAATACGGAAATACATACAGGAGGGACCGGGAGGAATCTTCGCGCTCAACCGGTTTATCCTGCGGCTCCGTGCCGGGGTGCAGTTGCGAGAGGGGCTGTTCGCGGAAGTGCTCAATAAACTCCTCACGGCCGGCGTGTCAAAGGATGATCTCCTTTTTTTGTCTTATCTTCTGCTCGCTTCCCGTGGTCTGAAAAGCAGTGTAATCGAAATACTTTCCGTGCTCGCGGGGGGAGAATCGGCGATTCAGCTTATCAGGCGATTTCGTGACGAGAAGACGCTCAGGGATTATAGCGAGAAATTCTCCGAGAAGCTTAAGGCGCTCTTGAAGACGGAGCAGGGAGTTGAGTTATTCAAGGATCTTCTGTCGGTTTTTATGAGTCGAGAGGACTCTCCGTATCGGGAGTTTCAGATGCCCTTCTGGAATGAGGATCGCTTCGAGAGTATTACCGGCATTGTCACTCCCGGAGGTATGGTGCTCACGCTGGAGCTTTCGCAACTCGGGGTGCTTGATATTATCATACGAGAGCACGGCTCATCCCTTCATATTAATCTCTTCTGTGAACGTGAGGAGACGCTGCATGAGCTTGAACATACTGTCGATGAATTGCGAACGAAGCTCAAAAGTGTTCATAAAGGGGCGGTGAACATCGGTTTCTTTCTGACGGGCGATGCAATGAAAAAAATAATTGAAATTAATTCTTCATTGCTGTCAAATAGCATACTCGATTTCAAGGCCTGAAATGCAGAGAGAAGAAAAAGCGGTTGCCGTAGGCTATTCAGGGAAGGGAGAAGCGCCAAAAATCCTTGCCGTTGCGCGGGGGATGCTCGTCGGGCGGTTGTTGGAGATTGCGGAGGAGCATGATATTACCATTTACCGCAATTCGGATCTTGCCGAGGTGCTCGCGGCGCTTGAGGTGGGGAGCGAAATACCGGAAGAGCTCTTCCACGCTGTTGCTGAGGTTTTAGCATACTGTTATGCGGTAAATGAACGATTTAAGGAAAAGATAGAGCAACTGGATACGTAAATCATGTCCGAAATGAGAAAAATATATGTTGATGATTTAAAGCCCGGCATGCGCTTCGACAAGCCGCTGTATATAGACAACAACAACATGCTCGTTGGCGCAAATGTCTCCATAAAAGAATCCGATATCAAAAAACTGATGAAGTGGGGAATTGTTGAGCTGGAGACAGCGGGCAAGGTTATCTCATCAGTGACCGAAATCCAGCTTGCCGAGAAGATCTCCTCCACCCTAAAAGAGGATGCGGATAAGATAATTAAAGAGTACAATCAGCTCCTGAAGAAACGGAAGGATCTCATTGAGATCCACAAAAATGCGTGCAGTGCGGTTGAAAAGATATATGGAGCCATAAGGCGGGGTGAGGAATTTACCATCGATACGCTTGAGAGGGAGCTCCATAACATCATCGAAATATTGCAGGAGAATTACAATATATTCCTGTTTCTCTACGGCCTGGATGAGGGGAAAGATTATCTGGTTGTTCACTCGGTGAACGTAACCTTTTACGCGCTGCTCATCGCGATGGCGCTCAAGTACGATCATAAAAAGCTCACGGAGCTCGGAATCGGAACGCTTTTGATTGATGCCGGCATGGTGAAGATTCCGAGCTATATTACTCATAAACAGTCCAACTTGACCGATCAGGAGATGAATCTCGTTAAGACGCATCCCCTGCACGGCTATAAGGCGCTGCGGCAGCTCGGCAACCTCGAGGAGGAGTTGGCAATGGTGGTGCTCCAGCATCACGAGCAGTACGACGGGAAGGGATACCCCCGGGGTCTGAAGGGGAATCAGATAAGTGAATATGCGCGAATTGCCGCCATTGCCGATTCCTATGAAGCGCTCATCTCGAACAGGAGTTATCGGAAGAAACAGTTTTTCTATCATGCCATGAAAAATCTCCTCGCCACCGGCATCAATAAGCATGATCCTGTAATCCTGCGGGTATTCCTGTCGAGGATGTCGGTTTATCCTATCGGTTCGATTGTTGAGCTCAATGACGGCCGGACAGGACTGGTAATTGGATCCGATCCCCAGAAGCCGCTGCGACCCATCGTGAAGCTTATCTTCGACGGGAATAAGAAGCGTATTGAGGGGACGGAGATAATCAATCTTCTCGAGGAGACCACGCTCTATATTACCAGAGCGCTCGATGAGGATGAAGCCGGCGTAAACTTCCTCGAGGTTTTGTAATCCTGTTTTCACATGGATAAAAAGGAATACGGAAGGCAGGGCGAAAGCCGTGCGGTTGCATTTCTCGGGGAGCGGGGTTTTGAGATCGTTGAGAGGAATTTTCGATATCGACGCGCCGGAGAGATTGATATTGTCGCCATGAAGGGCGATCTCCTCATTTTTGTTGAAGTGAAGAGCAGAAGCGGCTCCTCTTATGGCGGTCCCCTCTATTCAATCAGCGCAAAGAAAAAAAAGACGCTCAGGTTTATTGCACAACAGTTCCTCACCGCACATCCCGAGTATCACAGCAGAGATATAACCTGCCGATTTGATTTTATTTCAATAGAGGGCGACAGGATAGAGTGGGTGGAGGATATGTTTCGATAAGTCCCTCCTGTTTTTCAGGGGGGCGGGTAATGGGAGTCCATTATTGAGAAAACTGAATGAGTCCGCCGGCAGACCAATTTTGCAACCGGTTGCAAAATTCATTTAGTTTCATGAAATGATGAGCTGTGGCGGGATTCCCCAGTATATTTGCCAGCATATTGCTCCTTCATAAGTTTTTTTAATAAATAAATAATTTGTGAAGTAATACTTATCGGTACTTTTATTCCGATCGAGCAGTTCATCCATATATTTCAAAACTGCATAAGCGAGGATAAGAGAAACGGACATTTTGCATAGCTTTCGGAGGTCTATATAATATTCGTACTCATATTCGTTCAAAGTGATATGAATCCTGAACCAGTTCTCTTTCAAGTCCCTTTCCTGATATTTTACTCTAGAATTTATTTTGATCATCTTTTGATTATCTTTCATAACTCTCTGAATGAGTAACTTTATGATGGAGGTTCTAGATCTCCCCGTTCTTACCACTTCCTTATCCAGTTTGTCTAGAATTCTTTTATGAATATGTAAGGTAGTTTCTATCAGCATAGTATTCTCCTTTTATTAATTATCAATAAGTAGTACGTTTACAAATTATTAATGGGAATTTTTTATTTTCTTAATCCTATATAAATTATGGAAGCTGCTACGCAATGTTCATTTGACTTTTTTCTGATTATAAAAAGTGCCAATTTATTGTCTTTCAAAAGAAAAGATTCTTTATGAAATCGAGTATAATACCGATTCATTAATTAGGTCTGTGAGCCTGTTCACGGAAGAACAGAAGACCACTGAGAGGTATGCATATGAGACATCTCATGAACATGGAGGATCGTGAGATAAAAAAGGGCAAGATCACCGGTAATCGGAAAAAGATAGAAGAATACCGGAAAAAAATATCAGATAGCGACTATTTGGATCATGCTATTAGAAGGATAGCAACTGATTTATCTCACTACCTTACCCGATAAACCATCACGAGCAGAAAAGAATATGCTTTTCTACCATATGAAACGATGCCATGAAAGCACAGAGCTCGCCGACTCGATGGTGTTATGTCTCACGCTCATGGCAGGGTACAGAAATGGTTAAACGAGAAGAATCATACTTCACCATCAAAGAGAACAGGAAACTCAAGGTTCTCTTTCTGCTCGTTTTTTCAGTGGTGCTCATTCTCCTCGGATATATATACCATTACTATTTCTGGCCCTTCATCTTTGCCTTCATACTGTATGTTGCGCTCAGACCTGTCTGTGAATTTCTAAATCGCCTGGTGAGAAAGCGCTTTATCAGCTCCATCCTTGTTATCATGCTCCTCTTTCTGCTTGTTCTCATCCCCCTGTTTTTCCTTCTCCTCATGCTTGCACAGGAGGCCTATGCTTTCTATACCTATATACAGGAACAGTATACTGCGGGAGTGTTTGAGCAGTTTGTGATCGAGAGTGATATTTTCAGAACCATCTACGGCTATCTGAACATCGAGAAGGGTGAGTCGCTCAAGAATATTGCGGATCTCCTGAAGAGTACCTCGTTATCCCTCTTCTCAAATTTAACGGGGATTCTCTCCTTCTCCCTGAACTTTTCACTGAATTTCTTATTCATGCTTCTAATCCTCTTCTTTCTCTTCAAGGATGGCTATCGACTGGAGAAACCGTTTTATCGAATACTCCCCTTTCCCGATGAAATTGAGAAGGATGTGGTTCAGCGGATGATGGAGGTCATAAAGGTATTGCTGGCAGGGAATCTCTTTATAATGGTGCTGCAGGGAACGATGGTCGGTCTCGGATTCATCATCTTTAGTGTGGGCATGCCCTTTCTCTGGGGGAGCGTCGCTGCCGTCCTTTCACTCATTCCGGTTATCGGGACCGCCTTTATCTGGCTGCCTGCCGTGATATATCTCGCGGCACTGGGGGAATACCTGAGCGCGCTTCTCCTGGGATTGTGGTGTCTCTTTTTCTATCTCATACTGGAAAACTTTGTGAAACCTGCCCTCTTCGGCAAGAGATTGCACTTTCACCCCCTCATGTTCTTCTTCCTTCTTCTCGGGAGCCTTAAGAGTTTCGGCCTTGCCGGGGTGATTATCGGCCCCATCCTGCTGACGTTCTCCTTCTCGCTCTGGGAGATTTACAAGCTGCTCGAAGATTATAATGTAGAAGCCTGATCTACCCGTTTCCCGGTACAAAAAAAGTTATATTATTATTGACAATTTTATCATATGCTTAAAGCATGAAACAAAGTTCTTCGAGTCTCTATGCCTACGGCATTAGCTATGGCGAGAGGCCGCTGGGTAAAGTGAGAAATCGCTTTGCCTCCCGTGCTTGGAAAGAAGAAGCAATGGCTCCTGTGCCTCTGCTTTTAGTGCTTGCTGTCACAGGGGTAGGAGGTTGAACAGTGCGTTTTCTTTCCATGAACAGTTCATCAGAAAGATTTTCCAACCTTCTTCATACCGTATTCGATGAGAGATTATCTGTCAAAACTCATCGAGAGAGTCTTCTGATTCTTACC
The DNA here is from genome assembly GCA_964652955.1 of uncultured Leptospirales bacterium. Lineage (GTDB taxonomy): Bacteria > Spirochaetota > UBA4802 > UBA4802 > JAKQUI01 > CAZZCF01. Next base: position 29,667 of record CAZZCF010000012.1, read on the forward strand.
ACTCCTCACCATACCTTTTATTCATCTATTTATCGGATTCTCCTGAACGGATATGTCGGGAGAATGATTATAATATATTACGTGAACAAATCGTAAATTTAATTACGGGAGGATTTGTATGCCTATTACCAGAAGAGATTTCCTGAAGCTGTCGGGGATTACGACAGCCGGTGCTTTCTTTGGTGGGGTATCATTCCTTTCAGGCTGCAAGAAGACACCCGATAAATTAAAAGGAGCAACGGAGAGTACCACCGTTTGTCCTTATTGCGGTGTCGGGTGCGGAATGATTGTGTCCGCACGGGATGGAAAGGTGATCAACATCGAAGGAGACCCTGATCATCCTATCAATCAGGGTGCGCTCTGTGCCAAGGGAAGCGCTCTGCAGCAGGTCGCTGTTAATCCTCTGCAGAGGAGACTGGACAAGGTTCAGTATCGAAAACCCGGTGGCACCGAGTGGGAGGTGATTTCCTGGGATAAGGCAATCACGATGATTGCCGAGCGAATTAAGGATGTCCGTGATACAACTTTTGTTGAGAAAGAGGGTGAGTTCATCGTCAATCGGACAGCCGGTCTTGTCGGGCTTGGCGGTGCCGCACTCGACAGCGAAGAGTGCTATGCCCTCTCGAAATTCTCGCGCATTCTCGGGATCAGCTATCTCGAACACCAGGCACGTATATGACACTCCGCAACCGTCGCCAGTTTGGCGAATACCTTCGGCCGGGGAGCAATGACCAATCACTGGATTGATCTCCAGCATGCGGATGTCGTTTTGATCATCGGAAGCAATGCTGCTGAGAATCACCCCATATCCTTCAAGTGGGTCCAGAAGGCTCGCGATAAGGGTGGCAAGCTCATCAGCGTTGACCCGCGATTTACCCGTTCCTCTTCAATAGCGGATCTCTATTCACCCATACGTCCGGGAACCGATATCGTTTTCATGAACGGTATTATCAACTATGCTCTTCAGAACGATAGGATACAGAAGGAGTACGTGGTTGAGTACACCAATGCAGCATTGCTGGTCGATCCGAAATTTGGTTTTCGAGACGGGCTGTTCACCGGATATAATGCGGGAAAGCGAGCATATGATAAGAAAACGTGGGTATATCAGCTCGATGACAAGGGGATCCCGAAGAAGGACAGGTCCCTTCAGGATCCGAACTGTGTCTATCAGCTCTTGAAGAAGCACGTTTCGAGATATACCCCTGAGAAGGTATCGGCGATTACCGGCTCGCCGAAAGAGACCTTCCTGAAAATAGCGGAGATCTATACCTCAACCCATAAGCCGGACAGGGTGGCTACTATCATGTACGCGATGGGAACGACCCAGCACACGGTAGGAACGCAGAACATCAGAACCTACGCGATGCTACAGCTCCTCATGGGGAATATCGGGATGGCCGGCGGCGGCATCAATGCGCTGAGAGGCGAGTCGAATGTACAGGGTTCGACGGATCACTGTCTGCTCTGGCACATTCTGCCGGGATATCTCGGCATTCCGATGACCAAGAAAGACGTGAATCTTGAAACCTATCTCAAGAACAACACGCCAAAAACAAATGACCCCATGAGCGCGAACTGGTGGCAGCATAAGCCGAAGTATCTCATCAGCCTTTTGAAGGCGTGGTTTGGCGATAATGCGACCAAGGAGAATGACTTCGGCTATGACTGGATTCCCAAGGCGAGCAAGCCCTATCCGCATATTGTTCTCTTCGAGGATATGTATGCGGGGATGCACAAGGGTGCAATTCTCATGGGTACCAATCCGGTCGTCGGTGGTCCGGATGCGAAGCGGGAAGCCAAGGCGCTCGAGCGGCTCGAGTGGCTCGTCTGTGCCGACATCTGGGAAACGGATACGTCGGTCTTCTGGAAGAGGCCGGGCGTCAATCCCGGTACGATTAAAACAGAGGTGTTTCTCCTCCCCATGGCAGCATCGGTCGAGAAGGAGGGGAGCGTATCCAATTCCGGACGATGGGCACAGTGGCGCTATAAAGCCGTTGAGCCGCCCGGAGACGCAAAACCCGACCTGTGGCTGATCGACAAGCTCTTCAGGGAGGTGAAAAAGCTCTACGAGGCGGATGTGAAGGCAGGAAAGAGGGTCGCCCTGCCGGATCCTATTCTCAAAGCGTATTGGAACTTTACGCCTGAAGGCGAGGATGAGCCCTGCCCTCATATGGTTGCCAGGGAGATAAATGGATTCAACTGGAAGAGCAGGGATTTGGTTCAGAACTTCACCAAGCTGGCCGATGACGGCTCAACCGCATGCGGCAACTGGCTCTACAGCGGAAGCTACAATGAAGATGGGAACATGATGGCCCGACGGGACAGCAAAGATGCTCCCAATGAGCTCGGCATGTACCCCGGATGGGCATGGACCTGGCCGGTGAACCGGCGGATCATCTACAACCGGGCGAGCGTGAACCGGAAGGGGGAGCCCTGGAATAAGGACAAGTGGGTTGTCAAATGGGATGGAAGCAAGTGGCTCGGTGATGTCATCGATGGCGGTCCTACGGCCTCGCCCGAAAAGATGAATCCCTTTATTATGCTTCCCGAAGGTGTCGGGAGGCTCTTCGCGTCGGGCCTTGCCGACGGTCCCTTTCCCGAGCACTATGAGCCGATGGAAAGCCCGGTCAGAAACTTCATGAACAGCCAGAAGGTCAATCCGGCGACGGTTATCCTCTCCAGTGTTAAAGGTGAGTTTGGCAGCGCTGCTCAGTATCCCTATGTCGGAACATCCTATCGGGTCACCGAGCACTGGCAGGCAGGTGCAATGACCAGAAATCTCCCGTGGCTGACTGAGCTCGTTCCTGATATGTTCTGCGAAATCAGTCCCGAACTGGCTGCGAAGAAGGGTATCGCAAACGGAGATAAGGTTGAGATCATCTCAAAACGCGGGACCATTGAAGCACGTGCGCTCGTGACGAACAGAGTACAGGCCTGGAACATCAATGGGAAGAAGGTGGAGATGGTTGGCATGGTCTGGCACTTTGGTCACGGCTGTGCGGCCTCGGGTGATAGCTGCAATCAGCTTACTCCGCATATCGGGGATGCCAATACCATGATACCCGAGTTCAAGGCATTTCTCGTAGATATCAGGAAGGCGTAAGGAGGTGAGCTATGGCAGAAAAAGCGTTTTTGGTTGATACCACAAAGTGTCAGGGATGCAGGGCCTGTCAGGTGGCATGTAAGCAGTGGAATGATAATCCGGGAGAAAAAACGGAGTTCTTCGCAGGGCCTGAATTCACCAATCCGGGAGAGCTGTCAGCAATCACCTGGAATCACGTGAGGTTCTACGAAGTCGACCGGAGCAATCCGAGCAGGCCGGTATGGTCTATACGGCATACCAAATGCTATCACTGCAAAGAGGCAAACTGTTTGCACGTCTGTCCGGTGAAGGCAATTTCCAAGGTTGACGGCTGGACGGTTATCGATCAGGATAAGTGCATCGGATGCGGATCCTGTGTCGAGGCGTGTATCTATAAAGTACCGCACCTCGCCGAACAGGAGTATGAAGGGTATGTGCAGATCAAGAAGGATAAGTCTTACAAATGTCACGCCTGTGTGAAAAATCCGCGTGAGATTCCTGCCTGCGTGAATGCCTGTCCGAGCGGTGCGCTGACCTATGATTACCGGCACAAGGTTGTTGAAACAGCGAAGGAGCGGTTGAAAGAGTATAAGAAGATATTCCCCAATGCGAGCATATACGGCATTGATCAGTTCGGTGGGCTTAATGTGATCACCATACTCAAGGATAAACCGGAACAATTCGGCCTCGAGGTGGCACCGAAGCCCATTGACATGACAAAGGTTGAAGCGATTCACGATCTCTATGCGATATTGTCTCTCTTCACCTTCGGTCTCACGTCGTTGAAGCGGGCGGCGTTTCGTATTGCACGGTCGATAGTAACCGGCGGGAACGGTTTTGCCTGAGAGAGGGGGGTATCACCCCTCTCCCGGGGGGTTCTTGCGATTGGAGCATAATTTTTTAGAGCAAGCTTCAGCTCTTTTATGATCGCGCGCGTGATCTCCGGCCGGGTGGCGGAGTATATCGTCACGAAACCACCCGGCGGAGCAAACGCTCTTCCTCCGATTTTCGTGATCTCTTAAGAATCATCCCGTCAGATGTATCGGCAGCGTGTATCGCCTTCCGTTCCCTCCCCTCTCCTCTGTCGTTCTTCGGGTCATGATGATTTGATGCAGAACCCCGGTATAAGAAATGCTGATGCAGGTTACCCGCCCGCGCAGGAGCAGTGATCTGCGAGAGACGCATAACGCGGCTTGATCAGCATGATATTTTCATGGTCCTCACAAAATACCCGATGCGAATAAAAGTTTATTTGACAAAATAAAAATGTTTTAGTATTGATAATTGCCGTTCATCTTCTTCGAGGATTCGAAGAGCTCTTTTTCTCTTCAGCTTTCCTGCGGTGCCTTTGCGGAGGAGTATTCCCGTAACCGATGGCGGCACACAGCTCGCGGTCAGAAACTGAGGGAACCGGATAGAGGCCATGAAGAAAGCACTTGTAATTGCTATCATCTTTTGCACAGCCCTCTCGTGTAAGAGCATAAAAAAACTGCGGTATATCTATGTACCCAAAATGGATGTTCGGGAAGTCATTGCCCGGAAGGAGAAGATCGACAGCGCCAGAAATCCAGCGTATAAATTTCTCATTTCGCGGGATCTCGGTAAATATCGTATTGAGATGAGCGACGTGCTCGTGAAGGATATTATCCCCTCGTCGAACATTGACTACAATTTTTGTATCATCGTGGGCGTTCCACACGAGAAGGGCGAGGTTCAATGCTATATATACGCGCGCGATTTCTACGGCAAGGAGGATATAGAAACGCTGGCGAGATTAACGAAAGGGAAGAGCAGGGTTAATGCCGTGGGTGATTTTGGACGGTTCTTCACCCTGCTTGATGAGACGTATATGAAGATTGAAATTCTCAATGCCATTGTGACCATTGTGGAGGAATAGGGAACAGGATGGACTCGTACATTCAGGATCTCTTTGCTGAGCGAATCGGGGGAAACCGGTTCGGCAGAGAGGACAAGATCTATAAGTTTGAGAAGATCAAGCGGGCGAAGCGGGAAGCACAGAAGATGAATCCCGGCGTATCGCTCATTGATCTGGGTGTCGGCGAGCCCGATGAGCGGGCCTTTGATAGTGTTATACAAACCCTTCAGCGGGAGGCGGAAAATCCTGCGAACAGGGGGTATGCGGATAACGGAATACCAGAGTTCAAGCGAGCGGCCGCGCAGTATCTCTCGAAGGCTTTTGGCGTTACGGGAATCGATCCTGAGTGTGAGATAAATCATGCGATTGGAGCGAAATCCGCTCTGTCCATGCTCCCCTCGGCATTCGTTAATCCCGGCGATATCACCCTCATGACCGTTCCCGGTTATCCGGTACTCGGCACGCATAGCGTCTGGTACGGTGGTGAGGTCTACAATCTTCCCCTGAAAAAAGAGAATGGTTTCCTTCCGGATCTCGAAGAGCTGCCGGCTGCTGTTGCCGGGCGCGCGAAAATGCTTGTGCTCAACTATCCGAACAATCCAACCGGAGCGAATGCAACGGAAGACTTCTATCGGAAGGTTGTCGATTTTGCCCGGGAGAACAGGATCGTTGTCATCCAGGATGCCGCCTATGCGGCACTGACCTTCGAGGCGAAACCGATCTCGCTCCTCGCTATTCCGGGAGCGAAGGATGTTGCTGTTGAGATTCACTCCCTCTCCAAGGGCTTTAACATGACCGGGTGGCGAATTGCCTTCGTGGCGGGAAACGAGCTCATTGTCAGGGCTTTCGCCACCATAAAGGACAATTACGATTCGGGTCAGTTTATTGCAATTCAGAAGGCGGCTATTGCCGCGCTTGAGCATCCCGAGCTCACCGATGGGATTCGGGAGAAGTATCAGCGCCGATTGCAGGGGCTCGTCGATCTCCTCAACCGGCTCGGCTTCACGGCCCGGATGCCCGATGGCACCTTCTATCTCTACGTGGAGATACCCCGCGGCCTCAAGGAGGGGAGAGAATTCGAGAGTGCCGAGGATTTTTCACAGTTCCTTATCAGGGAAAAGCTCATCTCCACGGTGCCCTGGGATGATGTCGGCCATTTCGTTCGGTTCTCGGCAACCTTTGTTGCGCCGAGCATCGATGATGAAAACAGAATTCTCGGAGAGATAGAGGAGCGATTGAGCAGTCTTGCGTTTTTATTCTAGATAATCGCACGGTTACGCACCGTTTACTCGCATGTTCGGGCACAATTGTTTTATTCAATACACGGATAGAATGCATTTGATATGAAGAGGAAAATAAAGATAGTCATGGCTCTTGTTCTGCTCGGCGCGCTCGTCGGAGCAGCCCTCATTGTTCTTTTCTGTTTCATGTGCACGGTGAGCTATAGGGGGATAATAAAAGGGGATGTGCTCGATGAAGTGCTGATTGAGCGTGATAAGCGCGGAATGCCGTTGATACGCGCCGGGAGACTCGAGGATGTCTATTTCGCGCTCGGGTATCTTCATGCGCAGGATCGACTCCTGCAAATCGAATATCAACGGGCACTTGCGAGTGGGAGAATCTCCGAGATCATTGGCCTCCGCGGTGTCATGATCGATAAACTTTCACGAACAGTCGGATTTTTTCAGCGGGCTGAACGAATAGTGGGTGAGCTGTCAAGTCCGTACCGGGAATATCTCGATGCTTACGTCAGCGGCATTAACCGTTTCCGGGATACCGGAGAAAATGAGCTGCTTACGGGATATCTCCCCGAGGAAGCGTGGAAGGCCGTTGATGTTCTCTCAGTTCTGCTCTTCTTTGAGTGGTCCCACTCATACGAAAGCAATCACGAGCTCCTGTTCCCGCTGCCGGAAGGATTCGAGGGGCCCCTGTGGGAGCTCGTTCCTGAAAAATTGCAGTATCGCTACGGGAAGGAGGATAGAGAAAATATTCTCTTCCTCAAAGAAATGAGGAAGATGCTCCGTGAGTTCGTCGGATCATACCTGAACGGATTTGCCGTGTACCTTTCCGGCACGCGCACAAAAACCGGAAATTCAATTCTTTTTTCCAGCCTCGACAGCGGCATCGGGACCTATCCTCTGTGGTATCCTGTCTCGGTTATTGTTGAACCTCTCAGCGTGAATGGTTGCACGATAGCAGGTCTCCCCTTCATCGTGGTGGGGAAAAACAACTACATTTCGTTTTGTGGATTTACTCTGCAGGCTGACACCCAGCGTTTCTTCAGGGAGGAGGTTCGTGAGCTTGAGGGCCGCATGCAGTATCTCTCCCGGGGTGCATGGATGGATCTTGCCGAAATTGATGAGGCGGTACAGATTGGGAGAGAGAGGGGAAGGGAGGTCATCTCCTTTGCGGTGCGGAGTACCGAGCGGGGGCCGGTGATAAGCGATCTCTTTCGGGACAGGATGAAGACCGATGTTATCTCGATGCAATCACTCTGGCCTGATGCCAGCTATATTGTGTCTCTCTTTGAGATCCCCCTTTCCGCTTCAATGGAGAATGCACTAAATCTGGTACAGCGTGTTTCATCGGCACCACGAGTATATCTCTTCGCAACCGATGAAGAAGCGGAATACTGCTATTCGGGCATGCTGCCGGTGAAGAGCTTTGAACGGGAAATCCTCAGTGACGGTTCATGGCATCTCGATCGGGGGCAGGTGGATATATCGACCTATCGCCGCAGGGTGGACCGGGAGAACGCGATCATCGGCACCGCCATCCTGGAGCAGGAGCCGTCTGTTATCGGGGAGCAGGTCGTGTATAATGATATGAACCGGTATTATCGGATAAAGGAGCTCATCGAGCAGGAAAGCGTCTTCGACCGGGAAGCGGTTCAGAAGATACTGACGGATACCTATTCCGTTCTGGCAGAGCGATTTGTCCCGCTGTATCTCATTATCATGGAAAAGATACCGATAACCTCTGCCCGCTTAAGTCGAATATATTTTCACAACTGGGATCTCCGAATGGAGCGAGACTCGGTGGCGGCTTCAATCTTCCAGACCCTCATGGTCGGGATGCTTGCTGAAACCATTGGTGATGAGCTGAAGGATGAATCATCTGCATTTATGGAGAGCTACTATATCCTTCTGGATAATTACTATACCCTCATCTCCGAGGATCGATCCCTTCTCTTCGATGATATAAGCACCGATAAACGGGTTGAGACGCGGGACATGATATTTGATCGGGCATTTTTGAAGGCAATGAGATTTTTGAACAAGGCCAAAGGTCCCATCATGGAGAAATGGAGATGGGGAGGCGTTCATCGGGGTCGGTATCATCTGCCGCTGGTGGACGATTCCGTTATTATCGACTCTTTTCAGGAGCTGGACGAAAAGGAGATACGGGGAGGCAATTCTACCATCTGGAAGGGCGCTCTTATGCCGGAATCCATGAGGCCGGCTGAAATCACGGCGCTTTCGATCATAATGAGCGAGCAAGAGGTTTCCTTCGCCTCCTCATACGGTCTCTCTCTCGATCCCCGTTCTGAGTACTTTTCCGTTTTTTCTGGAGAGCATAGCTTCAGTAGCTTTACCCCATCGGACGAGAACTATATTCTCAAAATCCAGCCGAAAGAGTGATCTCTCTTGAGCTCACGCGCAGTTCGGTTCTCTGTACTCTTTCTCTTTTCATGATGCAGTCATCGGACCGGTGTGGCAGATCGATCCATTCCCCCTGTTCAACAGCGACAGCACCTCGTTACTCCCTTTTTTCCGTGAACAGCAAAACATCGGGGGAACGGGGAATCGATAGCAATCAGCCGGTCGAAGGAGAGGAAATAGTCTTTGACTGCTCAAGGAGATTTCTTTACAATACTTGGAATATGGTATACTCATTCGGGGGATATCTCAAAATATAGTCTGGAGGATATGTGCCGGAGTGTCTGCGCGAGAGTTTTCGAATTTAAAAACGCATGACTAAAATCAAATTGCAGTGAATAGTGAAAAGCGGACATTGAACATTTTTGAGGCATCGGAACGCATTGTTGCTTTCTGAGGGCAGATAGAACTTATTGTATAGTGGAGAAACGGCATGAAAACGACAAGAGCGTATACAATTGCACTTCTCATAGGGATGATTGCAATGATCTGTGCGTGCAGCTCGACCGGAGGAACTGAACGGAAATTTGCGCCCGATACAGAGTGGCTTGATGGCGTCTGGACCGGTACCGGTTATCAGATGGATGACAAGACGACCTGGTCGATACGGTTGATCGTCAGGGGTTCTGATAATGTGTACAGGATTGAGTATCCCTCGCTGGCCTGCGGGGGTGAGTGGAGATTGGTTTCCTCCAGTTCTCACTCGGGAAAATTTGTTGAAAATATTCGGGTTGGAAGAGACCGATGTGCGGACAACGGAACGGTAGTAATAACCAGGGTGGATAGCAATCACATCAGCTTTACCTATTTCTATGAGAATGGCGTGATGATTGCCTTCTCAACACTCACGCGATCTCGTTAGGCGTGTCGTCGCAGTCGATTTATGCTCTCTCGTTCAACGGGAAGCGGAAGGCGCTTCTCAGGTGTACTCCCATCACTTTTTATACCTTGACTTTTCCGTCTCGGCGGATATGCTCATCGGAAAGAAAGAGTATGGAGGGCTCTCATGAAAGCAAGAGGATTTTCTGCAAAAATTCCGGTTCTGATGACAGTCGTTTTTTTACTCGGAATCGGGTGCATGTCCTGGGAGGAGGGATGGAAAAAAATAGGTGAACCCTCCGTGGAAGGTGATGTGTCGGTACTCATTGCCAGAGCGAATAGACAGATGCAGGAAGCAGACAGCAAGGAGAAGATCCTGCAGTTGATTGAAACCTATGAGAATGTCTTAAAGATTGAACCCCGAAACACCGAGGCACTGCGTCGACTCGGCAGCTTCTGCTTTCTCATCGGGTACGGCTATGCCGAGAGCAGGGATGAGCGGGAAATCTACTGCCGCAAGGCTATCAAATACAGCGAACAGGTTCTGTATTCCAACCCTGACTTTCGGCAGTTGGTTGATGGAGGTGAAAAGGTCTGGGAGGCGTGCCGGGCTCTCTCGAAGCGGGAGATGGACGCAATGTGGTGGTGGTATCTGGCTGCGGGTGCGTACTGGAAGGAGTGTTTCAGTGTTGTGGGGAGATTGGTGAACTTCCGCTGGCCGATGCGGGTGAGGAAGGTTCTCGATGCGATGATGGAGATCGATCCCGCCTGGCAGAATGGATCCCCCTACTACGCGTGGGCTAATTTCTATGCGGTTGCTCCCGGATTTCTCGGCGGTGACCTCAAAAAGGCCGCGGAATATTACGAGAAAGCTGTCGAGCTGGGTCCGAACATGCTCAACTTTCGGAGATCACGGGCATGGTTCCTTCACATTAAAACCGGAGATCGGAAAGCGTTTAGAGAAGATATGGAGTGGGTCATCGCCCAGGATCCGCATAGGGCCGGTCTCACCTATCCGTGGAATGTCTTCATTCAGCGCGATGCGCAGCGGGGTCTTGATACTATCGATGAATATTTTGAGTAGTGGTCTCATAGAGCTCATAGGGATACTGCTCTCAACACGGCACGATATGCTCAGAAAAGAGGAGAGAAGGGGATGATTACTCCTTCTCTCTATTGAAGGTAAGAGTAAAGCGCGTACCATTATTTCGATGCAGGTCAATGGTGCCCTGGAGTTGACGTTCGGACATGCTTTGCACAAGTTGCAGGCCGAGTGAGCGGGCCTGGGCGAGATTGAAACCGTTCGGCATCCCCGCGCCGTTATCGCTGACGACCAGTTCAATTTGAGTCGGGCCACGTTGATGAAGTGAGATAGTTACTTCCGCAGATTCGGTCCACCCGCCCGGGAAAGCGTGTCTAAAGGCATTCGTCAGGAGCTCGTTTAATATCAAACCGCAGGGGATTGCCTGCTCGATGCTCAGCAGTATCGGTTCGAGTTCGAGATTGAGCTGGATGTCGGTTTCGCCGATATACATGCGATGCACTTCTTTTGATATCATCTGTATGTAGTGAGAAAAATCCATCTCTTCGTAATTCTTTAACTCATAGATAGTTTCGTAGAGGAGGGATATTGTCCAGATGCGATCCTTGATGTCTCGGAGAATAGCAACTGATTCCGTATCGGAAATAGTACGCAGCTTGAGTGATATGAGGCTTATAATTATCTGGAAATTATTTTTTACCCGATTCTGAATCTCGTTCAGGAGGATCTCCTTTTCCCTGATCGAATCTTTGAGGAGCTCTTCAAGGTATTTCCGCTCGTCGATCTCGCGTTCTAATGCTTCCTTTTTCCTGGAGAGCTCCTTCGTCAGGGTGCTCATCTCATCTGAAATGCCGGTCTTCTTTTCGAGAAGATCGGTTGTTTCGCTCTTCTCCTTACAGAGGAGGATGAGCTCTCCGCGGTGTGCATACATATGACAGTTGTAGTCCCGATGCGAGGAAATGGTGGTGATGGGGATACTGAGCGATGCAGGATGTTCACTCGCTGCTGCCATGTGCAGACTCCCTATTCCGGGTATGTCAAAGAAGATGAGAATATTTTCGCCGACCGGTTTTTCTTTTCGCCCTGATAGTTTGGTGAAGCTGGTGCTGCAGTCTACTATTTTATCCTGGGAATCGCATCGAATGAAAATGATATCATCGTTTTCCTCAAGGAAGGTGGTCATAACATTCGGGTACCTGTGAAGCAGATAGTCTATCATACTCTGGTCTCTTCCCGCCAGCGCAGATCGAGCTGTACAGCCTTCACGCAGTTGGGTGCATAATCGGCATGTGCCGTCGATGTGTGGTGTTTCTCGTTGCGGGATAGCATCGCATGCCGTGATGCGCTGCTCATGAGTGGTTGCAGCGGAAGATGTGTCATCATGTGCCTGTCGACAAAATCGATGATCACGCTTTTCTTCTCCAGGTATTCTGAAACGGCTTCGAGTTTTCCTGCATTGTTAATTCGATGGTCAACCATAAAAGCATTCATTCCCGGACTGTAATGAGGAATGATGAAGGAAGTAACGCCGTTAATCGGAATATTCAGCGATTACATACAGGTAATTAATCGCACGGTGATAACTTTTCAATTTTTACGTGGATTTTTTTATTTACTTTTTTATTTGCTCTTTAAGCGAAATTTCCGGCAGGGTGTAGACACTGTTTTTCTTCATATCGAGCATGCCCCTTTTCAATGAAAATGGTGTTCGGGAACCTCTGCAAAATTCATGATTAATTTCGTTTTGTTATGTGATTGCAAGGAGCGGCCTCGTTGAGATGATTTTGCCATTAACACGAGAGCAGTTATGCCTCTGTTAATGCAGTTGATTTTGCGGTGCTCTTTCTGAAAGTTATTGTATTACTGTGTTTTAAAATTTGACAGGATTAAAAGGATAACTGGATTGGTAACTAAAATTTAATTGTGATAATTAGTACGATAGAGGATAGCCGGTAATTTCACGATCGACTGCAGGGTGAGCCCGAAAGACGAGAAGTATACACCACCGGGTTTCAACTCCTTTTCGAAAATGGCGTCGAGGCTCTTCGGGTGAATGGATCATGCCTTCTGCGCCGTTTCCCTCCCCAGCTGAAAGGCTCTCCTGTTGGTCGCGAAGTCGGGGAATTCCTCTTTAATAATCAGAAGGAGTGATTTTTCGGAAACGGGCAGCTCTCCCAGCGCGCTGGCAATCCCGAGTGAGATAGTGTTCACCTGGCGAAGCGAATTGAATCGCTCTCTGGAAAGGTTGTCGATATCGAAAGGGTAAATATGCTCGGTGAATTCTCTCAGCCGGGAGTAGATTACCGTTCGGTCCGGATAGTCGTGCTCACCGATTTTTACTGAGACGGGCATAAGGGGGAAGTCGTTTACGATCACCACGCTGTTTTCATTGAGATACTGCGCATGCCGAAGCGCCTCGAGCGGTTCCATGGCGATCATCATATCGGCACCGGCAACGGGGATAAGTCCGGATGTTGCCATCGCACGCTCGTCCAGTGTCTCGCCCTTGTCGGGCCCGCGGTATCTGACGTTCGAGGTTACGACCCCCTCCCGCTGCGCCCCGCCCCGCCGCTCTGCACCGATGACGGTGAAGCCTTCATGTATTGCGGCGAGCTTGAGCACGGTGCCCAGTGAGATAACCCCCTGCCCACCAATACCGGTGATGAGAATATCGTACTTGATCATTTTCTTTTAATATAAAAAATATGCATTATCATTTTGGCCTGTTTTTTTCGTTTATCCCGTCATTCGCCTGATCTCGGTCCTCACGATTGCCGAGTTGAGACAGAGATCGTGACAGGCGCCGCACCGGGTACACGCCACTTCTTCAATGTAATAGTAGAAATCCGTCTCCTGCTCAACTTTTCGTATTGCCGGGCAGCCGTATTCAACATAGCATTCGTTGCACTTCTGACATCGCTCGGGATCGATCTGATAGTATACCTCAGAGGTCGACGGGGTAAGCTTTCCCCGACGCTCCTGCTGCAAGGCACACTCCTGATCGGCAATGATGACTCTGACGCCCTCTCCCGCGCGCAGTGCATCTTTGATGGCAACAATGGATGCCTTGATGTTGTGCGGATTGATCGTCCGTATGAAGGTGATGCCGATGGATCGCAGTAATCCTCTGAGATCAATCGGCTTGCACGGCTCACCGGTCACTGTTTGAGCTGTCGTGGGGGTCGGTTGATGTCCGGTCATGGCTACCCATTTGTTGTCCAGAATCACGAGGACCAGGTTGGCATGCTGTTCGACGGCATTGATGAGATTGGGGAGCCCCGAGTGGAAGAGGGTTGAGTCTCCCACATAGGCGAGCACGGCATCGCCGTCGAGCTTCTGCAGCATCCCCTGGGCGATGCCCACCCCGCAGTTCATGCAGGTGACCCAGTCGAACGCTCTGAAGGGGGGGAGGCATGAGAGGGTATAGCACCCGATATCTCCGGCGAATATAACATTTCGCTCGGTTGCCTTCACGATGGCGTACAGGGTCGATCGATGCGGGCACCCGATGCAGAATGATCCCTGGCGGGGCGGGATGTCCGTGGTGAGTTTCTCTGCGAGGGAGCGGGATCGCTTCATCTGAGCGGGGAGCTCCCTCTTGAGCTCATCGGCGAGCAGGGCGGTTATTGAATCGACGTCGAGCTCTCCGTAATCGGGGAAGATCTCCTTGCCGATGATGGGGACTCTCGTATCGGTATCATAGAGCATCCCCTTGATCTGAAATTCAAGAAACCCCTCGAGATCCTCCACAATATACACCCGCTGAAGCGATCGGATGAAGGAGAGGACCTGATTCCGGTTCAGGGGATAGCTCATGCCGATTTTCAGCATCGGTGCTTCCTGAAGGCCGAGCAGGGAGAGCGCTTCGATCAGGGACAGGTAGTTAATGCTGGACGATATGAAGCCGACGGGTCCCGCCCCCGGAAGAATGCGGTTTACCGCCAGTGATGGAATGTCTTCGGAGAGCTTCCCGACACTTTCCAGAGCCCGGCGGTGATTGGCCACCGAGCCGGCGAAGAGGTTGATATACCTGGTCGGGTTTCGGTGAAAGGTGCCGTGGGCGGGGAAGCGCTCGGGAAGGCTTCCGAGCCTGAGTGAGCCGATGTTATGGCAGAGCTTTGACGGAGCGTTCAGAATCACCGGGAGGTTGTACCGCTCACTCAGATCGAATGCCTGCACGGTGAAGTCTTTTGCCTCCTGTATCGAGGCGGGCTCCAGGACGGGGAGATGCGTGTGCAGGGAGTACCATCGATCATCCTGCTCCGAAGTTGAGCTCGTTGCTCCCGGATCCGAGCCGATGACGATAACGAAACCGGCCCCGACGCCGGTATACCCGGCGAAGTGGAGAACCTCCGCCGCAACGTTCATCCCGACATGCTTCATCGCCGTCATGGAGCGAACCTGCGCCCAGCTTGCTCCCTGTGCGCCGTGAGCCGCAACGTGCTCGTTGACGCTGAACTCCGTGTGCAGATGGGGGAACACGCTGCGCAGGCTGGCAAATCCCTCGCCGATTTCGGATGCCGGGGTTCCGGGGTAGGTGCTGAAGTATCCGATACCGGCCTCCAGGCCGCCCCGCACAATTGCATCATTGCCCATGGCGAGTATGATCGTGTCTGCTTCTTTTGATGCCAGCGATTTCATGCTTGTATGCTCACTTCCTCTATGAGAACGGCATGCTCCCGCAGATCGTCGGTGACAGGATCTTCGGTAACAGCGATGAAGTCCGCCCCCTCCCTGAGGAGAAATCGTGCCCGCGCTGCCGGTGCACCGTCCCCGATCGCAGCCCGTATGCCGATGCTGAAGGATTGGTCTATCTTCCCGTCGGATCGCAGCGTAAGAGCGAGCTTGAGCATCTGTGTCGGATCGAGATCGTACACCGGCTTTCCCATCCCCGCTTCCCTGTTGAAAGAGCCTGATGCGATAATAACACCGTCGAAGCCCGCGGCAGCACCGGTGTGCAGACTGGATCGGATGAGTTCCCTGTTCCTGTTCCGTGCTGTGATCTCGATAAATTTTTTCTGACAGATGAGCTCACCTATTGCGCTGGCGAGGGAGATCGGATTGAACACGCCGTATTCACCGAAGAGCACCATGTCCTCGGACTGTATGATCTCTTTGAGATCATCAATGAGATGCAGGCGTTCGATTGCCGGTATGTACTTGACTATTTTCATACTCATTCTCTCTCCCAGATGTGCTTCTGCGGGGAGTGGCACGCCGACCACTCGATGGGTTCATGATAGGTGGTGAACGTGTCGAGAATATCACGCTCCTTCAGCCGTTCGTAGATGGTGTGCCAGACGCACTCGGTATCTTCATCAACCTCGCATCTGGTTCCCCGTATTCCTTCACAGGGACCGTTTCGTATCCCCTTGGGGCAGCGGGTGACGGGGCAGATGCCGGCGGTGTCATTGAGGATGCAGTCACCGCAGTGGGAGCACTGTTCAAAGAACCTCCCGAGCCGCTCCACGGTGCCCAGGAAGTGGGTATCCAGGGCGGCAATGACCGGCTTTCCGCTGATCTCCTGTACTGCCTGAACGCCGCTTCCGCAGGCGAGAACCACGATGGCATCGGTTTTCTCGAGCTCCTCAGCAATTCGTCGAAAGTCCCGGGAGGTTATTCTCATGTCGCAGGGGGAATCGATGGAGATGGTCGCGAGGATGCTTTTATCGCCGAGAAGCTCGGCCATCTCCTTTACCTGTTCCGATCCGCCGGTCTGACAGATAGCGGCGCATTCAGAGCAGCCGACAATAACAATATTCTGAACACCCTTGAGATGCGATCTGATCTGTTCGATATTTTTTTTCTTCGTCACAATCATGGTTATTCACCTGTAGTATGACCCAGAATAATTCATTCGACTTTAAAATCAATTTATTTTCAAGATAATTGTTATCGCACGGCGGTCCCTCATCTGATATGGACACTAGAAGGTAAAGTTGTACTGGCAGTGAATTCGTATTCTGTGACAGCGGGAAATGGATGTTTCCCCGATTTTTCTCCAGGGGCATAGCAGGTTGATTTTTTCTGTTTTTTTTAATTCTTTACAAATAAAGCGGTAACATATGATAATTTTATCATGTTTCTATGACGGGGGATAATAGCCTTTCTCTTTGGGAGTAAGAGATGAAATCACTTTCTGAAACCGTATCTGATGTGAAAGACAGCGATCTCGGCAGACCTGAGATAGAGGCTGTTCGGGAAAAGTTGCTGAAACGCATGATGTATGTGTTAATGGCAATCGGCTTCCCCGCTGTCATAGTCGGAGCGACTCAGGCCTATCAGCAGGGGCAGTGGCAATTCTCTCTCATCTACCTATGCACCTATACCGTCGTTCTGTTGTGCACCCTTTTCCCCGAGAAGATACTATTTGCCTTCAGGGTTATCCTGCTGCTTATAATGCTTTATGCCATTGCAAGCGCCGTTCTGCTGCGGATCGGCCTCAGCGGCACCGGCATCGTCCTTCTCATGGCCTTCTGTGTCATTGTTGCCGTAATGTTTGGCACTCGCTATGGACTTATCGCCATCGCTCTGAGCCTCCTCACCATGGGATTTGTCGGTACCGGGATGATTACCGGTTTTATTCCCGTCAGTATAAAAAACATGCTGACCTCGATCTCCGTGCTTGCCTGGATTACCTATGGTTCCGTGTTTGCCATGGTGAGCATGCTCATGGTCATTGCCCCGAACATGTTTCAGAATCGACTGATCCACTCGATGGAGCGTTTAAAGCATCATGCGGAGAAGCTTGAATCGATGAATCAGAAGCTGCAGAGGGAGATGCAGTACCGGGAACGGGCTGAGCATGCCCTCCGCGAGAGCGAGGAGAAGTATCGCTTCATTGCCGATAATATGCTCGATCTGGTGGCCATATGCGATCCCGATATCAATTTCACCTTTGTCAGCCCCTCATATGAGCGGGTACTGGGATACCGGCCCGCTGATTTAATGGGGAAACCGATTTACGAGCTGGTGCATCAGGATGATCTTGCCGACATTCTGCAGATCATTGAAAATCATCGTCTGAGCCTGGAGCCGGCAACAGCGGTGTATCGCATGCGACACCGGGAGGGGTTTTATCTCTGGTTTGAGACCTATGGCAAGGTTCTCTTCTCTCCCGAAGGGGGCAACATCGGGGCGGTCTTCAACACTCGCGAGGTGACCGATAGGAAGATGATGGATGATGCGCTCCGGGAGAACGAGGAGAAATACCGGACCCTCGTTGAAAATGTCAACGATATCATCTTCTCCGTTGATACTGCCGGTGTCATCACCTATGTCAATCCGGTGGTCAGGCGGTACGGGTATCAACCCGAGGAGCTCGTGGGAACCATTTCTGCCGATCTGGTTCACGCGGAGGATCGGAAACGTATCGTCCGGCGGTTTAATTATGCACTGCGGGGAGTGAGCGAGTCCGGGGTCTTTCGCTTTCTGACGAAGGACGGCGAGGTTCGTTGGGCCTCCTTCAATGAGAGCGCTATCCGCGAGGGAGAAACGGTCAGGGGATTGCGCGGTGTGCTGAACGATATTACCGATCGGGTGCAGGCGGAGGAACTGGTCAGGGCCTCGCTCAGGGAAAAGGAGGTCATGCTGCAGGAGATTCATCACCGCGTGAAGAATAACATGCAGATTATCTCGAGTCTTATCAGCCTGCAGACGAAAAGTGTCAGCGATGAAAGGGATATCGAGCTGTTCAACGATACCGTGTATCGTGTTCGGTCGATGGCGCTGGTTCATGAGAAGCTCTATCAGTCTGATGATCTTGCGAGCATAGATTTTGTCGAGTATATCCGGAGTCTCGCAAATGAGCTCTTCGCCTCATATCAGAAAAACCCGAATCAGGTCGAGCTGTCGATTGCCGGTGAGGGCGTTCGGCTCGATGTTAATAGTGCCATCCCCTGTGCCCTGATCATTAATGAGCTCATCTCCAATGCCCTCAAGCACGCTTTTCCCGACGACAGAGCTGGATCAATCGAGGTTTCGATTCGAATAGATGATGCCATGAGCTGTTCCATCAGCGTTGCGGATGATGGCGTGGGGATCCGGGATGATATTGATATCGAGAACAGCGAAACGCTCGGTTTGCAGCTGGTGAAAGTGCTTATACGTCAGCTGAACGGAACAGTGCAGCTGGAGCGCGAGCAGGGATCCCGGTTTCTTCTGAGCTTCCCCCTTGCGGACCGATCGAGGTAACGCCGAGTGTTTGCTCTCTCCGTTCACCCGGCAGTGCGGCATGCCTGCGAGCGGCAGGGAACCGCATCAGGGGGGAATTGGAGAGAATGCAGGAAGCGTGTCGATAGGGGGTGCTGTTTATCCCGACCTTTCGCAAAATGAAAACCTTTCAACTGAAATAAATCCTCCAATCCCATCTTCAGATAAACAGGATTTAAAAAATATATACCGATTGTCCTGTTATCCTGTCTGATTTTTTAAATGTATAAAGAAAATAAAACATAAAAGATTTCAGTATCGTTCGATAATAGTGATAGAACCCGTTCCCGTATATAAGCGTAATGAGAGGTGTGGAGTATGATGAAGTACTGTAACGTGATACTGCTGTCGCTGCTCGTGCCGGCAGTGCTCCTTTCGAGTGATTTCTATACCGATCAGCACCGGAGAGATCGGCAAATGCTGAAAGAGCAGCAGGAGGATAACCTGAAACGGAGGGAGGAGGTCCTCAGAAGGGTTCGATCCTTCATCGGCGACATCAACAGGAGGCTCGGGAAGGAAACCCGAACGAAAATCATCAATCCGGTTCAGCCTGAACATATCGATGACGCACACGAGACCGATCACTTTCACACTTCACGTAAGGTGCCCGAACGGCAATTTGCTTACATCGATGGAGATGGTGTTAACCTGCGCACCGACAGAAGTCTGCGGAGTAAGATAATCGGAAAGCTCCGTTCCGGAGAACGGGTTGAGATTCTTGGAAGATCCGAGGAGAGCGAGCCGATTGCCGGTTTTCGGGATTACTGGTATGTCGTTCGACGACAAAGCAGCGAGGGATGGGTTTTCGGGAGATACCTCCGGCGTGACAGGCTTCCCCGTCATAAGAGCGAGGAGCGGGAACGAGAACCATCACGGACAGCCTTGCTGGTCCCGGTGATCGGCACAATGACGAGCGGATTTGGATGGAGAATCGATCCGATAACCAGGAAGCGGCGTTCTTTTCACAAGGGTATTGATATCGCAGCGCCTACGGGAACACCGGTACGGGCCTGTTCGGCCGGCGTGGTGCGGATTGCACAGTATATGCGAAACGGCTACGGGAAGCTGATTGTTGTTGAGCATGAAAAGGAGCTCTCATCGTATTACGGTCATCTCTCTGAGATTCTGGTGCGAAAAGGCGACCGCATCAGCAGGGGGCAGCTCATCGGGAAAGTCGGTGCAACGGGACGGGCAACCGGGCCGCATCTTCACTTTGAAATCCGTAGAGGGGGGACCGCACTGGATCCCGATGCCTTTTTGCGATAATCTATCTCCCCCGCTCATCGTGCGAGGGACAGGGGAGATAGAGCTGTCTGGTTCTTCGAGATTCTGATAATTCCTACGCCTGATACTTGAAGGAGAGGTTAATCTTGGCGCGGTAGGCTGCAACCTTTCCATCTTCAATCTTTACATCGAGCTCTGTAATTTCGGCGACCCGTGTGTCGCTCAGCGACTTGGATGCGGTTTCAACAGCGTTCCTGACCGCTTCTTCCCACGAGGTTGGGCTTGAGCCGATAATCTCAATTATCTTATAAACGCTTTCCATGGCGTCCTCCTCTTTTTGGTAGATGTTTTTTTGGGGGATGTAACAAATAAAATACAGAGGGTTGCCTGATAAGTCAACCAAATGTATCTGCCGGTGGGAATATACACTTCTTCCGAATTTCGGTGGAGCGCTCCGATCTGCTTTTATTCTTGACACCCCCCTCTCTGCGCACTATATACAGGTGTCCGTAACCATTCTCGTTTTTTTCGCTTTGAACACGATAGCAGATGGCCGCTACGGAAACAGGCTTCGGCTGCGCTCAGCGGCAGGAAAATCCGCTTCGGGAGGAAATCATGAAAAAGAATCTCTTGAAAGAGCGGTTGAAGAAGGGGAGTATCGCAACTGGTGTCGTGGTGCAGGAGGCTGCGGTTCAGAGTGTCGAGATCCTCGGGCTTATGGGATTTGATTTTATCATTATAGACTGCCAGAACTTTCCGGTAGGAATCGAGAGCATCGTTGATGTTGTCAGGGCGGCTGAGCTTCGCGGAATGACGCCGCTCGTTCGGCTCTCACGGCAGTTCCCTGAGGCGATACCCCGCTATCTCAATACCGGTATTATGGGTGTTGTCGTTGACTGTTTTTCCGCTGCTGAGGAGGTGCAGGATACAGTCAGGGTGGTGAAGTATCCACCTGCCGGCGAGCGAATCCTTTCGAGTGTTCGTGCTGCCGATTTCGGTATGCGAATACCGCTCGACGAATACACACAGATTGCAAACCGGGAAACGGCAATTATCGGGATGGTTAAAAACAGGGAGGGAATAGAAGAGATTGATGCAATCATCTCCGTGGAGGGACTTGATGCCGTCTTGGTGGATGGAGGAGAGCTGGCGAGCTCGCTGGGTGTGCCGGGACAGAAGAGTCATCCCTGGATTGCGGATGCGCTGACTGCCGTAATCGCTGCCGGTAAGAGTGCGGGGAAGGCGGTTGGCACTGCCGTTCGGTTCGGCGAGATGCCGAAGGAGTATATCGAACAGGGCTTTCAGATGGTAACCACAAGCCTTCCCGGATTGCTCGTCGGTGCTGCAACAAGGTTTCTGGAGAACGCACGGGGGTAACGGCGCAGCAAAAAATATATTGTTTGATCTTTTATTTTTAATTGTGTATACTTGCAGTTCCTATCATATAACTTTATGGAGAAGATATCATGTTCCACGAAGAGAAGTGTACGCTCTGCGGCAAATGCCTCATGGAGTGTCCTTATCTGGCATATCCCGAGGAGAAGGCAAAGAGCGAGTTCAAGAAGCTGATCGACGGTGAAGCGACACCGGTGACCTCGGAGTGCATCACCTGTGTTGCCTGCAACATGATCTGTCCCGAAGGCGCCAATCCCTTTGACCTCATCAATGAGCGGCAGGAGGAGACCGGCACCTTCAAGGTAAAGGATCAGGCGCTGAACATGATGGGAATGGCTTCCCTGATCCCGACGGAGATCATCAGGGGCGAACCGGGCAAGCCGGTCATGAATCTCTGCTCGGTGGGAGATCTCATACCCGGCGTTTTCGAAGGACAGCTCTTCGAGGGAATGACCTTCCTCAAGGGGGGAGATTACTTCTGCTATATCGGCTGGGTGCATGTCGGGCAGCCGAGCAAGGTTCGGGAAAATGCGCAGCAATTTGTTGACAATCTTGCACAGACCGGCGCCAAGGCTATCATCTGCTATCACGATGACTGCTATGCCCTGCTTACGAATAAGACCGAGGAGCTGGGAATTCGGGTTCCCTTCAAGCCGGTTCACCTCATCGAGTACCTGCGGGACTATGTGAAGGAAAACAGCGACAGGGTGAAGAAGCTCGGGATGAAGATAGCCTATCAGCAGCCCTGTGCCTCGCGGTACACCTTCGACAAGGATGAGATGCTCGATGAGCTCTTTCAGTTGATTGGTGTTGAGCGGGTTGACCGGAAATACGATAAGGAGAATGCGCTCTGTTGCAGCGGTGCGATGGGTGCCATGGTGGAGGTACCGAAGGAAACGGTGAACGAGTGGCGGATGAAAAACATCATGGACGCGAAGGATCACGGCGCCGAGGCGATGGTCTTCCTCTGTCCCCTTTGCGTGCTGAGCCTGCGGAGCCGAGCGAAGGAGCAGGGGCTGGAGCCATACCTCCTCAGCAACCTCGTCCGCCTCTCCCTCGGCGAAGAGCTCTCGATGGGGGGAGCGGGAAAGATATATTAATTTTTTTCTTGACAGTTATAACATTGTTATATAGTATAACAACGTTATAACTGTCTTATGAAAGGTATGCGGAATCTTTAATTTTTTTTCCGGCATTGACATATGAGCTTTTGAATATCTAAAAAAATGTGAAAGTATAAAATTTTATGTGTATATCAAATGAGTGTTATTGAGAAGCGAAAACAGGCCGAGCGGCAGGAACGCATCGAGCGGATACTGAAGGCGGGGAGGAAGCTCTTCCTCGAGAAGGGCTATCTGGGCGCAACGGTTCGGGACATCGCCCGGGCGGCTGAGATGTCCACCGGAGTCATCTATTTTTATTTCGAGGGGAAGGACGATATTTACGGGCGGATCTGCGAGGAGGCGTTCCACCTGCTGATAAAGCTTCTCGAGGAGGCTTCAGCGAGCGGGAAAACGACCATGGAGAGGCTGGACGCGATCGCGCGGGCCTATCTGAAATTCTACACCGATTTTCCCGATTACTTTGACATACTCACCTTCAGGGATATGGGCTTCAAAAAGGTGGGCCTTCCCGATGAGCTTCTTGAAAAGCTCGATAAGCTTTCAGCGCAGTCGCTCTCCATTCTCGATGAGGTGGTCGGGAAGGGGATCGGGGAGGGAATTATCGTTCACCGGGGAGAGAGCTGGGAGATGACCTTTGCACTCTGGGCCGTCATTGAGGGGCTCATCTCCATTCACAAGAGGGGCTATATGGATGCCTTCGGCATGAATTTGGAGGAGCTTCTGAATCACAATCTCAGAATTATTCTGAAGGGGATACTGGTAAAATAACCAGAGTAAAATAGAGAAAGAGAGGAGGTTCATATGTTTCAGGAGATAATCAAGTCAGAGAGCAAAAAATGGGAGACCATACCGTTAAGCGAGTATCAGCTTCGCACTGCCCGGGCACGGGAGCTCATGGAAAAACACGAGATGGACGCCATGATTCTCTTCTCGCCGGTCAACTGGTGGTACTACGGCGGATGGACCGATGTCGCGCAGATGCACAACTGGGTCTGGCGCTCCTGCATGATTGTCCCGCAGGATCGCGATCCGGTGGTTCTGATTCACGGCGCCTTCTTCTGGCAGGTTGCCCTGACCACCTACGTCCGGGATATCCGGATATGGAGCGAGACGGAGGGGGGGAGGCTGCTCGGCGCCGTGCTCCTCGGCCTGCAGCAGATACCGGAGGAGTTCTGGTCGACGCTGCTTGATACCCTGAAGGATCTGAAGCTGGACAAAGGGGTCCTGGGGATCGAGAAGGGGCCCGATATCGACACCTATCTCTCCTTCGAGGAATATGATCTCCTCGGCACGCGCATACCGGGGGCGAAAATCGTCTCCGCCGATCCGGTCATCTGGGAGCAGCGCACGGTGAAAACCCCCTATGAGATTGAAATCATCAGGGAGGGATGCAGGCGGGCCTGTACGGTGGTGAAAGCAGCATTCGAGTCCATAAAATCGGGAGTGAACGAGCTCGATGTGCACCGGACCTTCTGGAAGGCCTGCGCCGGGCAGGATCTCCTGAGCACTCCCAATCAATCGACCTGGCTCTGCTGGTCCAGCAGTGCTTCGGAGATGGGTGGCGTGCACCGATGGATTACGGGACCCGTGGATCGCATTATTCAGGAGGGAGACATGGGGCTGAGCGACTGCGGCCCATCCTACCGGGGGTATCAGATGGATTTTCAGAGAACCTTTTACGTCGGCAATCCGCCGCAGAAGGAGATCGATTTAAGTAAAATGGCATGCGAGGCGGAGCAGGCGACCATCGAGGCGCTGAAGCCGGGCGTCACCGCCGGCGATGTTCATCGGGCATCGGTTGATGCCCTGAAGAAGCTCGATCCCGGGCAGGGGCATATCATAAACTTCGTGGGCCACGGCATGGGCTTCTCCAACCACGAGCCGCCCTGGGTGGTACCCGATGATCCCACGGTGATACGGGAGAACATGGTCTTCTGCATTGAGGTGGGCGCCTTCGATCTGGAGATGAAGTACCTGGGCGCCATGCCGGAGGATATCGTGCTCGTCAAGAGGGATGGCGTTGAGAACCTGACGGCCGATTTCTCCAATGAGCTCTTTATCGCGAAGTAGCGCTTTCTATATGTTTTTTAATACCATTGGAGGAGGCGAGTTAAGCAGCGAGGTGAGTTTATCTCCCCCTTGATTTATGGGTAATACAGGAGGGAGCAGGCTGTCCGGTGCTGTCTGAAATGATCAGACATTCCTGAAGGAAAATTTCCAGAATATACATATAATGATACCAAGGAGGTGCTCATGAATACGCCAGTGAGAAACGTAACGCGCCGAGACTTTATCAATATGGCTGCAGCCACGACCGCCATGCTCGCGCTTGACGGATGCGGCTGGCATTTCCTGTCAAAGGGGGAACAGCCCGATTCTCTCCCGGTCGTTGTCATCGGTGGCGGGCTCGGCGGGCTCAGCGCCGGGGCGATCCTGTCGAGGAACGGGTTTCCCGTTACCCTCATTGAGCAGCATCTGCTTCCCGGTGGATATGCAACCTCCTTTGACCGGGGTCAATACACCTTTGAGGTTTCTCTTCACGCAACATCCGCTCCTCTCGGCGGTCCGGCCAAAATTATCTATGAAAAGGCGGGGATTATCGACAGGGTTCAGGTTGCGGAGCTTCCCGAGCTGTGCAGGATACTGACGCCGGATCACGATATCATCTGGCCGCAGAAGAATCCGAAGGCGATCACTGAAGAGCTCTGCAGGCTCTTTCCATCGGAATCGAAGGGCATCAGGGGCTTTATGGATGACATGCTGGGAATACTTGATGAGGGGATTAAGCCCTTTGACAGGGGATCGTGGCTCGACATAATTCGCTTTCCCTGGACACATAAGCGCATGTGGGCCATACGCAATATGACCCTTGGCGATCTTCTCGACAAGCATGTCAGGGATACGAAAGTGCGTACCATCCTGTCGGTTTTCTGGCCCTACTACGGCCTCCCCCCCTCGAAGCTCCACGGATTTTACTATTCCATTGCAACCGCCGCATATATGCGGTTCGGCGCTTACTACATCAGAGAGCGATCTCAGGATCTGAGCAATGCCCTCATGAAGTCAATCGAGGATGCCGGCGGGAAGGTTCTCCTGGGAACCGGAGCTGAAACGATTATTGTAAAGGAGGGCGCCGTTACCGGAGTGACACTCAGCAACGGCAAAACCCTGCCGGCTCGAATTGTTGTTTCAAATGCGAGTGTTCCAGGCACCATGAATATGCTGAAGCCGAAAGCTGAATTTCCCGGCGATGCGGAGAAATATGGGGAGAAGCTTAAGAAGTACCGGCCTTCACTGTCAACCTTCAATGTGTGGCTGGGACTCAACAGGGAGATTCGCGGTAATATCAAGGGTTACGAGATATTCCTCAATCAGCATTACGACCCTGAGGCGGCGTACCGCGGAGCGCTCGACTGCAATCCGGAGAAATCGCTCATCGCGGTGACCGTATATGATAATGCGTTCTCCGGATACTCGAAACCGGGGACCTCAACGATATCGATTCTTATCCTGAGCGGCTATGGTCCCTGGAAGCGGTTCGAGCAGGATTATCATGCGGGCCGCAAGGACGCCTACCGGAAGGAGAAGGATCGCATTGCTGATCGGCTCATCGATATAGTCGAGAAACGGGTCATTCCCGGGCTTCGCGCCATGATAGAGGTAAAGGAGACAGCGACACCGCTGACCAACGTGAGGTATACCCTTAATCCGGAGGGTGCTATTTACGGGTATGAGCAATCGCTTGACAATTCATATATGAATAGAATACAGAACACCACCCCCTTCGGGGGACTGTACCTTGCTTCAGCATGGGGCGGCATGGGCGGCGGCTTCCAGCCATGCCTTGGATCCGGGTTGATGGCCTTTGAAGCGATCGTCAAGGATCGAGGGGTAGTTGTGAAGAAGTAGCGTGGGGATGAAGCAGAGAAAGGTTCGTGAAAGTGGTACGAATGGATTTTATTGGATTTGAGATGAGAGCGATCCTTCACTTCTTGATGAAATTCAAAGGATTTCGGACAGCTCTGTTGAGATATCAAAAATGGTTGACCTCCTCCGTAATAAGGTGTATTCCTTTTATGAGTGAATGCAGTTAAAGTACTGTATGGGAGGAGGTATTAACTGCTCCTTGGTATCGCGGCAGTACATTAACAATGCAATTGG
>CAZZCF010000013.1:0-54503 GCA_964652955.1 uncultured Leptospirales bacterium
AAGGGAGCATCATGTTGATCCCCGCATCCATGAAAAGGGGGAGAAGCGCCCACATGTTGCCATCGCTGTCGACGCCGAAAACTCGTATATCGGTATCGGCCTTCAGTGATTGTATGATCTCGCGATAGTAAGGCGACATGAACTCCCTGAATGCCCGCGGCGATATCATGGGACCGTTCTTGTAAGCCATATCCTCCCAGAAGTATATATAGTCAATAGGCTCGCGCTCCCAGAGCTTCTTTATCATCGTGCCGTTGAGATGCACCCACTGCCGGGCGATGGCGTGAACGAGCCCGGGATCCCGCTTCATGGCCACGGTCATCCCCGTATAGCCCATGAGGTGCCGGTAGGTGCCGAAGAGGCCGCAGACGATCGCATTGGTGAATTTGTCGTCAACCGCCTGCACCATGTCGATCACAAGATTGAGGAGCCCGGTAAAGCGCTCCGGATTTTCCGGATCGAGTCGCCATTTCAATTCCTCGAAATCGCTGAAGGTCTTCACTGGATTATCGATGTACTGCGGAATGGTTGAGCGGCCGCTGGTAAGGACCTTTACGGTCGCTCCAGCCATATCTCTCTTTATGATAAACTGTTCATTCTCCTCGATTATCTCATCATCAAAGCGTGGCCAGAATCCCGGTTCAAAATCTGGACTCCCCGAAACCGGAAGCCAGCACTGCGTATCGAAGCCGAAGTGCAGCGGTCCGGAGAAGATATTATCCGATACCGATTCAGGCAATCCCTCCTGATGCCATCGTGCAAATGTCTCATGAAAATAACCGATTGTCTCAAATCTGATGGGTCTGTCCATCTTTTCGAAGTTGCAGGTTGCCTGAAATCGCTCACGAGTGTTCATTTTTAACTCCTTTAATCGCAAACCGGAATTCGCACTCCCGGATATGGTAGAGAAACCTACTGGGAACCGCGCTTCAACTCGATAGCCCGTTTGACCTCGTCGAACCGCTCCTTGGTTATGGGGAGCACCTTCACAAAAGCGGCTGATATCAGGAAGAATATGCCCGGTCCGACTCCCATGAGAAGACGTATGCACCAGAGCGCCGAGTCGGGTTGCGGCTCGGCGCTGCTCTCGATATATCCAAAAAAGCCGAGGAGGCCGGAGGCGAGGGAGATGGCCACCGCAGAGGCGACCTTGTAGAGGAACATGGTGATTCCGTAGAACGCACCCTCTCTTCTGGTTCCGCTCCGGTATTCGTCGATCTCGATCACATCCGGTATAATGGAGAAGGGAATGATCTGTGAAGCGGAGATGCCCACACCGGCGAGCACCGATATCACGATGACCAGAACAACGCTCCCCGCAGGGATGACAAGGCAGGTCAGGAGCGCACCGGTGAAATAGACGGCAGCAGCGATGTACGCCTTTCTCTTCCCAAACTTCTCGCCCATCTTCACCCAGAAGGGCGCGACGAGTACGGCAACCACCAGCGGGATGCCCATAATCACAAAGGTCATATCCTCGGAGACGTGAATCACATCCTTGAGGAAAAAGACGAATATCGCCTGAATCAGGTCGAAGGCTATCATGTTGAAGAGAAACATTCCGAGGACGATGCGAAACTCGCGGAGGGCGAGTATCGATTTCAGCGTATCGAGAATAGCACCGGGATGCTCCTCCTTCGGCTGCACCCGCTCACGGGTTCCGAAAAAGGTGATCAGAATTGATATGATGATGACGGCGCCGAATATCATCCCCATGACCGGATAGCTCTCGCGGTAATGGCTTCGCCCCGGATAGATTGCGTCGACAATCACCGCGACGCCGGCCGCGGCAACGAGATTGCCCACAAAGGACAATCCCATTCGATATCCCGATATGCTGGTTCGCTCATCGTAGTTCTGCGAGAGCTGCGGGTGAAGGGCATTGTAGGGAATTGCCACGACGGTAAAGGCCGTGTTGAAGAGCATGGTGATGCAGAGGTAATAGATGATGAGGGAGAGCTGGCTCTCGAAGGGAACAATCCAGAGGAGGAAAAAGGCGATGCCGTAGGGAATGCTCCCGAAGAGGAGATAGGGGCGTCGCTTCCCCCACCGGGATCTCGTCCGGTCCGAGATGATGCCCATCAGATAATCGGTAATAGCATCCCAGGCCCGTGCGACGAGGAAGATGAGCCCCGCTATCTCAGCGGGGAGTCCGGCCACGTTCATCAGGAAAAATATGATATAAAAACCGAGAGTCGTGTAGGCAATATTGTTGGCGAAGTCTCCAATGCCGTAATAGAGCTTCTCACGGACGGTTACAACAAAACCCTCTTTCATGACGCTCCTCCTCCGGAATGCTTATATGGTTAGCAACTTTTTTTACATTACGATCCATATACATGCATTTATAAGAACAGTCCAGAACTCTATGTCGGTTATATTCCTTTCGGGCGAACAATAAAGACAATACCGTTACGGCCTGCTCCCCGCTGCATCGACACCGCAAGCGACACTCCATCCGATTTCTCCGGATCCCGCTGACAGAATTATGGTTTTATTGTTCAATGAATGGAGCAAGTGTTTCTTCAGGGTGCTGCTATCGTTCCCTATTCATATGAGACAGCAACAAAAAAGTCAAGCTCTTTGTTCATATCTGCTTCAGCATCTGAAGATCACGTCCTGTTGGATTCTGAAAAACACGGAGGCCGAATTCGGGGATCACCGCAAGGATGTGATCAAAGATATCAGCCTGAATACCCTCATAGTGCTCCCATCGAATATCGTTGCTGAAAACATATATCTCTATCGGGATACCGTACGGTGACGGCGGCAGGTGCCGCACCATAATCGTCATTCCGTCATGAACCTTCGGGTGATTCCTCACATATGCATCCAGGTATGCGCGGAAGGTACCGATGTTGGTAAGCCGTCTCCCGTTAACGGGAATCGAGGTGTCGATGTTGTGCTTGACCGTATGCTCATCTATCTCCTGCACCTTGCGCTCGATATAGCCGGTGAGAAGATGTATTCTTCTGAACCGGTCAAGCATTGCATCGTCGCAGAAGGCAATACTGGTCATGTCAATGAATATTGAACGCTTGATCCTCCTGCCGCCCGACTCGGTCATGCCACGCCAGTTCTTGAATGAATCGGAGATCAGAACATATGTCGGTATATTTGATATTGTCTTATCCCAGTTCTGAACCTTTATGGTGGTTAGCGAGATCTCAATGACTTCACCGTTGGCATCATACTTCTCAACCTCAATCCAGTCACCGATTTTCACCATATCGTTTGCTGCAAGCTGTGTGCTCGCAACCAGCCCCAGTATCGAATCCTTGAAGACGAGGAGGAGAACGGCAGTCATGGCGCCAATACCTGTCAGCAATCTCCATGGCGATCGATCGATGATAATCCCGATAATGACAATCATCCCGATAATAAAGAGAAATATCTTGACTATCTGGATATATCCTCGAATCGGTTTTTCTTTTGATACCTTAAATGAGGAGTATATACTCTCAGCAGCGGAGAGCAGTGAATTGAAGACCAGGATTCCGATGACAACCATGTACGAAAGCGCAAGACGCTGGAGAATCACCTGCCAGGTGAAGAGTTCTGCGAACCCGTATATGACGAGGGCCGGGACGATATGTGATAATCGGTCAAAAACACCCTCCTCAAGAAGCACGTCATCCCACCTGGTCTTTGTCCTTTTAATAACCACGCGAAGAATGCGCATGATAATTCTCCCCGCGATGAGATTTGTGAGAAAGGCGAGAAACAGAATACCGATCAGTGCCGTACCATCGGCAAGGATGGAAGAGAGGTGCTGGGAGATTCCCCAGGCGATGAAGAAACTCTTAAGACTGTGAATCATAACTCACTCCTTTTTCAGTTGTGATACCTGTCTGTTAACGGAGAGCCGATCACCGATGGAATAGATTCGCTCCCCAAACGATCATGCAACAGCTTGCTCGTAGCAGGATATCGATGATTTCAGGAAAGCCGAGATGCAATCCGGAAAAAGAGAGAAAGGGGGACCGGTGAAATCACTTCTGCGATATATGATTGGCGCAGTACTTCATTATTCGGTTGGAATTATTACATCATGATAACAATTCGGTAATCGATTGCTTCCTTGTGAACATCGATTTTGACATTTCTGAAGAAGGTCTGCTCCATCTCATACTCGAATTGCGAGATCCATTTGCTAAAGTTTTTCGAGTCGAAGTATTTCTTGGGGATTATGACATCCATCTCATGCGGCTTGAGATGTATGTCATAGGCCAGTGTGCTTCCGTCATGGCATTTCGCTTGAATCTCAAAGATGTCTATTTTCTTCTCATGCGAAGCTTTCAGATCCACTTTTCTATCAGCTTCAAACAACTTCGAAATAATATCGATAACCTTCATATAATCGAGAGATTTCATTATTGCCCCTCTTCACCCGTAGTTATTGCCGTTATACGATATCCGGATCATTTTTCCAGCATTTTTTAACCTTCCGTGTTGAAATGAAAACTAAACTCCGCTGACTCAAGAAACCATCTCGACCAGAGAAAACCACTCGTCGGTATCGGTAAACCAGTTCTGAATCTTCAGTCGTGCCCTGTATGCTATTCGTTCAATATCTTCTCTCGAAAACTTCCGCGAATTTTCCGTGTGTATGGTCTCCCCTCTCCTGAGGGTCAATTCCATATCAATGCTTCCAATTTTTACGATGATATCATCTTTCGCTCTCAGATGCATCTCAATCCTGCTCTGCTCATCATTGAAAAAGGCGATATGCTCGAAGTCAGCAGCATTGAAGTTCGCCTCAAGCTCCCTGTTGAGTACCGTTAACATATTTTTGTTGAATTTCGCCGTTATCCCACGGGAATCGTTATATGCCGCTTCGATAATCTCCTTCGGCTTGATCATATCGAAGCCGAGCAGCAACCGGTCGCTCTCATCCATATTTGACGAGATATTATCCAGAAATTCGGTTTGCTCATCCCTGCTGAAGTTTCCGATAGTGCTGCCGAGAAACAGAATGAGATGGGGGCGATCTCTCGGGATACGGTTCATCTGAGTGGTGAAATCGGCGACAATGCAGAGCATATTCAGTTCGGGGTACTCCTCCCTGAGACCGGAAGCAGCATCAATAACTGCAGCATCACTGATATCTACGGGGATGTACCGTATGGTCGCTCGATTAATCCTGCCTGCAGCATCAAGGAGGATACGAATCTTCCGATTGCTTCCAGAACCGAGCTCAATCAGATCGCTCCGCTGAAATGAATCCATAATTTCCGGCGCCTGCTCCTTCAGAATTGCAAGCTCGGTTCTCGTCGGGTAATACTCGGGGAGACGGCAGATCTCCTCGAAAAGCTGCGATCCGCGCTTATCGTACAAGTACTTGCAGGGAATGCATTTTTGGCGGGCCGTCAGTCCCCTGCGAACATCTTCACCGAAGCCATTCTCATAATTTTTCTCAAGGAAATTAAGAAGCTCTATGTCCCGAAAACCTGGTAGTATCGTTTTCATGAGCTGTTCTCTTGCTTTCTGGATACCGGTTTATCCTGAACGGTTCGCCGTGCCGACGACAGCACCCCCTTCGACGCGGTAACCTTTTCCACGTTACAGAGGAGCGCCTTGTAGACAGGAAATCCCGATATGGGATCGTAGTTGTTGAGATCGGTGAGGTCATTGATATTGCATTCCCGCCAGGCGCGGGGACCGACAGGCCCTCCTCCACCCATATTCGCATCAATCGAACCCTTCACAATGTCATCGGTCACGATGGCACGCATAATCACCGATCCACGCCGTGTCTTCACCCGAACCCGATCCCCGTTGCCGATCCCCCGCTCCTTCGCATCATCTTTATTGATAGTTATCGTCGGCTCGGGACGCTCCCGCAGGAGTCCCCTGATGCCGTGAAACTGTGATCGGAAATCGGTTTTCACCCGCGCGCCCGAATTGAAGATAAGGGGGAATCGTTTTGCAAGCTCGGGATTGCTCCGGGGTCCCTCCCGCGGCTCCTCATACACGGGAAGCGGATCGTACCCGTGTTCCTGGAGTATCGACGATGCAATCTCGAACTTTCCGGAGGGAGTCTCGAATCCGGGTTTGCCATCACTCCTGAGCAATCCCTTCTCCCATTTCTTATACTGCATCATCACCGTGGGAACTTTCACGATGCCGTTATTGGCCCGCACCTCTTCAAGGGTGAAACCGGAGCCAGCGAGCACATATCGCAGGAGCTCCTCTTCGCTCTGGGGATACCGGTCCCCGTAGCCGAGCCGTTTCGCAAGCTCCGCAGCAATGAAAAAAATATTTCGCGCTTCGCCGCGCGGCTCGATAACCTTCTCGCGAATGCGAAAAACAGGTCCGGAGGTCATATATGATTCTATTTCGTACATGGTCGCGGCAGGAAGCACAATATCGGCATAGGCGGCATCGGCGGTGAGCTGCACATCTATGCACACCAGAAAGTCCAGCGCTTCCAGGGTTTTGCGCCAGAGAGCCGGCTGCGGCCACGACGTAATTATGGACGCACCGAGTACTATCAGCGATCTGATGTGATAGGGATCACCGTGAAGCACCGCATCGGGAAGCGCAATGGCATGAGACTCTCCCCGGTACATGCTGTACACCGGGAACCGGTCCCGACCGAGCGCCTTCGTGACATCGGGATTCGGGATGAGCCCCTCGCGATTTATCGGGAAACGATTTTCCTTCATGGTGAAGCATCTCCCACCGGGGATATCGAGCTGACCGGCGAGCGCCCACAGAACCAGTGTCGCCCGGATCGCCTGAACGCCGCTGTTGCTGTACTCGAGCCCGCTGTACATCACCGGCGCAACGCCTTTGGCACCGGCAATCTGTCTGGCGAGCATGATGATCGTCTCCTTCGGCACACCGGTAATGGATTCAACCATCTCCGGCCTGAAGTGCTGCACATACCGGGAGAACTCATCGAAACCGACCGTCCATTCCCGAACGAATGCATCGTCATGGAGCTCCTCCTCAATGAGGACATTGCACAATGCAAGGGCGAGAGCTCCGTCGGTACCCGGCCGTATCGGTATCCATCGGGCATCGGTCTCCTCTACCATCTGTGTTCTCCGCGGATCGATGACCACCACTCGCGCTCCCCTGCGGTGAGCATCAACGATTCGATAAAAATCGTAAGGGGGGCAGTCAGTTGCGGGATTGGCACCCCAGATGACAATGAGCTCCGCATTCTCGATATCGGAGAACATATAATGCTCCATGCCACCCATCGTAACATGAGGTGCTATCATGGCAAAGGAAACGTAGCAGAGGGCACCCACGCCGAGCGTGTTGGGGGACCCGAAGGGAAACAGGACGCTTGAGGCTGATGATATCGCCACCCCCTTCGGCTGGAAGACATCGCAGTGTGCGAGCTCGAAGCTCCCCCGACCGGTATAGATGGCCGTTGCTTCAGGACCATAGTCATCCCTGATTCGGTTCATTCGCTCAGCGATAATCCGATAGGCTTCATCCCATGATATCCGCTCGAACTCGCAGGAACCTTTCGGCCCGGTCCGCTTCAGAGGGTGAAGGATGCGATCCTCCGAGTAGACGATCTCAGCCGAGTGCTCCCCCAGCTTGCAGATCGCACCGAGATTCGAAGTCTCATCGGGACGAACAGCAGCGAGCTTCCCATCGCGATACGATACGATAACCCAGCATCCCGCAGGGCATATGCCGCAGAGAGCACGTTTTTCGTTTTCCTTTATTGTATCTTCATTCATGTGGAAAATCTGTTCGTACTGCCTCACCGACCACCTCGTGAGGACATCTGCGAATTATATTTATTATTGATAAACCGGCTTTCGGTTCTTGAGCTATTCAAAACAGTGAGAAGGAGAAACCGCTTGGAGTAACTCCTTTTTTAATGATTACAGGTGATCCCGAGATAATTCCGGTGATGGAAAATCCATGCTGAATACCCTTTCACCGTTACGTTGAGCCAACTATGAGGGAACTATCTCCACGTCTTTCCAGAAGGCGACGTAATTGGCGATCTCCCTGGCTGCCTCCTTCGGTTCGGGATAGAACCAGGCAGCATCCTTGCTCTTTGCACCATCGGAAATCAGATGATAATAATGTGCCTCACCCTTCCAGGGGCAGGTGCTGTGTGTGTCACTTTTCTCGAAATACTGCCTGTTTATAGAATCCGGCGGAAAGTAATGATTCCCCTCAATAACGATGGTCTTTCTGCTCTCCGCTATAACAGTATTCTTCCACAGTGCTTTCATTTCTCTCTCCTCATTCGAGAGTTCTTACTACAATATATAGCACTCAGGGATAATAAAAAAAAAATTATTGCCTATAACTACATTTCAGTGATGCAGGTATAGCGTTATGGAGCGATGCAGTGATGCAGAAA
Organism: uncultured Leptospirales bacterium; assembly: GCA_964652955.1. Lineage (GTDB taxonomy): Bacteria > Spirochaetota > UBA4802 > UBA4802 > JAKQUI01 > CAZZCF01. Next base: position 8,345 of record CAZZCF010000013.1, read on the forward strand.
AATCGGTATGATACCGCTTCGGTTATATACGTTCAGCAATACGCAGCGCAGTTCCGGCGACCTGCACGGCATTATCGCCGGTCAGGATGACCGCTCCCTCGCGGGCAAAACCTCCCTCAGTATAGAACGCCTGAGGCACTGTTCCGTTCCTGAGACTTCTTTTGATGATGATTTCAAGTGAGAGATTTTCTTCTATCTCGAGACGCTCGATGCTGATATCGTCTTGACGCACGAGCTCTACGATTGCGGGCGTATATTTTATCTCCATGGCCGCACGGCGAGACGCATCTATCTTCAATATCTCGAGGAGTATTGCGGCGGTATAAAATGATGCTCCCCAGGCAGGGTATGCTGGAGCGGTTATCTTTCCGAAAACCGGGGTGAGCCTCCCCGGGATACCGGCAATCTCCTCAATGCTCTGTGCCCCGTCGAGCGCCATCACCAGATTGCTTCGAATCTCGGGCAGGATGAGAGCGGCCTGCGGAGCGCTCGCGAGCAGGTTCACCGCTTCGACCAGCTGGCCAAGCACATAATACCGATCGCGATTCTTCTCTGAATCATTCACGTTCGATATCCCTTTTCACTTAACACCGCCGGGACATCGGCAATGGCTTTGCTGTGAGCACTCCTGAACATCATTCCTGCCGCAAGAGGAATTCGTGAGTCATATGCACCATCTCGACAGTTGATTCCCAATCAACGCACTTGTCTGTCACCGATATGCCGTATTCGAGCTCGTCGAGGTTTTCCGGTATCGGCTGATTCCCAGCCTTCAGGTTACTCTCGATCATACATCCGATAATATCGGTATTGCCGTCGATGCGCTGGCGCAGGACGTCCTTCAGGACAAGCGGCTGCTTGGTATGATCCTTGAAAGAATTGCCGTGGCTGCAATCGATGAGAACCTTGGCGCGCAAATCCTCCTCCTTGAGGTGCGAGATAACCCGCTCGACGCTCACCCGATCGAAGTTCGGTCGATTCTCGCCTCCCCTGAGCACGATGTGAACATAGGGATTTCCTCTCGTCCTCACGATCGATGCCATGCCGTCTTCATTGATGCCGATGAAGCTGTGGGGATGGGATGCCGATTTCATCGCGCCGATTGCCACGTCAATGCTTCCGTCAGTGGAATTCTTGAAGCCAACGGGCATGGATATACCGCTGGCGAGCTCGCGGTGCGTTTGTGATTCGACTGTTCTCGCCCCAATAGCGGCCCAGGAGATGAGATCCGCGGTGAACTGCGGCGTGAAGGGATCGAGCATCTCCGTTGCAATGGGCAAACCGATCACATTGATATCGAGAAGGAGCTTCCTCGCAATATAGAGACCCGCGTCGATATCATGAGAGCCATCCATGTGAGGATCATTGATAAGCCCCTTCCATCCGATACTGCTTCGCGGTTTCTCAAAGTATATACGAATCACAAAGAACTGCGTCTCCCGCACCTCTTTCGAGAGCTCCTTCAGCCGCTGTGCGTATTCTATTGCAGCATCGGGATCGTGTATTGAGCAGGGGCCGATGATCATCAAGAATCGTTTGTCCTTCCCGTTCAATATATCCTTGATGACGTTCCGTGCACTGGTGACATGTTCGCTTATCGCATCGGTTAACGGCAGCTGTGCCGCAATATAGCGCGGCGTCCGAATGGGCAGTATCCTGTCGATGTTGAGATTGCCGGTCTTTTTCATAACACATACTCACTTCGTAATAGATCGACGAGTACTGACCTCTGCAAAAAAGTCAAGGAAATTGCTTCTGTGGCTCTCATGTTTTTTCCATCTGTAAATTTCAGCGACTATTTTCTCTTGACTCTTCAACCGAAAGAGCGTAATGTTCTTCTCATAATAGAATGATAATCACTCCGGCGGCGAGGCATCCGGATGATTTTCATCGACCTTGCAGCACCCCTCTTGCACCCGTGAAATAAAAAATATTCCTACGGAGGAATGCCGATGGAATCACTGTTACACGATCCTTTCTTTTTCGGTGAAGATATTTTAAACACCGTGCATCTCTTTATCGGGGGATGGTTCGATATCTTCATGATCATCATTACGAAAATGGGGGACGAGATCTTCTACACGCTCTTCCTCCCCGTCCTCTACTGGTGCTATCACAAGAGAAACACCGTTATAATAGGATTTGTCTTCCTCATTTCAGTTACGGTGAACGATATGATGAAGGAGATATTCCGGAATCCCCGTCCCGATCCGGATAAACTCATTGATGGCATTCGGGAGCTCAGCCTGAAATACAAACCGACCGACCCCGGGTTTCCGAGCGGACACACGCAGGGATCGGTTTCGATGTGGGGAGCGATTATGTATCTCGTCAGGAACAGAATTATTCTCGCGGTGGGTATTCTGATGATCATTCTCATCCCCTATTCGAGGATGTATCTGGGAGTCCACTACTTCGGAGATATCATCGGCGGTTATCTGCTCGGTATCCTCGCACTGGTTATTCTGATCCCGCTTGCCCTCTGGACTGAGAAATACTATGAGCGGATGCGTGAGGTGCTTATCATCGGAGCGCTTATCATACTCCCCCTTCTCATCTACAATATCATTCCCGGAAATTCGATCAATAATTACATGGGGGTATTCTCCGGTTTTCTCATCGGCGCCTATCTCGGCAGGGAGAGAATAGCATTTTTTCCGCGGAACGGCATACTGCCGACGGCACTCAAACTGATAATCGGTTTTGCGGGACTCTTTCTCATCAAGGAGGGCGTAAAGCTGTTGCTGCCGAAAATCCTCATAGCCGGCTTCTTCAGATACTGGCTCATGGGGTTCTGGATTACCTTTATCGCCCCGCTGATATACAGCAGGTGGAATCTGCTCCGGGGAGAGGAGAATCCCTGAAAAAGGACCGCGCAGGTGCGATAATGAAAACGGGCGCTCACGCGGGCGCCCGTTTTTATTCTTACGGAAATTGCTTAACTCGACCCTTCACGCTTCTTCCGCTCCTCCTCGCGGAGCTCCTTGCGCAAAACCTTTCCGATAACCGAGGTGGGGAGAGAATCCCTGAACTCTATGAATTTAGGAACCTTATACGCAGTAAGACGTTCCTTACAGAAGGATATGATCTCCTCCTCGGTGATGGTCTCCCCCTTTTTGGGAACAACAAAGGCTTTCACCGTCTCGCCGCGATAGGCGTCGGGAATCCCGATAGCGCAGGCGAGCTCAACTTTGGGATGCTCGTGAAGCACCTCGTCAATATCCCGCGGATAGATGTTGAATCCTCCGGCGATGATCATATCCTTCTTCCGGTCGACAATCCAGAAGTAGCCGTCCTCGTCCATTTTGGCGATGTCGCCGGTATAGAACCACCCGTCTTTCATCGAAGCCGCCGTTTCATCGGGCATGTTCAGGTAGTGCATCATGACGGGCGGGCCTTTGATGACGAGCTCCCCCTCCTGATTGGCGGGCAACTCCTTCTCCCCGTCTTCAAGATCCATTATCTTTGCATCCATGTCGGCGATGGGAAAACCGATGCTCCCGACCTTGCGTTTATTCACGAAGGGATTAAACAGAATTGCCGCGCCGCTCTCCGTCAGTCCGTAGGCCTCGACCACGCGGCAGCCGGTAATCTTTTCAAACTGCTCTATCGCCTCCACGGGGAAGGGCGCCGCGGCAGAAACGCAGAACTTGATGCTGGTGAGATCGTGCTCCTTCACCTCCGGATGGTTCATGACGCCGATGAACATGGTGGGCACGCCGGGGAACCAGGTCGGCCGCTGTTTGTGAATCGTCTTGAGCACCATGCCCGGATCGTATTGCGGAACCAGATGAACCGGCAGCCCCGCGTAAATGCAAAAGGACATTATGGCGTTGCCCATGATATGGAAAAGGGGATTCACCAGCACGAAGGAATCCTCAAGCTCCTTCATGGTGGGATCGAGTCTGCTGAGCGAATAGGCGGAATACACCTGGCTGCGGTGCTGAAGCACTGCACCTTTCGAGAGGCCGGTGGTTCCGCCGGTGTACAGAATAAGCGCGGGATCATCAATACTGACCTCAATTCCCGGATTGGTATCTCCATGGCCGGCCATGAAATCCTCCAGGAGCGTAACACCTTCCGGAAGGGGTATATCCATGCCCGGTATGGGAACAACCAGTATCTTCTCAAGGGAGGTCTGATCCTTTATCTTCACTACATTATCCGCAAAGAGGCTGAGGACAACTGCAAGCCGCGCACCCGAGTTTCCGATAACATGCGAGAGCTCACGACCGGTATAGAGGGGATTCACCGTGACGGTGATTGCACCCGTTTTCAGAATACCGAATTGGCTGGAGACATATGATGTGGAGTTGGCCAGCACCAGCGCCACTTTGTCGCCTTTCTTGATTCCCCAATCGAGCAGCGCATGGGCGAACTGATTCGCTCTTTTGTTCAGCTCCTCGTAGGTGGTGGGTATGTCCATCACCGTAACCGCCGTCGCCTGAGGCGTCTTTTCCGCCCTCTTTTCCAGAAGCGCGTGCGCGGGAATGTCGGGCAGATCGACGTGATACGGCACTCCAGGATCATAGTTTTTAATCCAAATCTTCTCTCCCATTACTTCCTCCATCATTAAAAAAGTATTCCAGCCTATATTGACGAAACGATGAAGTCAAGTTAAAATTGTATATTCAGGGTATGCTGACAGTATGAAACGATACGTGAATATCTCCATCACTGTACCGGAAGGCCTGAATACCGATACTATTGCTCATGAAATCGAGCGGAGTCTGAAGGAGGATAAACTGTCGTGGCGAGGCAAGCTCAAAATCGGCTTAGGGGAAAATCGAGAAATACCTCACGGATGGCTGCCGCATTTCCGGGCAGGTCACGGGTTGCAATGACAGGAATAATGGAAAATTTACGAATACCTCTTTTCAGCTTTTCAATTTGATGCCGAAGAGGCGGACTGCTCCGCGAATCTTTTGCGAAACGCTGCCAGATCGCGGGGACCGTCAATATCATTCTCCCAGTGAGCGGCATTATGCTTGATGTGATACATCATTCCGCTAAAAGTGCTGAGATCAATCTTTAATAAGTGCCCAATAACCTCAATTGCCGCATCGACAAATTCTGTCTCTTTTATATTCTTCCTTTTAACCTGCCGGATCATATCGAATTGCTTTGTTTTCCAGAGATGATATAAGATCTTTGAGAAGGTGCTCGGGGTAAGCGCTTTGCGAAGATTGTAAAAAAAGTTCACCGCCCTGTAATCGACAAGCTCATCGAGACATCTATCCTTTATGAAAGCGCCTGAATTCCCGATCCGTGCCTGACAGTTTTCGAAGCCCACAAAGCTCTTCAGCTTTCCCTTATTCGGCCCCCGCCTGATGTACTTAATGCGGTGCTCAAGCCAGTTATCTTTCAGATCTGCAAATTCTACAATACCGTATACCATGGCAATGGTGTTCCCCCGATGGTCCCTCTTTTTACCCAGGATGCTTTTGTACTCCCTGTGTATCCACTCAACATCACCGGTCGTAATTCTCGGGGTATCGCCGAAAAAGATATCAACATGTTGACCGTACTCAACATGCCGAAAATAGAAATCCTTCAGATGCCCTCCCACCGAATCCTTCATCTGCTCAACCGTCAGGTTGGGATACGCTTTCACCGGTATTCTCTCTTGAAAGCTCTTCGTGTCATTATAGACAAAAATTCGATCATATACTCTTCTGCCACCTTTCCGCGCTTTAAAAACCGCATCGAGAACATACTGAATGACCGGCTTTCCCGCAATGGTATTGAGGAATTTGTTCCTCCCGATATATATCTCATCCCCGTCGTACGCCTCCCGTATCTCCCTTCTCTTTCTCCTCCTCGTCTCAACATCGAGCTTATCATATCCCGCAAGTATCAAAGCAATCGGTTTCAACGAAGATTTTCTCTCACCCTGCCTGCTGTGCTGAGAAGCTTCTTGAGACATAACCCTTACCTCATCACCGATCTGCTCAAGGCATACATAACCGGAAGACAGCGCCACTCTTCATGCCTTGAGTATACTACAGCGCACGTGCCATCGATTAATTTCATTATTAAAAATGCACCGCTAGCGTCAACAAATTTACGCACAATACTGAAACAGGCTCGAATCATGCCAACCCCGAAAACTCCTCTACGGGCAGCTGATATGATTTTGCCCAATAGTATAAAATACTTGTCAACCTGATTGCACAGAATACTATCTTGTCCGTAATCTAAAATATTTTTCTCGGCGAGGTATCATCATGAAAAAGTTCAAGAGTGCTCCCATCTTTGACGATAAGGACTTTCCCATAAATATCATAAGGAAGTCAATGCTTCAGGGAACCGGAACTGATGTCGAAGAGCTCACTCAGAAACCGCTCATTGCCGTTGCAAATTCCAGAACCGACATCAACCCGGGACATATGCACCTCGATACCATCGCAGCGCGGGTAAAGAACGGCATTCACGCTGCAGGCGGAATTCCTTTTGAGTTTCACGTTCCTGCGCCATGCGACGGAGTCTCCGAAGGACACGAGGGGATGCGATTCATTCTCGCACAGCGGGATCTCATTGCCGATATAATTGAGACCCACGTGCGGAGCATGCTCTACGACGGGATTGTCTTTATCGCAAGCTGCGACAAGATAATTCCGGGCATGCTCATGGCGGCGGCTCGGCTTAATCTCCCCGCCCTCTTCATTACGGGGGGGCCCAACGCATGGGCGATACGCTTCAAATCGACCATGAAAGGGAGCATTGACCAGAAGTCATACGACGATCTCAATGATAAAATCGCAACGGCAACCTGTGCAACCAGCGGGGCCTGTGAAGTCATGGGAACGGCAAATACCTTCCAGTCATTAACCGAAGCGCTCGGCATGTCGCTCCCCCGGTCTGCAAGCGTCCCGGCATATCACGCTGAGAAGCTTATCTTCGCGCGGAAGGCAGGAATGCGAATCGTAAAGATGGTCGACGAGCAGCTGACTGCGCGGCAGATCATCACCGAAAAGGCAATCGAAAATGCCATCATGGTTGATCTTGCCATTGGTGGCTCTACCAACACCACGCTTCACCTCCCCGCGATCGCACACGAAATCGGTTTCGATCTCCCGCTGAAACGCTTCAACGATTATAATCGGATAATACCGACCCTCTGCAGCATATCACCCAACGGGCCTCACGGCATAACAGAGCTCTACACGGCGGGGGGAATACCGGCAGTCATGAAGATGATTGCCGACGACCTCCACCTCGATGCACTGAATGTCTCGGGGAAAAAGCTTGCCGAGATAGTGGATGAAGCTGTTGTGCTCGACGCGTCGGTTATTCCCAATAGAGAAAACGCACATATGAAAGAGGGAAGCACTGCCATCCTCTATGGGAATCTCGCCCCTGAAGGCGCTGTCATAAAGCAATCAGCGGTAACTGAAGATATGCTCACCTTTACCGGTACGGCACGGGTATTTGAATCGGAGAGCGATTGCCTGACAGCCATTCGAGAACAGAAAATAAACGAGGAAGAGGTTATTGTCATCAGATACGAGGGCCCGAAGGGGGGACCCGGGATGCCTGAAACGCTCGCGGTGACAGTTGGCCTTGACCTTGCGGGATTCAAGCGTGTCGCGCTCATCACGGACGGAAGATTTTCAGGTGCCACCTCGGGACCATGCATCGGACATGTATCACCTGAGGCGTATGTCGGCGGCCCCATTGCAATCGTGCAGAATGGCGATGAGATCTCAATCGATATCCCCAAACGGAAAGTCGAGCTGCATCTCACTGAGCAGGAGATTGCGAAGCGTCAAGCTGCCTGGAAACCTAACGAACATGAAATACCTTCCGGGTTTATGCGGCGGTACGTTAAATCGGTCAGCTCTGCGGCACGGGGAGCTATTCTCGAATAGTTCCCCTATCCACTCATCTCCTTCAGAATCGCCCGGGCAGCTTTCATGCCCGATTCAAGAGTGGGCTGGAACCCGCCCATATCAATCCAGGCACCTGCCAGATACAGCCCTTCTATCGGGGGTTTCGGTGACACGAAAAGGGTCGAGTCCTTTGCGTGCTGCTCAAATCCGTAAATTGCTCCTCCCGGATGTCCCAGATACCGCATGTGTGTTATCGGCGTCGCTATTTCAATCTCCTCAATATGATCACGGAGGCCGGGATAGAGCTTCTCACCCATCCGCAGCATGGCATCGGCAACTCGCTGCTTCTCGGAAACATACCGCTCCGGGGGAACTCTGAGCCACGGCTCAGCGTATTTCAGAGTAATGAGAACAGCCTGTGCCGTTCCCTCTGGAGAAAATGAGGGATCGATATGGGAGTAGCAGGTGAGCCCTATCGGATCATCGTTGAACTCAATAGTCTTGTAGCATTCATAATGCCTATCCGCGTCGAGATCGGGGCTCATGAAGGTCGTTGAATCCTGTACGCCCAACTCTTCAGGTGTACGGTCCAGTCCCATATAGATGGTGAATGCTGACGGGCCGAGAACACTTCCTTTCATCTCATCACGTGCTTCCCTCGGGAGATTCTCGGCATCAATCATCTCAAAATAGGTGGATATTTTCGAAGCATTGGAGATGACGAATTTCGCCGGTATCTCTTCGCCATCTTCCGTGACAACTCCCTTAACTTTACCCTTATCAACGAATATGCTCTTCGCCGCGCAGCTGTAGCGAATCGTCCCGCCGGAGGATATAATCGTATCGGCGATGGCATTGGAGAGCGCCTGTGACCCACCGCGTATATGAAATGGCTTGTATTCGATATAAGCGACGAGCAACAGTGCAAGCGTGCTGAATGAGAGCTTGCTCGGGGGGAGACCGACATAGGGCCAGTAGGTCGACACCGCCCATCTGAGAAGGGGATCATCAAAGTACTCTTCAAGAATCTCCTGACAGTTGCGGAAAGCGTATTTGAAGTACAGGGGATACTTTTCCGGTGAAATATCCGGATCCTTGAGGTAGAAGGCACCAACGATTTCTCCGAAAAACTTGTATATCAGATCAAAAAATTCCGATATCTTCTTCTTCTCCTTTGGGAAATGGCTCTGCAGTTGCTCGACAACCTGCTGCCTGTCGGCCTTCAGCGATATGTCCATTTTATCGAGAACCACCGTCCGATAGAGCTCAGGTATCTCAATCAACTCAATTCTGTCGAGCACGCCAATACTGTCCAGCAGCGAGCGAACAGGTCCCGGCTTCTCCGGCGTTCCAACGCCACTGAGCTGATGAAGCGCCGTTTCGAACTCAAATCGTCCCCGACAGAAGCTGGTTGCACATCCACCGGGCACATTGTGCCGCTCGAGGAGCAAAACATTTGTACCGGCTTTCGCCAGTGCAGCAGCCGCGGTGAGACCGCCATTACCGGCCCCAATGACAATTACATCGTATCCTTCCATCGTCCCTCCTCATGGTACCATTCAAGCTTTTCTTTGCCAGCCCTATCCACCCTACTTCCCGCTTTCCCGGAGCTCCCTGCGGCTCGCCTTCCCGATGGGGTGAACGGCTATTTCCGGATATCTGACAGCTTGTGGCACACCGGCACCATACAGCATCTTTCACGGCCGATCGGACCGCGCCCGGGGCTCCTATTCTCAAAAGCATATTCTACACTGTAGAGCGGTTTGCTCTGCATTATACCGGGTAGATATTTTATCCTATACGGGGAGCTCTGCAACCAATTAATATGATGTCCCCCTGGCCTGTTTTTCTCGCACATCCTGCTTGCGCTGGCATGTGAAACGCTGTGTCGCTGTGTCACAATGCCTGATAAAACCGGTATTTGCAATTTGTCAATCAATGTAAATACAGGTTTTAAAGGTACCCATCGTACAATTATGTATTACCTGCAAATATATAATGCAGTCAAGCAAAATCCCCAAACCGCGAAAAGGACTATCTTCTCCGGAAACCCCGAAGCTTTCTTCAGCCGGTAAAACCGGCACAATGAAAAGTTGATTTACCTTCTTATTCGTCCACAGGGAACGAAACTATACGCAGTTCACGGAAACGTCCCTGCGGGTATTACTGATATCAGCGGGTATGCGTTTACGGGGGGAAAGGGCATCCCTTTCAGGAATTGTTGTCTTTTTTCATTTTATCAAGTGCCCGAGTGAGCTTCTCATTGAGGATTTTCAAGATCTCATCGGGGTCCATCTTCGACATCTCATCGAAATTAATGCCAAGATCTCTCTGTATGTATGCTAAAAGTTTTTTAGATTCCTCATCCATTGGATCTCTCCATTCGCCCATTCGGTATTATTGAAACGATACGGTGTTTCATGGCACTGCGAATCTGCCAGCATGTTGATTATAACGTCAGAGTATCACAGGTAACATATATAGTATCCCGGTCGATTTCAAGCATAAGTTCTCTTTCATCAGTATTTATTTGAAAGAGTATCGAAAACAAAATGCTTAAGGAACATTACGTACCGCTCTACGGATATCATCACCTCATATCTCGTGCCCGGTTACGTTCTGCTTCGGGCATACGGGTCATAGTCAGTTATCCCCTTCTTAGGCATTAAAAATCCTTGACCCGCACACAACGGTATATACAGTACGGAAGTCATGCAAAACAATGCAAATTCAATCCTTCGCGACTGCGATGGTTTCAATGAACTCGTCATTCAGCGTCTGAGAGCACATCCTCATAATTTTTTCGAACACTACACATCCCTTATGGAACGGGGAAAGGCCGGAGAGCGATATCATACATCGGGCGTGATACTGTTGCTTCAGTTCTCACCCGAGAGGAAGCAGTGTGAATTCCTTCTGACGAAGCGCTCAAAATATGTAGCTCAGCCGGGGGATCTCTGCTGTCCCGGCGGACATGTCTCCCTCCGCGACCGTATTCACGGGATGTTCATCTCACACGGGTTAACTCTCATTCGAATCGACAACCTCGACTCCGGGAGCACGGAGGGGAAGGCCGAGCGAAACACTGTTGCTCACTTTCTCGCAACGGCACTCAGAGAAGCCCGGGAGGAAACGGGGCTCAATTCCCGCCACGTTACGTTCCTCGGATCCCTCCCCCCCTACGGGCTCCTCTCGTTTCGGCGGGTGATTTATCCGTCAGTGGGAATGATAACCGGTGCATGGAAGAAAAAGCTCAACGGGGAGGTTGAAAAGCTGATATCCATAAGCGTCAGCGACATGCTCCTTCCCGATAATTATTACTGGATAACCTTCGAGGTACCTGAAGAGATACGCCAGGCGAGCCAGAGAAACGAATGGAATTTCCCCGCGTATATCTTCAACGACGGGACGGAGCGCGAAATACTCTGGGGAGCGACTTTCAACATCATTCAGAGCTTTCTGAGCATCGTGCTCGATTTTACACTTCCCGAGATTCCCGCGGATCGCCTGATGTACAAGGAGATACCAGAGAGCTATTTCACCGGCCGTTTCAACACAATACTCAAGGCCGGTTTCCGGAGAGAGCGAAACAGCGAGAAGGGGAACTGAACCATCCCGGATACTCCCGGGACGTTTCACCTTCAGGTTACTTCCCTTTTGCCGCGTCGAGCTGATCCTTCATCTTGAGGAAGAATTCGGGAGGAGCGATCTCGTATGGTATGGGATATCGCGAACCACCCTGATGGGTTCCTTCAAGTCCCACCAGCATCTTCTCAACTTTTTCGATGGGAACCGATGCCACCAGATCGCTGTCCCTTGCCAGTCCGAAGCGCCGGTCCCCGAGGCACGGGAGGGCCAATTGAAACTCCCCGGTCAGATAGACATTGGATATGGTGTCAGCGCAGACCGCATCACCAAAGGTCGACATGCTTACCCTGCCCCCCTCCTCCCAGAGAACACCCTGTATAATGCGCAGCATCTGTGAGGTGTTGCCATAAATCATAATAAAATCGGGGTCGAAGTCAACCCTCCCCAGCGCACCTGAAACGATGGCCGAGAACTTCCCGTAGGGCAACTGAGGGATCATCGCTGCGGTTTTCTTTGCAGCCGCAAGCGTTTCATGATACCTCCCGACGAAAAAGCCCCCCTCGGTATACAGGTCATAGGGCTTCACGAAACCCAATGCAATCTCGGCGAGCGGACAGACATTGTCCTCCTCGGTGAGTCCCATTGTCCAGCCGTAGTAACGGGAATAGCTGAACATCTGGCAGAGGGCGATTTTCTTGTCCGGTCGTTTTATCCATTTTATGCTGTCAAGATCCTTTTCGTTCTCGAGCAGCTTGACGGCAATGGGAAAGGTTGCCAGCCGCAGGTATTCATTCAGTTTCTGATCGAGTTTTTCCCATTTTCCCATAGTTGATGCTCCCTTCTTTCAGTGATATATTCGCTAACGTGTTTATCGAAAAAAATCCCCTTTCCCCTCTTCCCCCTCAAGCAGTTTTACTGACAGGCGACTCTCATCACTATCCGGCTGAGAAGCGAAAAGAGTAGTATCAGCAAACGCTTCCTCCATGTATACATAAATGAATAATCCGTTACTATCGTAAATAAAAAAAATCGAAAATAAAAAAGAAAATATGCTTTATTCCTTTCGTATATACGTAATACTGTATCCCTCCTGACCATAATCACCGAAAAAACAGCTCTTCATCCTGAGCTGTAGTCGCGGTGAATGCTCTATCAATGTAAAGCAATACAAGATTAGATGACTTATAAAAACTATTGTATGATATCCCCTTGATCGGTTTTTTTTGCACATTCCGTGCATGCTGGCAGGGGGGACATCGTGCTCCTCGTGAGCGAGAATTAATGTAAAAGCACCTTTCTTGCCCGGTTATACCGGCCGAAAAGTGTTTTTTTGTGCTCATGAGAATCGAGGATGAGAATGCGGGAATGGGGACACAGGTGGATAAGAAGATAATACTCGTTGTTGAGGATGATTCCATTATCGGGCTGGATATAGAGAACACCCTCAAAAGAATGGGTTATGATGTTCTCGAAGGGGCAACGTCCGGAGAAGAGGCCCTGAGAGCGGTCGAGCAAACGCAACCCGATCTCATTATCATGGACATTTTCCTCGATGGTGATATTGATGGCATCGAAGCTACAGAGAAGATTCAGGAGAAATATGATATTCCGGTTATATATCTCACCGCTCATACCCAGGAAGCCACTTTTAAACGGGCGCGGCAGACCTCCCCCTACGGATACCTCGTAAAGCCTGCGGGAAGAAACGATATCTATTCTGCTGTTGAAACGGCGCTTCAGCGTCATGAACTGGAAAAGAGACTCCGACAGAGCGAGGAGAAATTCCGCGAGCTCGTTGAGAATATCGATGAGGTAATTTATTCAGTTGATGATACCGGTATAATCACCTACATAAGCCCTGCGGTCGAATCGCTCTTCGGGCATCCGGCACAATATGTTATCGGCAGAGCGTTCACCGAATTCATGTACGAGGAAGACCTCCCGCATGCACAGGAAGAGTTCAACTCCGGCAAGCGGGGGAATATCAATCCGGTTGAATACCGTTTAGTGGCCCGTTCGGGCGAGCTGCGCTGGATTCAGGCATTCAACAACCCCGTGTATGAGGGAGATCGAATAAAGGGATTTCAGGGGATTCTGACCGATATTACCGAGCGGAAAAATACGGAAGAAAAATTAAGGTCAATTGAGAACCGGTATCAGTCCCTTTTCGATAGGACACTGCACGCTGTATATATATGCGATTTTCAGGGCAACTTCATAGATGCAAACGACACCGCCCTCGCTCTGCTCGGTTATAAGAGAGATGAGATAAAAAACCTGAACTATGCCTCGCTCCTCGACGATGAACAGCTCTCAAAGGCATTTCAATCGATGAATGAACACCTGGAAAAGGGATTTCGGGCAACACGAAATGAATACCGGCTGAAGAGAAAGGACGGCAGTTCTATCTGGATTGAAACCGATGCGGGGATTATCTATCACGATGGAAAGCCCTTCGCATTGCAGGGAATTGCTCATGACATAACAGAGCGAAAGCTTGCAGAGGAGAGGATACGATCATCCGAAGAGCGGTTCCGTTCCCTCGTTGAGACCACGAGTGACTGGATCTGGGAGGTGGATACCGAAGGAAGGTACACCTATTCGAGCCCGAAAGTCAATGACCTGCTTGGATACGACCCTCAGGAAATAGTCGGCCGAAAGCTGTTCGATTTCAAGCCCACCGGAGAAGCAGCAAGTATAGACGGGATAATCCGGTCCTCACTGCAATCTGCCCGTCCCTATACAAATCTCCGCACCATCAATACACACAAGGACGGTCATGAGGTAATACTCGAAAGCAGCGGCATTCCCATCTTCGACACCGATGGAAACCTCATAAGCTTCAGGGGCATCGATCGGGATATCACTGAGAGGGTAAAGGCAGAAGAAGCTCTTGCGGAGGTCGAAAAGAGAAAAGCGGAATATCACGGCAATCTCGAGTTCCTCACCCGGTCAGCACTGGAGTTCCTTGACTTCTCCCCCGAAAAGGATATCTACTACTTCATCGGTGAGAAATTGCGTCAGATAACGGGCAGATCAATTATCCTCATAAATTATTTCGAGAAAGAATCGGATAGCCTGTGTAATAGAGCTGTCATCGGACTGGGAACATATATGGAAAAGGTACTTCAGGCATTCGGGAAATCACCCTTCCTAATGAAGGCGAAGGTAACGGATGAAAGCTCGCGAAAAGAGATGCTCAGCGGCCGATTGATAAAGATTGCCGGGGGAATCCATGAGCTCCTGTTCGGGAGTATCTCGAAAGGATTGGCCCGCAGAATTGAGAACATCATCGGGTTTCAGGAGCTATTCGGAATCGGATTCTCCTGGAATAACGAGCTCTTCGGTAATGCTGTTATAATCCTCCTTCAAGATGCTCCCCCGCTCAATACCGAATTAATAGAAGCATTTATATATCAATCATCAGTTACATTGCAACGATTTCGAGCAGAGGGTCAGATAAAGAAATCTCTCAGGGAAAAGGACATGCTTCTGAAGGAGATACATCATCGGGTTAAGAATAACCTGCAGATCATAACGAGCCTTCTCAGCCTGCAGGAGAATAGAATCGAGAATGAAGATATGTTACAACTGTACCGCGTTTCCCGCGAACGGATTCGAGCAATGTCTCTTCTTTATGAACGACTCTATCAATCGGAAGATCTCGATCAGATCGATTTTGCTGAATATCTCAACACCTTAGTAAAAGAGCTTGTACAGACGTATCAGACCGATAAGGGAATCGCGCTGGAAATCTCCGCAGAGGGTATACATCTGACTATCAACCAGGCGATACCGTGTGGACTTATTATCAACGAGCTCATATCGAATTCCCTTAAATATGCATTCCCCCGTGAGACGGGCGGGAGTAAGACGATATCCATCAACACTTATCAGAAGAAAGATATGGTTGAAATGAACGTCAGCGACAATGGCATCGGCCTTCCCCGTGGTATTTCCGTCGAAAACGCCACAACACTGGGATTGCGACTGGTATCAATCCTGATACAAACGCAGCTGAAGGGAACCGTACAGCTCAATCGGAAAGGGGGAACAGAGTTTATCATCCGGTTCAAGAGACAGCATGCTTTCTGAACATCTTCTCTGAATGAGATGCTCGACATTCACACATGCCGCGCATTTTTCAAAACGCACCGAGCTGACACCTCTTTATCTTGATGCCGAGCTTCTCACAGGCATCAGCGATCCCCCGCCGTGAAATATTCATTCGTCCAGCAATATCCCATGCTTCGGCACAGGAGAGATACCCATCGATCAGTCGGGCATGTATCTCGTCCTTCAATTCATCCGATACCGTCTCTGCCGGCTTGACAATTCTCCCCTGAGGATAGCCGAAGAGACCGAGCTGACATCCGCGAAGGCGGATCTCAAGATAATCGATGGTGAAGCCTATCTCGGCGGGTGGAACTTTCAGGGCATCTGCAATCTGATGAGCTGCAGCACAGGTGATAGTTCCATCATGAGCGGCGCTTTTCACCCTGTTCAGAATATTTTCATCCGGTTTCCTCTCAGGAGAATGTTTCGCCGAATAGTTACCTGCATCTTCATGTGTCATAGTCTCTCAACCCCTTGAAGCGTAATACGGCCACGGAGGCACGGTTTATCATACTATATAATCTCGAAAAGTCCCTGCAACCCGTTACACAAAAAACGTAAGAATCCGTGTACGGTAATATCGGCGTTCATCGGTATTTTCACTCTTATCAGCACCTCATTTCAGATCACTTCATTCGCTGCACGGTTTCCCAGCGCGAGTGCATGAGGGAGAGCAACTGCGCAATCTCATCGAGGCGATGATACACCCGTATCCCCATCTCGTTGGCGTCACGAATCGCCTGGCTGATCCAGGGAGTATAATGGCTTCCTATCAGCACGGGGCGATCTGTTTCCTCCTGCAGCGCCTGATATCTTTGCATGATCTCTTTCTCCATTTCACAGAAATAGAGCATTACATCGGGTGTCTTTTCGTCATGAATCCCGGGCGTACCCATACCGTGTATAATGAGAGCATCAACCTCATCTGAGATGAGTATCTCGCGGCCAATAGCAACGAGCGTATCAACTGACAGGGTATACCCCGAAGCACCAATATCGATCGGATTCCGTGTCGAAGCCCGTATCGGCATACCCAGTTCCCGCAGCCGCTTCTGCACCCGGGGCCCCATCTCCGGAACCAGCAGCCCCTGCTCTTCGAGGGTATCCGTAAGCGCTACCCCCCAGGAGCCGCCAATGGTGACAACAGCAACCCTTCTCCCTCGCATCGCCGGGCGCTCGATGAGCGCATGTCCCAGAGGAAGCATCAGCTCCATCGTCGGCGAAACCAGTATGCCCGACTGACGGAAAACGGCATCAAAGAGCACCCTCCGCCCTGCAAGGGCACCGGTATGACTTCGCGCGGCACGGCTTCCTCCCGCCGTTCGTCCGGCCTTGTACACCACTACCGGCTTCTCCACAGTTACCCGGCCGGCCACCTCGATGAAGTGCCGGACAGTGCGAATCGTCTCAAGATACATCAGGACGGCCTCAACTTCCGGATCGCGACCGAAGTCATCCAGAAAATCCGAAACGGTGAGATCGCACTCGTTTCCGGTATGAATGAACTTCCCGACACCCATGCTGCGATAGGAGCCTGCGGTCAGCATGTTGTAAAAGGCAAACCCCCCCTGGCAGATGAGACCAAGAGGCGTCTGAAGGAGATACTCGCCGGGTGATGCCGATGCGTTGAATTTCGCGTGCAGGTTGAAAGTGCCGCTCACATTGGGACCGAGGAGACGCATACCGAAGGATCGAGCGAGCGCTGCCATTTCAAGCTCGCGGTCTCTCGCTCCCGAAACGGCTTCACCGAATCCGGCGGTAATAATGGTTATTCCCCGCACCCCCTTTTCGCCACAGGCTGCAATCGTCTCTTCCATATACTCTTCTGGAATGGTGAGAATGGCGAGATCAACCGGTTCAGGAATGTCGGTTATCGTGTTGAATGCGGTGATACCATAGATTTCACCGGCCCTGCTGTTGACGGGATAGATCTTACCGGGGAATTCCCGCGATCGCAACCCTTCCATCATGAAGGAACCCCATGATCCGGGACGTTCGGAAGCACCGATCACCGCCACCGATTTCGGATTGAGAAAAATGCTCAGATCATCCCTTTTTGGCATTATAAGTACCCTTCTCCTGACAAAACAAAAGCATTTAAGATCAAATTGTTATATGAAACCGTACTATCGTCATTTATTATTTACTATTTTCGAAAAAAAAATCATCAATTTCGCGCAGCATTGATAGAACTGCAATAACTCTGTGTGCTCATAACGAATTCCCGGTATCGGGGAAAACAATCCGTTCCGTGATCAGCGTCGATATCGCAGATCATCGTCCAGGCACTGGAGAGCATGTTGGACAAGCAGCCCGCACAGAATTTCCGTACGGTGTTCTCTCCGGTCATTCACGCCTTGAGGCAGACAACCT
Source organism: uncultured Leptospirales bacterium (assembly GCA_964652955.1). Taxonomy (GTDB): domain Bacteria; phylum Spirochaetota; class UBA4802; order UBA4802; family JAKQUI01; genus CAZZCF01. The sequence continues at coordinate 26,254 of CAZZCF010000013.1, forward strand.
CAAAGATTTCCCGTATATGCAATTGCAGGCGGGGGATCTCCTCGCCGATGAGATATCAAAGCTCGCGCAGGAGACCGCTTCGAGCATAAGGGAGATAGAATCACTGATTCAGTTGAACAATACCGAGATAAGCAGAGGCATGTCCGGTATCATCGCATCAATTGAAATGATCAGCGGCATAATCAACTCGGCCAATCTCTCAAAGCTGGCCGAGGAGCTCAAGAAGACCATTTCTTTTTTCGGGACGTGAAGAACGCTCCCGTTCTGCAAGAACGGTCGAGCGTGATGATGCGCGGGCTGCTTTCGAATAGCAACAGTACCGTAAAAACTGGAGTGTATTCTACTCCCGTCCCCCTTCTCTTATCTCCTCAAACTCGGCGAGGTGGACGGCAGCCCTCATCGCTCCGAATATGGCGGGATGGGTTGAAACGCCACGAGAGGTCAGCCCTTTAAAAACCTCAAGCCATACTTCCGCGGAATAGTAGAGCGGCAGGACGACAATGAGTGTCTTTCTGGACTGTTCATAGAAGGAAATGAGAGTATCGACGAGATAGTCGTTGTACTTGCGTGAAAAGAGATAGGCAAATTCAATATGGTGCTGATAGATGATGGTGTCAGTATTCTCGTCACTATCGATGATGTCGAGAACCTTTTCGAACACTCCCGGATAACCGCCTATCGCGGCAAAGTCCAGCGGATTCTTAAAACCGGTTCCCGCACTGGGGATGAGTTCAGAGAGAGCACGCTGCGTCGCTTCGGTATACTCCGGGACATCGAGGCCCCACCGGGGAAGCAGATCCGCCGCAATAACTCCTTCACCGCCGCCGCGGTTTACCAGCGCGATCCGTCTGCCCGGCCGTCCCCTCCTCTTGGTAAAGGCAGAAACGGTCTCTACCAGCTCATCAAAACTCTCCACCTGTATTCCGCCGGCCTGTCGTATCGCTGCATCCCAGATGGGAGCGCGTCCTGCCATAATACCCGTATGCGATGCCGCGGCCGTCACCCCCGCCTGTGATCGCCCCGCCTTCAAAACAACAATCGGTTTCTGTTTGCTGGCGCTCCGTATGAGCTCAATATACCTGCTCCCTCTTCTTACTCCCTCCACATACATGGCGATGATTTCCGACTCCGGATCCTTTACCATATACTCAAGAAAATCCTCAAGTGCCAGATCGGCAGAGTTGCCGACACTCACCCCCTTGCTGTGAAAATAGTGATAGTTCTCGCCACACCAGGCGAACGACTGCGCGGTGCCGCCACTCTGAGAGATAAAGCCGATATTTCCCTTCTGCACTGGGAATATTCCCGGCGGATAGGCGATTCCCACCGCAGGATTGTAGACGCCCAGGCAGTTGGGACCGATGATACGAACGCCACTTGCAGCGGCGGCGCTCCTGAGATCGTCTTCCCGCTTTCTCCCCTCGTCGGTCCCGAGATCGCCGAATCCGGATGAAAAGACATGAGCAACAGCGACCTTTCCGCGGAGACCGAGAACAGTATCGGGGACATCCCGGGCAGGGACAGCAATGATGGCATAATCCATCCGCTCCGGAAGATCGGCGATCGAATCGCACACCGGAAACCCAAGACCACCGCCACCATCGGTTGACACAACATGAACCGTTCCCCTGAACTGGGCGTTCTTGAGAGTGGTAATAAATATGTATCCCCCCTTCGGTCGCTCAGTCTTCCCTATCACCGCAATCGAACGCGGATTGAAAACCGAATTCCAGAAACCGATTGCAGCATTCGGGGCTTCAAGCTGTGTCTCCATAATCTCTCACCTGACATGGGATTTGCTAATCAAAATGGCAAGCGCCCTTTGCATATCCATATTCACAACTGGCAAACCCCTATTCTGAAAAAAAGAGTTAGACATGATTTGCCGAACGAAGAAGATCTGATATCTTTTAATCCAAATTATCGTTTAAACTAGAATTAATATCTGAATACCATGTCCCGATTACCGGGGGAAATAATCCTATTCCCATCATCCTGTAATCCAGTCCAATTCCTTAAAATACTGCAAATAACCTGGATAGAGATGCGTGCCGATCAGGACTGACTGATGACAGAGTTATTCGAGACGGAGCACCTGTCAAGATTTTTCAAGAAGCGGTTATTCCTCTAGGGCTTGAGCGTGTAATAGATCCCGGAAAGCCACTCTTCAATACCGGTCGTATAATACTCTGAAAACCTGCGATCCGAGGGTCCACCCGCACTGTTGGTATGAATGAGCTCCTCACCGAGGTCAGCAATAAGCCGGTACGAGGGGGCAAAGCTTGCCGGTCTTCTCCCTATCTTGAAGAACTGCGCCTGAGGTATGGTCGCCCTGCCGCCCCTTCTTTCGAAAGGTCCATAATCAAAGCCGAGAATGCGGGGCAGCTTTCCGGCAAAGAAGAGATTGGTAATGATCACCTCCTTCGTCCGGCCATAGGGAATCGGCTCCATGTTCAAAGCACGCTCTATTGCTGTGCGATAGATACTCTCGCGCGATGTGCCGGCAAACCACTTTGAATTCTTATTCAAGAGAACGCGATCATAAAAACCGTGCAGCAGGGGAAAGAGATGCGTTTCGTCAATGATATAATCCATAACCTCGCTCCCCAGGCCCTTTTCACCGAAGACGATTCTCAGGAGCTCCCGGTATATCCCTTCGAAGAGCGTGGCGCCGAGGGATGCGCTATCGTATCGCATATCCCATTTCCTCAGTATTTCTCCGTTCTCCGTTGTCGGGAGCAAAGGTCTGATTATCTTCATAAAGGCCTCAGCCTGAAGAGAATAGAGATCGTAGTGTATCTCTTTCATGGAATCAACGGTGAGCGGCGTTTTCTCTTTGAGGAGTTGAGCGATCCTGTCAGCACGATAACTCGACATGGGGAGCTTTACGGGTTTGGCTGCGCTCAGGTGATTCAGATCCTGATTGGCGGTCACGATGTATCCCGATGGGGGATTAAACGCACGGGGATGCTTCGTTGGAGAGATAAATCCCTTCCAGTCGTATCGGGAGTCCCAGCCGTAATAGGGCAACAGTCCCGAGGTCCCCTGCGCCTTCTTCGGATACCTGCCACTCATCTGATACCCGATATTTCCTTTCGTATCAGCGATAACCCAGTTGAAGGGCGCAAAGGTCAGCCCTCCGAACAGTCTCATTGCTTCCTTGACATTTTTAGCCTTCGGGAGCATCAGGAGATTGTTGTACGTCTCACCGGCAGTACCCCTCCGCCCGGACCATGCATAGCAGAGATAGTAGCCGTCCTCTTTCGGTGCGCACTCAAGAACACCGTGCTCATTTTCATAATATGTAATGATACGGGGTTTTTTCTTTTTAGGGCGGATTATCTCCTCCCGGACGGTAAAGGGCACCCACCGCTTCCCCCTGCGATAGGTTTCCCCCCGCACCTCCTCTATATAGTAATCGCTGATATCCATGCAGCCATAGGTAACTGACCAGGCGATGTTATCAGCCCTTCCGAGAATGAGCGCCGGTACGCCCGGAAGCGTTGCACCCATCATGAAGTGATTTCCCGAACTCATGACCACGTTGTACCAGATAGAGGGAAGCTGAATGGCCAGATGAGGATCACCGCAGAGTATCGCATTTCCTGACGCTGTTTTGGTCGAACGTACCGCCCAGTTGTTGCTTGCCGAGAGCCCGGGTATGATGAGCCAGCGAACCGCTTCAGGAACAAGGGGATTCAGCTTCGTCTTTTTCACTATCTCAACAAGCTCCCCGGGAATCTTCTCCCTGATGGAAGGGAACAATTCCTTTATCCGCGCCGCATCGACGCCGTTCTGAATCAGCTGAATGATGAATTTTTCCATATCACCCTGCACCTGGGAGAGACCGACATAGCTTATCAGCTTTCCCATGAGTATGGTGTCCGCGGGAGTCCACGGATCGGGCCTGTATCCCATCATCCTGAACTCGAAAGGGGTCCCCGTTGCTGCAACTGCATCGTTAATACCTCTGCTGTAAGCATCGAAAATCTCTCTGCTCCGGGAGGTCAATTTTTCGAGCTCCTCAAAGCTATCACCATTCAGATCTATCCATCGCATAAAGGTATCAATCTCTATGAGCTCATCATCGCCCCGCAATTTCTCTGAAGCCTCCCCCTTCCCGATGAGATTCAGAAGCCACATATGGAGCTGACGATCATGCCCGTGAACATACCCGAGGCCATAGTACAGGTCAATCTCCTCATCCGCCTGAATATGCGGTATACCGCCATCAATCCTCCGTATCTGAACCCTCCCCTTCGTGCCGGACATATAGACCGGCCGATTTTTGATTTTCATGATAATCTCACCTCTTTGAACTGTTGAATGTTTCTTGTTGAGTCGGCATAGTGAATCGATACCTGAAAATTTGATATTGAGAAACGGATTCCTTCTCAGAAAAAGCCGTCCGCTCGATGCAGACAGAAAAGAGAGTAAAAATAAGATTTCTTGACAGGCTGCGTTTTTTCGCAACTTCTGTGCAAACGCTGCATTCGAACGGCCTTTTCGGCAGATCACCTGATTTATAAGAAAAAATTAATATTTTACATACTCTTTCATATCATTATTGAAATCAAATCCCGATTGAAAGGATTTTTCCCCTCTTATCCTGTTATCCTGTCCAATCTTTTACTATATCGACAGATACCAAACGGAAATAATCAAGATGCTATAAATAAGGACACTTCCAAAAACTTCGTTTTTGTCGTGCTCCTTGTGTGCAGTAAATAAGTTAAAACCCTTTTCATTTTATCAGTTTTACAGGTTGAAAAGGGTTTTAGAGGTGCCCATAATAAAAAACAGCGGGCGGTTATCCCTCACCGCAAATCTCCTCACAAACAAACTTATCGGGAAAGTGATCGGGAACCCGTCGTCCTCCCCCGGTCCGGAGCGCATTCTCGATGGCACAGCTGATGTACTCCTTTGCCAGTGTAACAGATTCGCGCACCGTTTTTTGAGCGGCGAGTCCCGCCGCTACCGCTGCTGAAAAAGTACAGCCGGTGCCGTGAACGTCTCCAACGGGAATGCGCTCCGCGCTGAAGAGATGGAAATCGCTCCCGTCATAGAGCAGATCGACCGGATCTCCCGGAAAGTGTCCCCCCTTGACTATCACATTTCGCACACCGTGACGTGCGATGATCTCCGATGCCCTCTTCATATCTTCGAGACTCCTTATGGATATTCCCGAGAGGACTTCAGCCTCGGGTATGTTCGGGGTAACGACCAGAGAGAGGGGGATCAGTTCAGAAATTAAAGCCTCCCGCCCGTCATCGGTGAGCAGAGAGGATCCATCGGAAGAAACGATTATCGGATCGACGACCAGCCGCTCGATACGATACTCCCGGATCTTCCCGCACACTGCTGAAACGATATCTGCGCTCAGGAGCATGCCGGTCTTTACCGCATCGACACCGCCGTCGCCCAGCACGGAATCGAGCTGCCGCTTAACGAAATCGACCGGTATCCGGAAAATCCCCTGAACGCCGCGGGTATTCTGCGCGGTAAGTGCGGTTACGACACTCATGCCATAACCGCCCAGCACGGTAATGGTTTTCAGATCTGCCTGTATGCCGGCACCGCCGCCGGGATCAGAGCCTGCAATGGTCAACACCTTGCCCTTCATTTCTCCTCCACCGCTCGTGATAGTCGATTTCATTTTTCTCATTCCGGTGATTATTTCAAGCGAAATACGATTGACGTATTCCCCGAATGCCTCCACATATATTCATTCACTTCATTTTTGAGGATACGAAAATGTTTGATATCATTATTCGGAAGGGTAGCATCATCGATGGAAACGGAACGCCGGCGTATACCGGTGATATAGGCATACGGAAAGATACCATCGAGGAGATCGGCGATCTGAGCACCCGAAGTGCCGGGATGGAGATCGATGCGGAGAACCGTGTCGTCTCCCCGGGATTTATCGACATTCACTCACATGCCGATATCACCGTACCCAGGGAGGATCACGATACTATCCTGAAACCGCTGGTCATGCAGGGCATTACCACCTTCGTCGGCGGGAACTGCGGTTTCTCAAACTCCTTCATCCCCGAGATGAACAGGGAGATCTCATTGAACTATCTCGAAAACCTTTCCGGTCAATCACAGGAGGATCTCATCACCTGGACCACACCCGCCGAGTTCATGGAGATGTCGGAGCGCCGGGGGCTGCTGCTCAACATGGCCCTCCTCATCGGCCACGGATCGCTTCGCATAGCTGCAGCAGGCTCGACGACACAGCTGCTCAATTCTGATGAGCGCAGCCGCATGAAAGGGCTGCTCGACCAGGCCCTGGAGATGGGTTGCCTCGGGCTCTCCACGGGACTCCAGTACTTTCCGGGGTCTCAGAGCGACACGGAGGAGCTCGTTGAGCTCGGCGCAACTCTGAAAAAGCATAACGGCATCTTTACCTCACATCTCAGAAGTTACTCGCATACCATTGACCAGGCCATCGATGAGGTTGGCGAAGTCGGCAGGCAGAACGGGATACGGGTTCAGATATCACATCTCTACTGGCAACCCTATTCACGGGGATTAACCGGCATCACCAAGGGGCTCGTACAACTGGGCTCGTTCCTGTATAACCGGGTCGGCATTCCGATCCCCATCGAGCAGGGGCTCATACCGAAGCTGAAACGCATCGAGAAAATGCGCGACGAGGGTATCGATATTCATTTTGACATGGTACCCACCTCTCAGGGATTCACCGAGCTCACCGCCTTTCTCCCCCCCTATGTTCTCGAAGGGAGCAAAGCGAAGGCGCTCGAACGGTTGAAGGATACGTCCTTTAGAAAAGAGGTTCTCGACGATATCGAAAAGGTTGAACCTGAATGGCCGCACCGGGATAGAGCGACCTGGTCATTTAATTATATCAAGATGACCGGATGGAACGGTCTCAGGGTGATGGCTGTTGCCGGCGAAAAAAACAGATGGATGGAGGGAAAATCATTCCCCGAAATCGGGAAAGAGGTGAAGAAGCACCCCTTCGATGTTATCTGCGATCTCCTCATCGAGGAGCAGGGACACGTTCTCGTCTTCCACACGCCAACCGTCCCGGACGATCCCTTTGCCTTTCGCTCCATGTGGCGTGGATTCACTCATCCCCTCTCGGTACCCGTTACGGATACCATCCTGCTTCCTATCGGGCGGCCGTCGCATGTCTTCTACGACTGTTTTCCCCGGTTCATCGATTTTTTTGTCAAAAAACGGGGATTGCTCACCCTTGAAGAAGCAATCCGGAAGTCTACTGCAACCCCCGCCATGATAATGGACATCCCCGGTCGGGGAACCATAAAGACCGGAAACTATGCCGATCTTATCGTCTTCGATCCCGAGAAGCTCGGGACCCGGGCGACCTTCTACACCCCTTCGATTCATCCAACCGGCATAGACCATGTGATCATAAATGGCCGTGCAGTGGTTTCAGAGGGCGTTTTCCAGAAAGGGACGCTTACCGGCCGTGTCCTGCGGCGAAGGTGAAGAAACCAGGAGGAAACATAAAAATGAGAAATGGTCTTCGTGCAGCAAAATCGGTATCGTCCTCGATTAGAACACGTCTCCTGCAGCCAGCACTGATGATTTTCCCTTGACGGGAAAGGCGAAAAGGCGTAGAGAAGCTATGAACAGCATCTCGTAAAGGGATCGTTCACGCGAAAGAACAGATACCGGTATTAATTCTTGATTTTGAAGTGGAAGGGGAAAGAGATGATAACTGTTGTCGCCACCATTAAAGCTCAGCCAGGCAAGGAGAAGGAGATTGAGAAGGCACTGGCAGCCATGATTCCGCAGGTAGAATCGGAAGAGGGCACCCTTGAGTATGTTCTCCATCGAGCACAGAATGACCCGTTGAAGTTCCTCGTCTATGAAAAATATCGGGATCAGGAGGCCTTTTCATTTCACAGCTCCACTCCTGCCATAAAGGAGCTCTTTAAAACAGTTGGTCCCCTGATTGACGGTTCACCCTCTATTGAAATGTATGAGATAATCACCTCGAAAAAGTAGACGAGGGGAAAAGGCTCATGCTCGAACTCCTTGCGGTAATGAGACGATAAGCCCGGAGATATCTCATCACCTCATCTGTACAACCCGACCTTTTCCCGGTGTGATACAGCACCCCGATATCGAAGAGGGATATCGGTTCACCCGCTTCTGTAAAATCGGCCGAAAAGCGAAGTTAAACTTGACAGAGAATGTGCTACGCGATTTATTATTACTGTTCGGGTACCTGCTGGCGGGGATATTCTCCGCATCAAAGAGATAACGATAGAGTATTCAGGAATAACCTCATACGGGAGGGAGGACATGGGCAGATTTACAATAGATAAAGAGATGCTCCTGAAGTTTGAAGAGGGTCTTGACCCACGCTATCCCGAAAAGAGCACAATACCGGCCGCTGTCCTCGGATACGGAGAGATGTCAACGGTCTTTGAAATCGGTGAAAAGGGGCACCGGGATCTGGCCTACAAGCGAATGCCAATATTTGAGAGCGAGGAAGAGGTTCAGCAGTACAAAGTGCTTTATGATGATTATAACAACCTCCTGGCTGAAAAGGTAAAACTGAACATTCCGCAATCCGACAGCGTGTACATCAAGACGAGGGAGGGACGCATGGTGATGTTCGATATGCAAAAGCGTCTCGACCCCCTCTCGATCGGGAACCGCATTATTCATCAGGTGAGCATCGATGAGACAATACTCCTGGTGCGACTCCTTTTGCGGGAGCTTAAAAAAGTATGGGAATTCAACCGACGGAATTCCGACCTCGAGATCGGAATCGACGGTCAGATCTCAAACTGGTCAGCGATCGGCTACGATTCTTCAAAACCCGTGATCGCCGATAAAATGAAATTCTTTTATCTTGACACCAGCACCCCTTTTATCCGCCGCAAGGGGGTCGAGCAGCTCAATCCCGAGCTCTTTCTCAGGGCAGCTCCCTCATTTCTCGTATGGCTGATACGGTGGCTCTTCCTCGAGGACGTGATGACGCGCTATTACGATTTTCATCTGGTCACGGTCGACCTTATCGCAAATTTTTATAAAGAGCAGCGACCGGAATTGATACCGCGATTGATCGAAGAAGCCAATGACTTTTTCACCAGCGAGGCGGCAGACCTGGCAATTGAGCCGGTTACCCTGAAGCAGGTGAGGTCCTACTACCGGGAGGATGCCTGGATATGGCGTCTCTGGCTCCTCTTTCGTAGAATAGACCGTTTCATCACAACCAGAATAAAGCGAAAGCCGTATCCGCATATTCTTCCGGGAAAGATCAAGAGATAAAATTGCAAACAGGGTTATACCATGCGTGCGTATATAGGATTTGACGATACCGACATGCCGGACTCGAGACAGGGAACGGGAAAACTGGCAAGAAGATTCGAAGAGGTTCTCCCTGACGGATGCAGGGTATGGGGTGTTGTACGGCAGCAGCTCCTTCTTCATCAGGAGATACCATACACCTCCCATAACAGCTCTGCATGCGTTGTTATTGAATGCCCCGACAATCTGGTCGGGGAGGAGCTCATCATCAAAGCGATTGCACATATTGAAGAGCACTCATCTGAGGGAAGTGATCCGGGGCTCTGTGTTATCTTCGAAAACAACACATCGCTCAGCCAGCTCATTCAACTGGGTCTCGATTGTACCAGGAGAGTGGTGACACAGCGTGAAACACTCGATGCAATCCGAGAGGGGCATCTCTCAGGACACGGCGGGACGAACGATGGCATCATCGGTGCTGCTGCTGCAGTGGGATTGACTCTCCGGGGGTGGAGCGGGAGATTCATTGAATTTGGAAAATTAAGAAATTTTCCGGAAACTGTTGCGGTGTCTGCTCTTATCCGTTCAGGAATTCAGGTCATCTCACTTGACAGGGATTGCCGTGTTCCGGGACCCGATGACTCAGTTCAAACGAAGGGATGGCTCCGGCCGCGGCTCTGGGACGCAAAAGCCGTTCTCCCGGTTATTCCTATAGGAGAGAATCAGTGGGAGAGCCTGGGAGAGAAGAACCGAAAATAACAGTCAGGGAATTAATCGAGAGAAATCTGGACGACCTCATCATCGAACGCCCCTGCCTCGAGATACTCATGAACAGCGAGGTCCTCGACAGCATTCAGATCATAAACGGCCTCGAAAAGGGGATGATAACCGCCGCATTACTTATGTCTACTCACACAGTAATTACCCATTATATTTTTATTGCTTTTAATTCCTTTGATTGTAACTCTATACCAGAGAAATGCATTAACCTTTTTCCCGGGAGGCGAGCATATGGATGATATCAAAACAGTTGCCATTATCGGAGCAGGATTTCTGGGGAGTCAGATAGCCGCATGGTCAGCGCTTCACGATTATGAAGTGCATATCTTTGACATCAGCAGTGAAGCTTTGGAAAAGACAAAGGAGATTGCACATCAGACGATTGAGCTCTACTGCGCTCAGGAAGAAGGGCGAAAACCGGAAGAGTGCATCGAGCGGATATTTTATCACGACAAGCTTGCTGATACCGTTTCCGGCGCAGATCTCATCATTGAAGCGGTGCCTGAAAAGCTCGAGCTGAAAAAAGAAATTTTCGCCCAGATAGATAAAAATGCACCAGCACATGCGATCATCGCTACCAACAGCTCGTCTATACCGGTTTCAAAAATTGAAGATTCAGTTCAACGGAAGGACAAGGTGCTCAACATCCACTTCTACGCGCCATCCCAGATACCGATGGTTGATATCATGCGGGGGAGCAAAACGAGCGATGAGACATTTGCAATGGGCAAGGCCTGGATTGAGAGCATTAACTGCGTTCCCCTGGTGGTTTTGAAAGAAACGCTGGGGTTCGTTTTCAATCGGGTGTGGCGCGCGGTGAAGCGGGAGGCAATTCACATGTGGGCCGGCGGGTACGCGGACTTTCGGGATATAGACCGCGCCTGGATGGTCTTCACCGGTATGGGATTGGGCCCCTTCGCCCTAATGGACGCTGTCGGCCTCGACGTCGTATACGACGTCGAGATGACGTATTTTAATGAGAGCAGAGATCCGAAAGATGAGCCGCCGAAAGCCTTTAAGGAGATGGTTGATCGGGGCGAGCTTGGCATGAAAACGATCAGGGGATTCTACGATTGGAACGATCCAGAATGTGTTAAACCTGATTTTATCAAGATTAAGCGAAAGAAGTAAGCAGCGCTACTCCTGATTCCGCCGCCACCGCCAGTATTCCGCAACCCGCCGCATCGCCGCTATCGCCCGGTCGATGGTGGGAAATGAAGGCACGCCCGCGTGGTGCGAAGCCTCCCGCGCCTTTCGCACCAGATCCTCAACTTCCAGCTTCTCTGAATCCAGAGAGACCGGCGGAAGCAGTTGCATGACCGGTTTGCCGGTTTTCTCACGAACGGATCGGCATATTTCTGCCATCTCATCGTGCCACGAGAGCTGCGCCAGCTTTATGTCGGCGTTTCCCAGATGTTTCCAGGTGATGTAGGTGATGTGATGTATTATCTGTATAAGGATAACGATATCGATATTCGTATCTTCTGCGGCATATTCCATCAGTGAGCCGAGAGTCTTCAGAGCAACCATGGGAGTCCCCACATCTGCAGGATTGTTGAAGGAGGTTCCGATAGGCGGCATCAGCGCCTGCATCTTTTCCCGGGTCGCATCGCTGAACGCGGGCAGGCTGAAGCCGTGAACATCCGCCGCATCGGCCGAGGCAACGCCAAGCGCTCCGCCTCCCCCGACAATGGCGATGCCCTTTCCCGTCCACTCACCCAGGGCGAGAAAAGCAACCACCGCGTCGAGGAGCTCATCCTGGCCGTTCACCACGACTGCACCCGCCTGTTTCATGGCAGCTTTCCATATCGCTCCTTCGCCCCCCATGCTGCCGGTATGGCTCATAACCGCCCGTGAGCCGCTCTGCGTTAAGCCCGCTTTCCAGAGAATCACCGGCTTTTTCCGTGAGGCGTTGCGAAGCGCTTCGAAGAATCTCCTGCCATCGCGAACCCCCTCGACATACCCGGTTATGATCTCGCAGGAGGGATCATCGGCAAAGACTTCGAGCATCTCTGTCGCATCGACATCACAGGCATTTCCGTAGCTGACCATTCGGCGCCAACCGAAGACCATACCGGGAGCAGCATAGCCAAGATCAACAGCGAGACCGCCGCTCTGTCCGAAGAAGGCAACAGATCCCGGTATTCTCGGCAAACCCCCGCCGGGCATTATCGTCAGGCCGCAGGTGGGACAGTGTATGCCAAAGCAGTTCGGTCCGATGATGCGCAGTCCCCGTTTGCTGAAAGATGCGACCTCACGCTCGAGCTGTGCACCTTCATCCGTTCCCGTCTCTCCGAAACCGGCAGTGAGAATCTGAGCACCGGCAACACCCCTCTTCAGACACTCCTCGAGTATCGCCGGCACAGCGGGTGCGGGAACGGATACACAGGCGAGGTCAACCGGATCCGGCACCGCCTCGAAGCTCGTATACAGCGACATGCCGAAAACCTCCCCGCCCTTCTGCCCGATGGGGTATATTCTGCCTTCAAATCCCGAAGCGATATTGGATTGGAGAAACATCGTTCCGAAGCTTGTCATATTGGTAGCGCTGACTCCGAATATCGCCAGACCCCGCGGACAGAAGATCCGCTTCCAGCTTTCATGATCACGCCGTTCAGTCATTTCCACATCCCCGTATCATAGTGTTGAGGTTTCTCTGTACAGACCCCTTCACTGCATCCCTGTTCATCCTCAGCATGCAGGTATTCGGTGAGCTCAGAGCTTCAGAACAATACTGCGATTTTTCACAGCAATTCTCGCGCCGCTCTCAGCATGAAAACAGCAGCGTCGATTTTTAAAAGCATCATTATCTATTCTGTGAGCGGGCACGATACGTCAAGTACCATTTTGGAAGCCGGTGCAGAAAAAGGGGATGCCCCCGGAGCGCAATCGCTTTGAGAAATGAGGAGAGGATCTCAGACGATATCTCAGGACATGGAGAGTCCGCCGTTCACCCGTATTATCTGGCCGGTTATGTAGGATCCCGCCTGTGAAACCAGCAACAGGACGGGACCTATCATATCCTCGGGTTGCCCGATCCTCTGAAGCGGAATTCTCCGTGCCAGTTTCTCCCGTTGTTCGGAGCCCATGAGATCGAGCATTTTCGTTTCAACCATTCCGGGCGCGATAACGTTCACCCGGATACCGTAAGCTCCCACTTCTCTCGCAAGAGATCTGGAAAAGGCTTCGATTCCGCCCTTCGCTGCCGCATAGTGGGCATTTACATTGCCGCCCGTCTCCGCTATCACCGACGAGAAGCTGATAATACAGCCCTCCCGCTTCTCCATCATCGCGGGGAGCACGGCATGGGAACAGAGGAAAACCGAAGTGAGGTTGATATCGAGATTCTGTTTCCAGCTCTCCAGGGTCATGTCCTGAATGGTACAGGGCGTACTTATGGCAGCAACGTTTATCAGAATATCGGGAGGGCCGAATCGCCGAGCACATCGAGTGACCATCTCACGCACGGAAGCATGATCACTGACATCAGCGTGAAAACCCTCCCATCTCTCTTCCAATCCATCAGGAACAGAACGAATACTCTCGAGAATGTCAACGGCGAAGACGCAGGCGCCCGCTGTGGCGATCCCTTCAGCAACCTTCTGTCCGATCCCCCGCGCGGCGCCGGTCACCAGCGCCGTTTTCCCTTCGAGCTGAACGGTGATATCCATGAAAGAAACCGCGCTACTTCTTATCCATCATGTCCCGAAGCTCCCGCTTGAGTATCTTCCCCACACCCGTCATCGGGAGAACATCATAAAATTCAATTCTCTTCGGCACCTTGTAAGAAGCCATCTTCTCTTTCATATAGTCAAGGATCCGCGCCTTCGTCTCATCATTCCGTTCAACACCGGGATTTAACACGATAGCGCTTGCAACGATTTCCGAGCCCGGCCTGTTGGGATCCGGTAAACCTATCGTTGCCGCCATATCAATATCGGGATGCTCCACGAGAACATCATCCACCTGCCGGCTGAATACCTTATAACCGGAAACATTGACCATATCCTTGACCCGGTCGACCACGTAAAAGTATCCATCCTCATCCATGGTACACACATCGCCCGTATAAATCCAGTCGTCACGCAGGGTTTTTGCCGTTTCATCAGGCTTTTTGTAATATCCCTCCGTGAAAACCTGCGGCCCCTTCGTTACGAACTCGCCCGGTTCACCCTGAGGAACCAGCTCGCCGGTATCGGCATCAACGAGCTTTGCCTCTGTATCGGGAAAGGGGATACCAACAGATCCCGCTTTCTTGGTGCCGTAGAGGGGGTTCACCAGTGTCAGTGGGCTCGTCTCAGTCATACCGAGAACTTCAACGAGCTTCCCCTGGCCAACAATTTTTTCGAACTCCCTGATATACTCTGGCGGGAAGGGGGCCGCGCCGCTCAGGCACCATTCGAGGTTTGAGAAATCGAGAGCACGAAATTCCGGCTTCTTCATCAATTCCAGATACACCGTGGGAACATTGACCGTCCCGACAGGCTGGTATTTCTTCAAGGCAGCGATGATGAAGTCCTGATCGCGGGGATTGGGAATTGCAATCTGCGTATATCCCATCGCCAATGCCAGCATCCCGAGAGCAAGGCCGGCCTGATGGAAGAGGGGAAACGCCGAGAGGATATTATCCTTCGGTGGCTTAATTTCATTCAGTATCTTCAGATCCATCCACACCTTTGCCTGAATGAGCTGCCTGCTCATATTTCTCTGGGTGAGAACCGCACCCTTGGGACTGCCGGTGGTGCCTCCCGTGTACTGAATGAGCATCGGCGCGTCGAGATCCAGTTTCTCCCTGACGGCGCTCTGCGGCATATTCTTGACAATATCCATGAAAGGGATCACTTCAATGCCCTCTACCGGATTGACCGGAGCGGTCGGAATCTTCTTCAGGAGCGTGCCGAGAATCCGCTTCACTGCGGGGAGGAAATCGGCAATACCGGTCACCGCAATTGACTTCACACCGGTGTTCTTCACCACCTGTTCGGCATTGCCGTAGAGAATATCGACAGCCAGAAGCACTTTTACTTCGGCGTCATTGAGCTGATACTCCAGCTCCTTCGGTTGCAACAGCGGGCTGATCCCCGTAAGAACACCACCCGCTTTCTGAATGCCCAGGAGTGCAATATAGTAGGCGGGGAGATTGGGGAGATTCACCCCGACGGTCTCTCCGGGCTTCAGACCGCATTTCTTGAGATAATGGGCGAATTTGTTCGTGAGGATATCAAGCTGCTTAAAAGTAATGCCGGCCCCCATGTAGTATACCGCAACCCTTTTCGGGACCTTGTCCACTGCATCCATAAAGAAATCCAGAAACGTCTTTTCAGGATAATCTATCGTTGGCGGAACATGCTTATCGTAACATTTCAGCCAGGGTTTTTGAGAATAGATATCCATAGAGCACCTCCAATTTTTGATTGAATTATGGTTACCGCTAAAAGCTCTTTTTAACCTGTAGAACTTATAAATAAAAAGTGTTTTGCCTTATCCCCCGTACAGAGCGACACGACATCGCGCATGCCGGCGTGCACAGAATGTGCGAAAAAACGCTGGCCACTGAGACTTCATATTGATAGTTTTAGAAGTCCCCTTACATAAGGTATAAAGCCCGTTCCGTTACTTCTGCTCATAGGCATACATTTACGACAATCAAGGAGACAATGGTGAATGTCTCTTTGCACTATTTCAACGATGTTCATATTCCCACAAAATCACGAACGCTATCAATCACGCTGCAGAAATACTGTCCATGAGCATCTCCAGGGTCGCACCGGTGCTGATGAGGGTCATCGCATCGCGCACATACCGCTGTGCATCGAAATCATCCGTATAGCCATATCCGCCCATTATCTGAAGACATTCCTGTGCTGTCCGTCGCGATACTTCGCCGGCGAAGCATTTCGCCATTGATGCCATTTGTGAAATCGGTTCATCTCTCTCGGCGTGCCAGGCTGTTTTATAAACCAGAAGCCGTGCCGCCTCTATCTCATAGATCATGCGAGCGATTTTATGACGTATTACCTGAAAATCTCCAATCGGTCTTCCGAACTGAACACGCTCCTCCGCATAGTTTCGTGCATAATCCAGTGCTCCCTGTGCAAGACCCACTGCTTCAGCAGCCATCTCGAGCAACGATCGACTGAATATCTGATCCCACTGATCTGCTCCACGATCGACACCTTCCGCACCGCCGAGCACGGCAGTATCCGGGACAGAGACCGCCTCGAATTGAACATACCCCAGCTGAACTCCCCGGTATCCGAGTTTATCGAGAGGTGTAATGAGTATATTCGAGCTTCGAGAGTCGATGCAGAATGCAGTGAGTGATGAATCCTCTTCCCCTGTCAGTGCCAGCGTGATGACGAGATCATTCCCCTCGAAACCGATAAAGGACTTCTCACCGGTGAGAAGATACCGATCCCCTTTCTTTTCCGCACGCATCTGCAGTTCAGCCGGAAGCGGGGATCCCCTCTCGCCAAGCGCCAGAGATACGCCAGATGTACCGGAGAGGAATCCAGGGAGATACGCTTCCTTCTGCTCGTCACTCCCCAGTTCTGAAACAACGGCACCGCCATAAAAAGATGAAGCGGCATATCGTCGTGCAAGCGCCGGATACAGCGAGGCAAGCCGTTCGACGACAATACAGGCACCGACATAATCCCGCCCTGCACCACCGTACTCCTCCGGTATCATCATACCGGAGAAACCGAGCGCCGTGAGTTTCTCATAGAGATCCTCGGGAAATATATTCTGCTCATCGTATTCTCGCGCAATCTCTCTCGGACACTCCCGCTCCATCCAGCTCCGCATTGCAGCGGCAATCATCTCATGTTCAGCTGTTAGTGTAAAATCCATAACACCCTCGTCATTATCATCCCTTATCGTTTGAATCCTTTACATATTTAGTCTTATCAACTTACCTTCATCAATTACCAGAACATCTTTCATAAACCGCCACTCCCATCTCCCATGACCGGGTAAAGGCAGAACCAGATAGGAAAAGAATTAGACAGGATAACAGGATTACATGAACGGGTCAGTTTTTATCATGCTTATCCGGATCTTTTATTAAAAAAAATTATCATTTCAGCTGAATTGATCAATTCAATACTTTGTTACGCTTACAAAGTTATAAAATCTATCCGTATTATCCTGTAATCCTGTCATAAGTTTAAAAGTGTGTTGCCGGATAAGTAAATACTCAATGATAAGGATACTCCCATTACGGTGCTTCTCAGCCTTCAATGGCAGGCAGCCCCGTGAGTACCCTATTATATTCTGCAACCATCTCCGCAATAATCTCTCCGGCAGGCATGACGCCTTTCACCTGCGCCACGCTCTGACCGGCACTCCACAGGTTTTTCCACTCCGCCGCAAAGGGATCGGTGGGAGTATCAAGCATCTCGATGCTCTTCCCTATCCAGCTGGCAACATTTCCGGTAATCCGATCGGTGAACACGATATCCTCGGGGAGCGCATCAATAACTGCCTGTTTATATTCCAATGAGGATGATGCCTCAGGTGTTGCGATCAGGCGTGTTCCGATGACGACTCCCGAGGCGCCCAGGGAGAGTGCCGCGGCCATCTGCGATCCTGTTCCTATCCCGCCGGCGGCAATTATCGGGAGATTGGTCTCCCGCTTCAGATAGGGAACCAGGACCATGGTGCTTATTTTACCGCAGTGTCCCCCTGCACCGGCTCCCGTCGCGATGAGGCCATCCACGCCGCGTTCTTCAGCCCGTTTCGCATGCTTGAGATAGATAACACTGGTAAAAACCTTACCACCGCTTTGATGAATATCGTCAATAACGAGCGAGGGATCGCCAAGCGCGGTGATGAAGAGTTGTACTCCCTTGTCGAGACATGCCGCGAGCTGTTTTCTCCACTCGAATTTTCCCGAGAGATGAATGTTGACGCCGATAGGCTTTGCTGTCCTCTGGCGGATTCTCGAGAGGGCATCGCCGAGCTGATCCACGGTCTGATAGTTGGTGAGTGATATGCAGCCCAGACCTCCCGCCTCGGTTATCGCCGCAGCCAGATTTTCATTGGAAACCTGGAACATGGGCGCACCGATTATCGGATAATCGATCCCGAACATCCCGGATATGACAGTTCGTATTCGTGGCATGGTACATTCACTCTCTGATGCTGTCGGTTCTTTCTACCTGTTCTTGGCGCCCTTCTCCGCCAGCATCTCCCGTATCTTGCTCTTCATAACCTTGTTCAGCGGATTCCGTGGAAGCGCATCGACAACCTCGAGCACCTCCGGATACTTGTACTTGGCAACATTCTTCTCCTTGACAAAATCAACAATCTCTTCAAGGGTTATCGTCTGCTCAGGAGCAGGAACCACCACGACGCAGACCCGCTCGCCCATCTTCTCATCGGGATATCCGACTGCGGCAACTTCGGCCACCTTCGGGTGAGCAACAACAATCGCCTCTATCTCCTCGGGACTGATGTTCATCCCGCCACGAATGATAAGGTCCTTATACCGTCCGTGAAACCGATATTTGTCCTTCTTCTCGCCGGCAATTGAGAAGAGATCTCCGGTACAATAATATCCCTTATCGTCGAAGGCCTTCTTCGTCAGCTCGGGCTGTTTGTAGTATCCCGGAAATACCGTTGGGCCGTCGAAACGGAGTTCTCCGACAATGTCAGGTTCGGTGATCTCCTCTTCGCTTTGAGGATCAACAAGCCGGGACTTAAATCCTTCAACCGCTTTCGTACCCCAGGTAAGCCCTTCACCGCCGAATCGGGGGAAAAAGGTCGCCCGATCCTCGGGATTCGGTATATCGGAGGAACTGCTGTAGAGGGCAAGCCCCTCGTTCGAGGCGAAGAAGTTTACAATGCTTATATTAAAATCCTCCTGATATGTTTTGACCATCCAGGTCGAGAGCGGAGCAGAACCGGAGCCGATAACCTTCAGGTTGCTCTTATCCATCTCCTTCCACTGCGGGAACATTGCTAAAGCGTCAAGGAGCACCGGCGGAGCGAGGGTATAATATATCTTCTCCTCCACCACCTGCCTGAGAAATACGCCCATGTCGAAGGGATGATGGAATACCATGGTTCCACCGGTAATAACCCAGGGGACGAGAACAGCACCGATTCCCGCCATATTTATAGTTGGAAAAAGGGAGAGATAGATACACTCCGCATCGGGGAGAAAGGATTCAACCGCAGCCCGTGATATCGCAAGCCAGTGATTATGGCTACGCGGAACTGCCTTGGAATCAGCTTCGGTTCCCGATGTCCAGCAAATAGTGAATATGTCATTGGCACCTGACCCTTTCCCCTCAAGGCTCTTCCGTAATGCCTCATCGAGCGGTTTGTTCAGTATTTCCTCAAAAGGGATCGCATCAGCCGCATCTCCGGCTCCGACGGCAATAACTTTCTTTATCGACTTCGATCCGGAAGCGAGATCCCGTGCCATTCCGAGATGATCGAACCCGTGAAAGGTAATTGCGGTGACAAATACGGCAGGCTCGATAAGCTCTATTGCCTTGGAGATCTCATGCGAACGCCATTGCACGGGTACCGGACTTATTGCCGCCCCGATTCTCGCAGCAGCAAACATGGCGAGGGGGAGCTCAACAATATTCGGAAGCTGCGCAAGGATTATATCGTCTCGCTTCACGCCGAGCTCCAGGAAGGTGAGCGCGAGCCGGTCGACAGCATCAATAACCTCTGCATAGGTCATCCGTTTCGGTTCCGTGCCCACGAGATCCTTTTTATTGTAGGCATCAACAAAGGCCTCCCGATCAGGTCTCGCCTTTGCCTTCTCATAGATTAAATCGATGATGGTTTCAGTTCCCCACCACCCTCGTTTGGTGTACTCCTGTATCTTTTCTTCGGGTG
Organism: uncultured Leptospirales bacterium; assembly: GCA_964652955.1. GTDB lineage: Bacteria > Spirochaetota > UBA4802 > UBA4802 > JAKQUI01 > CAZZCF01. The sequence goes on from CAZZCF010000013.1 coordinate 46,153, forward strand.
ACAAGATCATACTATTACCTCCTTTTTTTTGGGGCCGCTAAGAGCCCGGAATGGTGCAAACCTCATCTATGATACTCGGGGAGTACCTTTTCCACATAGTCCTTCCCGGTAATCTCATTAACACAGAGCAGCGCAGAATAAATTGCTGCATCCATACCGCTTCCCCACGTTTTTGCGCCATACCCGTCCCCGGCAAAAAAGACCCCCTGAAGACCCTCGATAACAGTATCAGGGCGCAGCTCACCGGGCGGCGGCCAGTCGCCGAACCCCTTATCCGAACAGGTCCATATCTCCCATTCAGTATCCTCTTTCATCTTCGGGAAGGTTTTGTGAAAGATAGTACGAGCAGTCTCGATAACCCGATGCACCTTTGCTTTATCATTGAGCTCCCCGTCGGTCAGCGCAATGGAGTATCCGGTATTGTACCTCCCCTCGGGTGTCAGCGATGGCTCGAAGTTACTCGGCATTATGGAGACGATATCGACATCGCCGATGAACCCCTCCTCCGCCTTGATAATAGATGGTGCGAGGATCCAGCTCTTGGGATTGACACCGGCATCCGCAAGGATATCGCTCTTCAGGCCGACAAAACCGGTAAGCATCCCGACACTGAAAAACTCCTCATCGACCTTCTTCACAAAGGGCTCAGAAAAGCGTTCCCTCGAGAGGAAGGGCCAGACCTTCCGTATCGGTACCGTACAGACAATAGCATCTGCGCTGAGCACCTCCTCGCCATCAGCGGTTTTCACCCGTACGCCGTTCGCTCTCTTCCCTTCGAAGAGGACTTCGCTTACCTGGGCGCCGGTTCTGACCGTTCCCTGATGGCCGGTTATATATTCTGCGATACGCTCGCCGATGTAGACAAATCCCGGCCGCTGCACAATGCCGGTGGAACCGGAGATCAGGTTCATTCCGATCTGACCGGCTGTCCGCATGAATCGAATGAAATCACCCGCCGGTATCATCTCGGGCTCACCCATAACCATATGTATTGAGGCGATCGCGGCCAGGAACTCATAGGTTTTCCTGTCCTGTGTTCTATCATTGAGCCACTTCCCGAAGGAAATGGTGTCCCACTCCGCCATCTGTTCATCCGATGCAATGGCCATCTCGCGCAGTAATTTCTTCGTCTCCCGATTCGATTCCGGGCTCATCCAGGCGAAATCCCTGCCCCGTTCAAGAGGAAAGAGCTCGTACCGTTCAGGGTCAATTACAGAGAAGCCTTCATTCCCCGGAAGATCAATGTGCAGGTCGAGATGCTCCAGAAGGCAGGCGACTCGTCCTCTGTTTCCCCAGAAGGTGGCATGTCCCCCCGCTTCGAAACTGTATCCATCCAGGAGACCCTTCGAGACAATCGTTTCCAGATCGGGCTCAGACCAGGTAACCCAGGTATACACCGATGCGAGCGCTTTTTTGAACCCCTGCACATCGAGCTTCTTGCCCTGCAGGAGAAGATGATCGCCTTCTCCTGCGAAGGAGAGGAGCCTCCCCCCCACATAGTCCTCTTTCTCGAGAACGATAATATTCATTTTCTCTTCAGCTGACAGGAGTGCACCAACGCTCAGACCTGCCAGTCCGGCACCAATGATGATAACGTCATATTTCTTTTCGGACATTATTACCTCCTGAAATCATACCTGTCGTATCGATGTCTTATTTTGAGATACTCCTCTTGACTATCTGGCTCCCAATCATATTCTTCAGTATCTCGCTGGTCCCCCCGCCAATGGTCAGGATGAGAGAATCTCGCAGGAAGCGCTGCATATTGAAATCAACCGTGGAATCGAAATCACCGGCCATCTGCATCGCCATGGTCGAACACTTCTTCGCAGTTTCAGTCGCATAGTACTTTGCCATACTCGATTCGACAAATGCCGGTTTCCCCTGCTCGACAAGCCAGCAGCTGTGATAGAGCAATAGCCGTGAGGCATGCACCTCCGTGCCCATTTCGGCGATAAGCTGCATGATAGCCTGTGATCTGCTCAGCGGTTTTCCCCGATACTCGGTTTCAGTTGAATAGCGAAGCGCCTGATCGAGCGCTCCCTGAGCCACCCCGACACCGCAGGCGGCTATCTCGAGGTGCTCAACCTCGAGAGTGCTCAACAGCTGGCTCCATCCCCGATTCAGCATCTCACTCCCCCCGAGAATATCTTCAGGACCGACACGAACATTATCATAGAAGAGCTCACAGAGTGTTGCGCTCTTATAACCGAGCTTTTTTATTTTGGTAAAGGTGAGCCCCTCCGATTCCCTGGGAACCACAAACATGGTGAGACCTTCATGCCGGTGTACCTCGGGATTCGTTCTCGTCAGGGTGATAATGAAATCAGCTTTGTTGGGAAGTGAGATCAGCGTCTTGGTGCCATTGATGTAAAATTCATCACCCTCCTGTTTCGCGGAAACCCGCGCCGATGCCGCATCGGATCCGGTTTCCGGCTCGGTGAGCGCATAGGCGAAGAGAACATCCCCGCTGGCGAGACCGGGCAGGAGAGCCCGTTTCTGTTCAGGGGAGCCCAGATTGTTGACATTTTCACCACCGTAGAAAGCGGTTCCGATATACAGCCACGCAAGCGCCGGCCACACCCGGGAGAGCTCCTCCACTACGATAGCGGCCTCCTGAAGGCGCGGACCGGAACCGCCGTACTCCTCCGGTACCGTAAAGCCGAAAACACCGATCTCCTTGAGCTTCTCTCGTACCGCCATCGGCGGCTCATCCGCTTTCTCATGCTCATGTATCAGATCAGGCGGGCATTCCCTGGAAAGGAATTCCCGGATACGAGTAATGAGCGTATGCTGTTCCTCGGTCAGTCGAAAGTCCATCTCCTCCTCCACCTCTACGACCGGACGACGGTTGCGTTGCTCTGAAAGCTCCGTTCTACGACATCCGATACTGCGATCTGAGAGCCGATTATCATCCCTTTCGCGGGTACATCAGCAAATTGTCGTAATGGAGCACCACCTCATCCCGCTGATTCACCACCTGATAGGTCAGTACCAGAATGCCACGCTCGGGCTTGGTTGTTTCCCGCTTCTCCTTCACCTCTGCCCGAACCCGAACCGTATCGCCAATCCGCGTGGGCAGCGGAATGCGAAGGTTCTCCACGCCCAGCCAGGCAATAATCGAATCGCCGAGAAATCCGTTGATACCTGCCAGACCGATAGATATGGCAAAGAGAAAGGGACCGTGTACGATCCTCCCCTTGAAAATGGTCTTTTTGGCGAATTCCTCGTCCATGTGAAGCGGAAAGTGATCGTAGGTCAGGCTCGCCCACGCGACGAGATGCGCATCGGTAATGGTAACACCGAAGCTCTCAACGCCGTCACCGATTTCGAAATCTTCAAGATACTTTGTATCAAAGGCCTTTTCCACTGGTCACCTCCTGTGCACGTATTTAAAAGCTCTGTACGCTGATAATTCCGTTTGCGTGCATAACTTCAATCACTCAGATGAGCCGCCCGCATCGCGAGATCAATGCACGTTTGCATGTCGAAATCCCTCAGTATCATCATCCGCTGCGCTTCGAGGGTCCCCTCGCCGTGCACCGTCCCGAACAGGTGACTCCCGGAATCGCAGGTTGCGGTGATGTCCCGGATAAGCTTGACAATTCTCAATCGATGTTCAGTCGGTACGCCCGATCGGCCACAGAGATAATAATCGAGCTTTTCCCTGAGTTCCGGATGCCGGTAATCATTTGCCGAGGGACAGGTCCCGCCGATACCGCCGGTGATCTCCTGCACATACTTTATCATGAGGTGAAAGTTATCGGCAAAGAGGTATTTCCCGACATTGCAGTGGAGGGGATGGGGGAAAGCCACCCCTTCAACCATCTTATGCTCATAGCAGGACATCTTGCTGTACGTGTTGATGTTCTCGACATAGATGGCCAACTCCCGCAGCTTATTCCGCACATTGGATGCTCGTGCCACCCCGTTATAATCGGCGATGATCGCAGCGGCACCCAGCAGGAGCTCGGCAACCGGGCCCTTGTAGCACAATCCGGTAAAGCGATGCCAGGATGCGAAGGAGAGAACCAGTGGTCCGGCGAAATCCCACTCCCCGCAGAGGAACACCCGTTCGTAGGGAATGAAAACGTCATCAAAGAGTATCATGGCATGAATGATAGGGTGTTTGGTGCTCATCGGACGTTCAAAGAGATCATTGCTGTAATGTTCCGATGTCGCAACGAGCGATATCCCCGGCGTGTCCACCGGAGTGGCAAATGCCACGGCATAATCGGCATCATCTTCAAGCATGTTCCGGGTCGGCAGCACCAGGAGATCGTTTGAGAGCGGCGAAGAGGTGATATGGCATTTCGCACCCCGCACCACGATTCCGTCACTCTTCCTCTCGACAATGCGGAGGTGCGTATCGGGATTCTCCTGCTGACTCGGCCTGAGACTCCGATCCCCCTTAGGATCGGTCACCGCACCGGCGAGCGCCAGATCGTTCTCCTGTGCATAGTGATGGTATTCCCTGATACGCCTGGCGTATTCGGTGTTATATTTCCTGTCCACCTGCGGTGCAATCATGCGCAGTGCGAATATCGCATCAGTTCCTATCTCCTTTATGAAAGGGTTATACCCGTCACCATATCGGGAAACCTGATAGATGGCCTCCCAGCGAGCCAGAAGATCCGCAGCGCTCTGCGGGAGCTGATAGAAGGTTGCAATCTCCTCATCCGTTTCAGGGCACCGGGAAACAACAAAGTGTTTGAGTTCCGGATCCTGGGCCATCCGATATGAAAGTGCGAGATGCTCGGCCGCCTCCCTGAGGCGGGGATACGTCGTCACATCGGTTATCTGCTTCCCATCCATATAGACCGTGCGCTTATCGCGCAGGCTCGAAATGTATTCTTCCGGTTTTTTTAAAGCCATTGTATCTCCTCCTGATCATGTGAGAGGCTTGAATTTCGGGAGGCTGAACTGCTCGTCCAGCTTCTCGAAAATTACCTCGACCGGCATCTCACAGCGAATTTCCGCCGGGTCACAATCAACAATATTCGAGAGCAGCCGCACCCCCTCGTCGAGTTGAATAATCGCAACAACATAGGGCATATCATTGATGAATGCCGAGGGCGCATTATTCACCACGACCGTATAACTGTAGACGGTCCCCCTCCCCGAGGCATCTACCCAGTCCAACTGATCCGATGAGCAGTGGGGGCAGCGTATTCTCGGAAAGAAGACATGCTTCCCGCACGCGGCGCACTTCTGCAGGATGAACCTTCCCTCACGAGCGGCTTCCCAGAAGGGCTTGGCCACCTGAGACATCTCCGGCAACGGTTTCTGTACCGTGTCTGACATCGTTCAACCTCCCCTTATGGAATCTCTGTTCCGAGTATCTCTACCTGCGCATCGACGTAGGTTCCACCCGTTGCGGTTACCACCGCAAAACGGGCGTCTGCAACCTGCCGCTCACCGGCCTTTCCCATAAGCTGGCGAGCCGCCTCGACGAGCAGAGCAACACCACCGCCTCCACCGGTATGTCCCTGCGAACTCATACCACCGTTGGTTGTCACCGGCAGCTCACCACCGGGCCATGTCTTCCCATCCAGATAATAGGCACCGCCGGCACCCCGCTCGACAAAGCCGAGCTCCTCCAGAGCAATAATCTGGAAGATAGGATAGGAATCGTATATCTCAGCGACATCGATATCTTTTGGTGAGAGCCCCGCTCGCTCGAATGCATCCCGTGCAGCATCCGCATATCCGAAACGGGTGATATCCGCTTCCTGTGAGAGTGAAAAGTGGGTAACCCGTGCCCCCTCGCCGAGAAAATAGACCGGTGTGGAAGTCAGCTCCCTCGCCCGACTGGCGTCAGTGACAATGAACGACGCTCCTCCGTCTGCCAGCATATTTGACATTTTCGCGTGAAGCGGCGTTGAGAGCATCTTCGAAGCCATCACCTCCTCAACGGTAAGTGGTTTGCGAAACATGGCATTGGGATTCAATTCAGCCCATTTTCGGTTGCTCACCTGCACGGCAGCTATCTGTTCCTCGGTTGTTCCGGTTTCATACATATACCTGTTCATTACCAGTCCGGCGATTGAGGAATAGTGCTGCCCGAAGGGGACTTCCCATTCCCGATGAATACCGGCATAGGCAAAGAGATCAATCCCCGCCTGTCCCGAAAGTCCCGTTCCCAGCTTATCGGAATGAACACAGAGGACATGTTTTGCAATGCCGCTGTAAACAAGACTCCCGGCCACTTTCAACATGGTCGCACTGGATGCTCCGCCGGAAAAAACCTGCGCATTGCTTGTCACATTCTTAAGCCCCATCTCCCCGATAATGCGGCTGCAGATAAGATCTGAATTGTACGCCGACTGATAGACCGTACCGCAGGGGATAACGAAATCGATTTCATCCTTATCGAGACCGGCATCTTCCAGTGCGAGATATGCCGACTGTACCGCGGACTCTATGCAGTCTCTATCAGGATATCGCCCTGTGGGAACCTCGCCGATCCCCGCAATTGCAATATTTCCCCTCAGATCGCTCATAACAATCTCCTTTCCGCAATGGTGTCCTCCCCCTATTTTTTAAAACCCAATGGAAGGAACGATGATAGTGTGATTAAGCGGTAATGTAGAGCGCCAGATTCAGGAATGTACATATACATTGCCATTAATGACTATTAAATTTATTAGATATTTTAATGATATTCGGTAACTTATATTTTGGATTGATTAAAAGTCAAGCAATTTTTGTGTTATTTCTTAATAATAGTGGTATTTTTTAAAAAAAAGCGGGCATTTACGGAGATAATTCACTTATTTAAAGAGATAGATTCCGAACATGACTAAATTAAATATCAACTATTAAATGACTAATGCATGATATTCTCATTTGTAAATATGAGCTATCAGTTGCTCGAAATCACTGTGTGTGAGCTATTCCGCTTCTCTGTCATATGTCTTTATCGCGTGCCATATCAGATCATAAAACATTTCTGCGGTTTCGACTATCTGATATGAAGCACCAGTCATGAGGAGGGAAAGGGTCAGTTCATCGAGCGTACCGAAATAGAAATCACGGACGGTTGCTATATCAAGGTCTTTTCTGAAAGAACCCAGCTCGATACCTCTCTTGATAATACTGACCAATCTCGAGCTGTATTCCCGAAGCAGTTGATATCCCTGTGATGCATAGAATCCCGTATTGGAGCGGAGCTCCATAATCAGGACGCTGTAATAGGTAGGAGCATCGCGAACGGAACGTATCTGATGAAGGAGAAACGTGTACAGCTCGTGATGAGGATTCCCGAGAAGGTTAAGACTCTCATCGAGCGATTCAAGAAAACCCTGCATTGCAGCCTCCGGTATAGAGTACAGGAGGTCCTGCTTGTTCTTGAAGTATTCATAGATGGTCGGCTCGGTGACTCCTGCCCTTTTCGCTATCATCGATATGGTCGCCTGATGATACCCGCGTTCCTTGAATTCTGCAAGTGCGGCTTCCAGTATCTCCTTCCGCTTGCCGGTCTCACTCCAGGTAAAACGCTCCAGCGGATAGTTCTTCGCATCAATCGCATTGACGAAGAGGTTGTAAAGCGAGTCGGCCTTTTCAATCAGATTGATGGGTTTTTGAAGAACGGCCTTTGACAGAATCATATGGTTGACTGTGCCGAATACCATGCTCACGCAGAGATCGGGATTCAAGCGCTGATCGAAGATCCCCTCCTGTTTGCCCGCAATGATGAGATCCCTGAGCTGTTCCCGATACTGCTGGTACAGATCAAAAACGTGAGAATCGCGAAAGCGGGGATTGCTCCAGATTTCAAGAATAAAAAGTCGGGTATATTCCAGGTGCTCCTGAAGATAGAAGAGGTGGTGCCAGACCCATTTTCTGAACTGATTGATGACACCCTCGACGCCGAGAAAGTGTACGCTAAGGCTCTCGTGCAGTTCAGTGTAGAATGTTTCCATCAGGGTGAAGAGGATCTCTTCCTTATTCTCGAAGTACTCATATATGGTCGCCTCGGCAATCCCAACCTCGGACGCCATCTCCGATATCGTCGTCTTGGTAAAACCGTTCTGGGAAAAGAGGCTCAGGGCAGTCTGAAGAATGGCTTTTCTCTTCTCCTCCTGGGCAGGCTTTATCATCTTCGGCTTATGTTCATTGCCATTCTTCATCACTTTTCGACAGCGTGCCTTTCTGCTCGGGCAAAAAATTATGCAATGCTTTTATGTATTGCGACAGCACGATGCGTCAAGCATCATTTTCAAAAAGCCGGCCTGTAAGGAACCGGTACTGAGAGATTAGTTGTCGCCTTTCTGCCTTTCATCGATACAGATACAGATTTTGAGGTATACGCAAACGAAAAGGGCCCCTTCCGTCACAATCCGACCGCT
>CAZZCF010000014.1:0-48530 GCA_964652955.1 uncultured Leptospirales bacterium
ATTTCGAAAACAAGCAGATGAACCATCAGCTTGGCGAGGTCTCCGTTGAATGGAGTAACAGGTATAATCGGAGCAAAAAACTCGTCTATTCGGTGCTGAAGTTCCAGAGAGCGGGTGGAGCATCTTCCGTCGAGAAACATGTTCAGAGGATTTATTCGGTTGAAGAGATTGAACGCATATTGCGGAGAGAGGGATTCGATATCATCGGTGTTTTCGGCGATTACACTTTTCTTCCTGTCAGGGGTGACACCGTTATGATTAATTTTGTGACAAGAAAAGGGTAATCATACGTTCTGACGCGAAAGCCGTTGAGAAGCGTAATGGAAAGAGGGCGGTGAGAATGGAGTATATTTTTTTTGTCATCGGTTTGATAATCGGTCTTGTTCTTTTTCTCTATGGTCTCTCATTCTATGATTCGAGCAGAAAAAAGCGCACGCGCGTGACACCTCAACAGAGGAGCACTTCGGAACCCCTTGCCGTGAATCCGCAGAGCGTATTGTACGAGGAAGATGAACAGTATCCTCGAAAACGGATCTGTCCCCTCTGCGGTGCGGTCCTGACGAAATATGAAGCGCTCTATGCGGCCCAGATTGAGGGACCGTCAGGGAGAAAAATATTAATTTATGGGTGTCGATACTGTTACCGGGAGGTACCGGTGAGCGGAGAGGAACCGGAGGAATAGAAGAGCGGGGGAGGGGACAATCAGGGCTCATAGGATCTCAGGAGCTCGATTCCATAGATGCCGCGAATGGGCTGGAATGTACAGAAGTCGTGAAAATGTGTTCGGTAGACCCCGGCGCTGTCATCTTCAATGCCAAGGACGGTAATCTGCTGTTGATGTGGTGGCCCCATGGGGAAGATTATCATCCCATCACTTTTGAGATAACGCATAAGCGCCAGTGGTCTCTTGTGGCATGCAGCAAATATGAGGATCGCGTCAAAGGGATCGAATGCCGCTTCGAGAGCGGTCCCGTCACCGGCAAAGATTTTGACATTGGGAATCGACAGCTTTAACAGATGCTCTTTTGCCGCAACTCCGAGGTTCTCATGGTATTCAATAGTAACGACTTGACTGGCGATCTGAGAGAGGAGCGCTGTTGAGTACCCGGAACCGGTTCCGATCTCAAGGACGCGCACATCTTTTCGTGAGGGGAGGAGGTGAAGCATGCGGGCGAGCGCAATCGGCGGATCGCTCGTTTCACCGTATCCGATTGGTATGGGATCCTCGGTATAAAAGCTCTTTTTAAATATAGGATCAAAAAAATCGTCCTGATCGATCCGTTCGCACGAATCGATCACTTTTTTTCTGATCTTGTTGTTCCGTAGTAACTTGATGAACTGCTTCTTGCTGCTCATGATTTTCCGGTATTTCGGGTGAAACGGTATCGAGTGCTCTCCGCGCGCTCTCCTGTTTTGATTCGTTTGCAATCTGCTGAAACGGTCATTCGATTATTTTCAACACGTAAGTCAGGAAGTAATCCGATATGAGAATCGCCATTGATGATTTCACCACCGCTTGTATTGTTGATTTACCGACACCTTCCGCACCTCCGGTTGTGCTGAATCCCTGATAGCACGATATGATAGCAATCTCAATTCCGAAAAAGAATGACTTGAACAGACCTGTCAGGAAGTCCATCAGTCCCAGGTATTGAAGGACATTGTCGGTGTATTTGCCGAGCGTGATGCCGAGGGCGAGGAACGAGACAAAAGCGCCACCGAGCACACCGACGAAATCGGTAATGACGGTCAGTACCGGGGTCATTATGAGGCAGGCCAGAAATCTCGGGACCGACAGGTACTGTATGGGATTGGCGGAGAGGGTGATGAGAGCGTCGATCTGTTCGGTGACCTTCATCGTGCCAATCTCAGCCGCAATTGCGGAACCGACTCTTCCCGCAAGGAGAAGTGCGGTCAGTACGGGGCAGAGCTCTCTGAACATGGAGATGGCGACCGCACTGCCTATGAAAATTGAAGAGCCGGACATGAGCTTGTCCATCGCGGTTCCAATCTGCAACGCCATTACCATTCCCGTAAAGAAGAGGGTTATCGTTGTTACCGGCAGTGATTTATATCCTATTTCAAGCATCTGAACGATGATGTTTTTGAAATCGAAAGGGGGTTTGAACGACCATTTAACCGTTTCTTTTAGGAAGATGACATGACCTCCGATTTCCTCGAGAAAGGTAATGAGGTATCTTGAATTCGTCTGGCTCATGTCAGGGGGATTGCCTCGTCGTGTTTGTGTATTCTGTCGTAATTGCCGAACTTGGTGTACTGTTCCCAGAAGAAGAGCTCGAAGGAGCCGATGGGGCCATTTCTCTGCTTTGAGATTATTATCTCGGCGATTCCTTTCTTTTCGGTTTCTTTCTTAACGCGCTCTTCCCGGTAGAGAAACATCACCACATCCGCATCCTGCTCAATTGCGCCCGACTCCCTGAGATCGGAGAGTTGCGGGCGCTGGTCGGTTCTTGTTTCGACAGCGCGGGAAAGCTGCGAGAGCGCGACCACCGGAACGGCGAGCTCCCGGGCAATCTGTTTCAGCGACATGGATATCTCGGCTATCTGCTGATGCCGTTCGGTTTTCGACAGGCTGGTTATGAGCTGCAGGTAGTCTACAATGACCAGGCCGAGTTTTTCCCGCTGTGCCATTCGCCGCGCCTTTGCCCGGAGTTGCAGGATATTGATCGACGGCGAGTCGTCGATGAAGAGGAGTGATTTCCCCAATTTTCCCGATGCCTGAAAGAGCTTGTTAAGCTCTTCGGATTTAATGTGCCCGGTCCGCACCCGCTGAGAATCAACTTCAGCTTCGATGCAGAGCAGCCGCATGCCCAGTTGCGTTGCGGGCATCTCGAGTGAGAAGAAGAGAACGGGCATCTTTTCCCTGAGCGCAACGTGATTTGCGATATTCAGGGCGAACGATGTTTTGCCCATCGATGGTCGTGATGCGATGATGATGAGCTCGGAGTCGTGAAGACCGGTCAGGGTCTCGTCGAGATCGGTGAAGCCGGTGGCAATTCCGGTAATGGCCTTCTTGCTCTCATAGACCCGTCCGATATCATTCATGGTATCCTGGAGGACATCGGAGATCTTGGCAAAATTCGAGGTAATTCGTCGCTCCGTAACGGTGAAAATATCCTTTTCGACTTCGTCCATGAGATCTTCTGTATCGCGGGACATGTCGAAGCATTTCTGAACGGCTTCGCTCGAGATATCGATGAGCCTCCTCCTCAGGCTCATCGCCTTTATTCTGTGGGCATAGTATTCGGCATTGACCGATGTTGAGGTTGTCTGATAGATTTCTACCAGTGCCGTATCGCCACCGACTCTGTCAAAACGGTTGCGGTCCACCAGGCGCTGTTTCAGTGTGATAAGATCGATGGGGAGATTCTTCCTCTCCAGTTCCAGGATGGCCTCATAGATGAGTCTGTTTCGTTCAAGATAAAAATCCTCCGGTTGGAGGATTTCCGTGATTCTCAGCAATGCTTCTTTGCTCATCAGGATTGAGGCGAGACAGGAAGATTCAGCCTCAAGATCCTGCGGAGGAAGTTTCTCGACGAGCATCGATTATTCCTTTTCAACATGAACCTTGATAGATATCTGGAGCCCTTCATCGAGCTTTATCGGGATATCGTATTCCCCCATCTTTTTAATGGGCTCATCAAGGTGAATTTTTCTCTTGTCAATTTCATAGCCGAGCTCTTTGAGTTTTTTCGCAATATCGATTGCGGTAACGGAGCCGAAGAGCTTTTCCTCCTCGCCGACATGAGCGCCGATTCTGAGCTCCACATTCGATAATGCTTCGGAGATCTTCTCGGTGTACCTTTTCCGTTTTTCCTTTTTGAGCCTGATAAGCCGATCCTGATGCGCGATCGCCTTCTGGCTGGATTCGTTGGCGACGATAACCAGTTTCTTGGGAAGGAGATAATTCCGGGCATAGCCATCGGCAACTTCCCGTATGTCACCGGCCTCTCCGAGATTGGGGATATCCTTTTGAAGAATGATTTTCATGGTTTACTCCTCGTTGTCGTAATTACTCCTCTCGTTTTCATCGTGAAGAAACAGCCGTGCACAAAGCCCCGCTCGCCCCTTGTTCAGGGGACCGGGTTCGATGATGGTGCTCCTTTACGTCGATTTATTATAGACACTTCCCAGTTTTCTGAAATCTGCCCAGAAATCAATCGCTCCGACGCTGGACAGTATTATTGAGATGAACAGTGTAACTTTCAGCCCGAGAAAAAGTATTGTTATCAGCGTTACGGGAATTATGAACAGGGGAAGCCCCTTTTGTATCAGGAAATACTTAACGATTCCCAGTGACTGAATCAAATACAGGATTGAAAAGATCAGGGCGATATTCAGACCTGTAATATAGATAATAGCGTACTCGCTTTTGTCAACCAGTAAAACTGCAAGCCACCCAAGAATAAGCGCATAAATGAAATAATCGTGAAGCTGAAAAAATTCGAGGCCGGGTGATTTCTCCTGACCGGGGATATATTGTTTCATGAAGAGCCGTATAAGGAAAAAGCTGATAATCGAAAAGAAGAGCGAGTTGATAAAATAGGCGAAGGGAATGATGTCCCTCACTATTTCGAGAGAATCATCGAGGCGCTCCAGAAAGGCCTCCTGTTCGCTTTTCTGAATATTTGAAGCATTGACGATTGCAACAATGCTCTCTTTCGATTTATCGAGGATATCCGTGTTTTTGTATGCCTTGAGATAATAGTAATTCCCTGCGAAGAGGAACGTGATGATGAAAGTGGAGATGAGGATAAAAAACTGGAGTGATTTTTTCTCTCGAAACGTATAGCCGGCAGTGATGCCCACAATAAAAAGGGAGAGCAGGAGTGGATGCAGCTCGTCGAAGGGGGGAGGGGACAAAAGAATAACCGCGACGACCGGAATGAGGAAGAACAGAGTGCTCTTCCATCCCCATCGGTAAAAGATAAATGTGGAGCCGAGTATAAGAACCAGCCCCAGGAGGAGGATGGCAATAAGTTGAATCACGCTTCCTATTTTACAACAAAGGGTAATAGAGCAAGGATTCGCGCCCTTTTGATCGCATTGGCGAGGGATCTTTGATGTCTCGAACAGGTTCCCGTAATCCTGCGGGGGAGTATCTTGCCCCGGTCGGTGACGAATTTTTCCAGGACCTCAATATTTTTATAATCGATTACCAGATTCTTGTTTGCACAGAATCTGCAGATTTTTCTCTTGAACATGGGACCACGAGAAACGACCCGCGTATATGAGCTACGCGAAGAATCTGATCGACGCCGCGGTCTCTCTCTTGCTTCCGCTTCTGAAGGCCGGTTGGAGGCTTCATCATCCTTATTATCCTTATTTTCCACATCGTCGGATGCGGTTGTATCCACTGTCTCTTTATCTTTAAATTCATTATTGTTTTCTTCAACCATGATTTTTCTCCTGAACTGCTAATATGATGTTATTTAAAAAGGTATATCGTCATCGGAAAAGGGATTGTCGTCGAGTGATGATGGCTCAGGTACATCTGTTGGGGTATCATCACCACTATAGCGTATATCATCAGTCTGGCGTGGCGTGAGAAACTGGAAATTTTCGACGACCACTTCTACCGTGTAACGCTTGTTCCCGTTCTGATCATCCCATGATCGCTGTTGCAGTCTTCCCTCGATCGCTATCCGCTGACCCTTTTTGCAGTGCTGAACAATTACCTCGCCTAATTTCCCCCAGGCGATGCAGTTGAAAAACGACGTATACTCCTTCTTCTCTCCGGCGGTGGTATAGCTTCTGTTGTTTGCAATTGAGAAATTGGCGACTGCCGAGCCGTTCTGGGTATATCTCAACTCAGGGTCTTTCACAAATCTGCCAATAAGAATTGCCCTGTTCAGATCACTCGCCATGGTACATTTCCTCGTCGTGTTATTTTTTTTGCGTCTCTTTTATTTTGATGAAGAGGTACCGCAAAATGTCGCTGTTGAGCCGGAATTCGCTTGTGATTTTCTCAAGAGCTTGAGGCGTGACTTCCAGAATTAATATGAGATAGTATCCTTCACGCTCGTTGTCTATTTCGTAGGCTAATTTTCTGGTGCCCCAGACATCTTCAGCTTCAATTTGCGCACCGTGTTTTTGAAGGATGGCTTTAACGCTTTCTTTGACAGGCTCAATATCTTCCCCTGCCCTGAGGACAAGAGGGAGCTCGTACTTTTTCATCATTGGTCTTCTTCCTCTGGAAAATAGATTGCTAAAATGCTCGCCGCTTTTAGCAGAAAGGTTCTACAATAGTTACAAACTGCCTTTTTTTTTCAAGAAATATTTTTGACAGAGTTGAAAAAATGCCGGTACGTAATGATATCCGATAAACGGCGTGATACCGCCTTCCTTTCAGGCGATAAAGCAGGGTGTTACCGCAGCACGAGTGAGCCCCGGTGTAAGACAATATCGAAAATATACGAATCCCTTTTCGAATTGAGTGGAGTATATATGATGAATTGCCCGGCAAACTCGAAGAGTTCGCTTTTCTTCAGGATCGTACGATATTCCTCGTTGTTGGTGTAAATGTTATATCGAATGCGAAGATTGAGCGCTTCGCTGTCCTTCACGATGATCCGGTATTTCATATTATATCGTTTGTCGGCTTCAACCGACTCGACATACCCTCTTCCCCGGAGCACGATGTTGAGCCGTTCGTCGAGATAGAGATCTCGTTTGATCGGTTCAATTTTTGTAAATGCAGAGAAAAATTCGCTATTCAAGATAAGGGTATCGATGGTATTTTTTCTGTTCTCAGCATACAGTGGTACAAGTAACAGGAGGATAAGCAGCAGATTTTTCCACGCAGTCTTCATGAGAGATTTCCAACGCTAATTCGTCACGTTGATGAATTGAAAAGTGTATTGCCGCGTTCCCCGGTAAATCTCAACGTCCCGTATATTCTGTGATCGAAAGAATACAGCGATGATATCATCAAGACTTGAGACCGGAGTACCGTTTAATGAGAGAATTATATCACCCTTTTTTAAGCCGTTCTGATAGGCAATTCCCATCGGCGAGAGATAGGAGATAATTACCTCACCGGTTCGCGCATTCTCGTCAAGCTCAATTCCGTAGCGCGAGAAGAGGGATCGCAGACCCCGCCGGAGATGCTTGTGCTTTCTCTTTTCCCGGAGGATCAGGTTGAAGGTGTAGAGCTGTCCGTCTCGAGAAACCGTTATCTCCAGCTTGGAACCGACCGGCTTATTCCCGATTGACTTGACCAGCTCACCGAGGGATTGAATTCCCTTCCCATTGATTTCCTTTATGACATCCCCTTTTTTGATATCCGCATATTCGGCCGGTGAGCCCTTTATGACCGAGAGAACTTCCACGATGATCTTCTCGCCGTTATGGTAGATCTTCCTTTCCCGTGCAATGAAGCCGAGCCACCCCCTGCGCACCCTCCCGTAGTTGATAAGCTCGGTGCATACCTGTTTGACGATATTTGAGGGGATCGCAAAGCTTATCCCCTGATATCCCCCCGATACCGTTCGTATGGCGGTATTGATACCGACGAGCTTTCCCTCGAGATTGATGAGTGGTCCACCTGAGTTTCCGGGATTGATGGGCACATCGGTCTGGATGAAGTCCTCGATATCGGCAAAACCGATATCGTTCCTTCCCTTGGAGGATACGATGCCGCAGGTCACCGATTGCCTGAGGCCGTAGGGATTCCCGATGGCTATAACCCATTCGCCCTGTGAGAGTCGCTGTGAGTTGCCGAAGGTTATGGGTGTCAAGTCCAGAGTATCACTCTCGTCAATTTTGAGGAGCGCCAGATCGGTTTTAACATCAGCGAGATAATAGGTGTCCTTTCCGATCTTGCGAACCTCGCACTCGGTGCCGTCGTGCAGAATTATCTGATAGAAATTGCCCTTCCTGACAACATGATAATTTGTTATGACATAGCCGCTCTTCGTCATGATGGTGCCTGAACCGTAGCCAACTTTCGAATAATAGGTTTTCCCTCTCTTTTGAAAGGTTTTATATATGATGATATTGACAACGCAGGGTTGTACCTTTTGAGCTGCTTCGATGAAGTGCCTGTTCAGGGCAATCGGGGTCGCTGCGCTGACAGGTTGAAAGCCGGTGCCGAGAGTGCCAATGAGGAGCGCGCTAAGGAAAAAAATCATGGAACGGCGCATAGTGAACATGGATTGACGATTTTCTGATCCCATTGCTGATTATACCATTTTCTGAAGAGAAGTTAGTCTCCGGTAACGGCCTCGAAGTAGCTTTCCTTATTTGGCATGGAGTATTTATTGAGGTCAATTCTTTTTCCTTCTGGCATATAGCTGAAGTCAGCGTCTCTGAGCTGCAGCCCTGCAAGAAGTGAGTAGATACCCACGGCGATACCCTCTGCGATGTCGTCCTGGTTTCTGACAAGCATCTTCCGGTGACTCGATATCCTCAGGTACCCGAGTTCGATGAAGGCGCTGATCGCGTTCACGTGGAGGGGGACCGACCATATAGAGATATAGGGCCGTGTTGGTTTTTGAGCAGGGTGTAATCGGGTATTCTTCCGGTACAGGGAGAGGAGAATATATCGAATTATTTCGGAGGATGCATATAAATTATCCCCCCCGTATCCTGAATAACCACCATCACGTCTATAGCGTTCGTAGAGCGATCCTTCGCGTTCCCAGAATCTTCCGTGAATTCTGAATCCGCGATGGGATTTCGCATAGGGGGTTCCCTCGGGGTGAAACCGTGCGATACACTCCCAGAAGAGTGGATCCCGGTACGCCCAGGTTATCATATTATATCGGTATCCTCTGAAATCTTCCAGGTCGAGGGTTCTATCTTCCTTCAGCGGATAGCCGGTAAAGTATACGGAAACATCCTTGAGGAACCAGTCAAAATCTGACCTCTTTGTCGATTCGGAGAACCAGTCGTAGTACTTGCTGTTATAAAAGAATTTTTGGTTTTTGATATCTCCCTGCAGGTACTGAAGACCGCGATGGAGTATGATAAAAGGGGGAACAATCACCGGGTTCAGGCCGCGATACTCGGGCGGACCGCTTGTTGCAATGTGCAGTGAGACCACCAGTTGCGGTTTCAGGGCATTTATCGAGGATATGCGGCCCGGCTTCATCTCCCCGTCAGGACCGGGAAAATCGAAGAGTCTGAATTTTTCATTGGGATCTCGGAGCCTTTCCACTGCATCACTATTTCGAGAATCGGGCCGGCTCATATGTGTGTCGATAACGATTCTGTTCAATCGCCGGGTTGCGTATCGGCGGAGGATTCCGAAGAATCTCTTGTAGTCACCGTCATGAGAACAGAGATCGAGTATGCGCTTGGCTTTCAGAGCGATACTGTACACAATTACATGCTCGTCGAGCTGTCGGTATGAAGCACCCTCCCTGAATGGATCAAGGTATTTCTCGGAAATAGAATCGTATCGATCTCCATGGATTTCCATGGGTTTCAGACAGATGCCACCGTGACCGGGATCGAGAACGATGCGGTAATGGGGAAACTCGTGGTAATCGCCTGTTTCCGGTATGAAGATCACGACGAGGAAGAATGCGATAGTGAGAAATGCCTTGAGGAGAGCACTTCTGCGGGGAATCCAGTTTCTTCTCTGGCAAGCGGTAAAGATGCGTCGCATGTATTTCATCTGCAGCTTATGTGGTATCACTGTGCACTCAACGAATAATGAAAAAAGGGAGGGACCGGTTCCCTCCCTTCGTCTTCTATCTGAATCGTATTATGGTCAAAGGCGCGAATGCCCGTGTGCGCTCTTGACCACGTTACTTTTGCGCTGTCTTTGGCTTCTCCTCCAGTATTCTGTTGAGATTGTCAGCTTTGTGATAGGGGAGCTTGAAACTGTCCTTCTCGTTCACCAGCTTCATAAAGCTGTCGTATTCCTCCTTCGTGTACCTGTCCCGATACTTTTCTATCTCTTCCTTTCGCAGGAGACCCTCCATTATCTGTATCGCATAGGTCTTTGCTATACGGTAGTGGAACACCGATGTTTGAAAGACCCGATCCTGATAAGCGCTCATCGCTTCGTCCATCTGCGCATAGGCAATTCGTATTCTCATTAGGTTATGATAGTACTGCTTCATCTTGTTCGGATCTGCCTTTGTTTTCGGATTGAGGGATACGATGAGAATGCTTTCTGCACATACATCGAGCATCTTTTCACAATCGCCCCGATATTTATCGGAGATCTTCTGGTAGAGGGTGTTAATATCATTTCTGTTCTTTTCGAGTTCAACGCGTGAGTAAATCACGTCGCGTTTATAGTATAAGCTCATCGCTTTTTTATAGCTGTTGTAAATATCGGTGTAGGCCTTGTTCCAGTCGTCCTGAGGGAAATTGCTCACGCACACTTTGAGCATGTATATCTTATTGAGGTTTTCCTTGATGAGCTTCTCGACGACTTCCTGCGCGAGAAATTTGGCCAGATAGTTTTCTTCAGGCCGCTGGTCTTCGGTGTATTTTTTCCGCTCCTCTTGAATCGCCGATGATTCCCATTTATCCGCCTCCCGTTCCGTTGGCGTTTTGTCCTGTGCCAGCATAAGAGGGGTACCCACAAGAACAAGGGCAGCGAGTAACAGTGTTATGGTGGCGAATCTTCCCTTCTTCATATGCACACTCCTTTTCATAACATATTTTATTGCAAGCATCCATGCCTGCACTGATGTATCATATCACCTTGCAGTATATTAGAACATGATTTTATAAAAGCAACAATTTTTTTGATTTTTATAAAAAATAAAGGTTATAGGAATCAAGCCAATACGTTCAGTAAAAGAAAACTGTTTTATGTGGAGCGTAACACGAGTATATCACGGTACGATCAGTATTCTTATATCCATAACATTTGTATTGGTGGGCCCGGTGATGATGAGGTCATCAATCTCCTTGAAAAAGTGATATGAATCGTTGTTTTTGATGTACTCGGCAGGATCGAGCCCCCTCTTCAGAGCTTCGCTGATGGTAGCGCCGTCTGCGATTGCTCCTGCGGCATCGGTCGGTCCATCGGTGCCATCAGTGCCGATACTCGCCATAAGCATATCGTACCCCTCGATGAAGACTGCGGCGTGCATGGCGAATTCCATATTCCTGCCGCCGAGCCCGTCGCCGGTAACCGTAACGGTGGTTTCCCCGCCGCTGATAATACATGCAGGCTGCTCAACAGGATGTGATGAGGCGAGAATCTCCTTTGCGATTGCACTATGGAAGAAGGCAATGTCTCTCGTTTCGCCTTCGAAGAGGGAGGAGAGGATAAGGCTGTTATATCCTCTCTTTTCAGCTTCTGCCTGCGCTGCCGTAAGGGCGATGATATTCGATGCTATAATCAGGTTCGTGACCCGCTCGAATATGGGATCGCCATCTTTGGGGGTCTCATCATGTGTCCCCTCGGCGCCCTGCTCGATGTATCGACGAACCGATCCCGGCATCTTCTTCAGCAGCTCGTATCTCCGGAGAATTTCGAGGGCATTCCGGAATGTGGACCTGTCCGGGACGAAGGGTCCCGATGCAATAACATCCATACTGTCACCGACCACATCCGATATCATGAGATTGATAACGGTAGCGGGATATGCTGCTCTGGCGAGATGTCCCCCTTTCACCCGGGAGAGATGTTTTCGTACCGCATTGAGCTCGTGAATGGTGGCGCCGCTCTTGAGCAGTAGATCTGTCGTTTGCCCTTTCTCTTCAAGGGTGATGCTTTCCGGCGGGAGGGGGAGGAGCGCAGATCCGCCCCCGGAGATGAGTGAGATGATGAGATCGTCCCTGTCCGATTCGCTCAGGAGATCGGCGATCCGTTTTGCTCCCGTCACACCGTTGCTGTCAGGAATGGGATGTGAAGCCTCAATGGTCTCGATGCGCGAGAGATTTTCGAGATAACCGTATTTTACCGTGATCAGCCCTCGGGAAATCCTTTCCGGCAGAATGTCTTCGATTGCTCTCGCCATGGGTGCGGTCGCCTTTCCCGATCCGACGACAATAATGTTTTTATACTCCTTCAGATTGAATTCTTGCAGCGTTTCCCCCTTCGATGAGAGGATGAGGGTATCACCCTTCAGCGATACGTGCTTTTTTATCGCCTCCTCCGGATTTACCGAGGTTATCGCTGCGGTGTAGATTGCTCGCACGTCATCTCTGGCCTTTTTCATTTCTTCATCCTCCTTCTGCTGGCTCATGCCCTTCATCCGATAATCTCATTCACCTTGACATGTTTTTTTATCAGCGATGAGAGGCGCCGGATTTTATCTTCATTCTCTTTGCTGAGGAGCGCGACCATATCGTCGATCTGCTTTGCCGCCTGAAAGGTATCCAGTGTCACCAGAATAATGGGTATATTCCGCTCGTTCCCTTTTGAAATGATATTCGGTGGGGGCAGGAGGTTCCCTGTTAATACGATTCCCGAGACATCGGTTTCAAGTGCTGCAAGTATCATATCACTTCGATCGCCGCCGGTTATGAGAAGCTTTTTCTCCTTGTTGAAGGCGGGCGCTCTCATCGCTTCACTGACCGACATTGCCCCGACGAGAATGTTCTTAACAACATTGTTCATTCCTCCGTCTCCGGCGATGACCTTGGCAAAGAGCCGTTCGGCAATAGAGCTAATGGTGAAGTAGGTCAACATCTCCTCAAAGGGGATTATGCCGAGCACGGGTATTCCCATATCGGTGATGGATGCGAGATGGGTATTCTCGAAATCGGTACTATCGCGTACCTTGTTGATGATAACACCGGCGAAGGAGATGCCGCTCCGGTCGATGTATTTATGGATAAAGGTGATATCATCCATGATCATATCATTATCACCGCTTATCACGATAGAGAGATCTCCTTCAAGATGCCTGGCAAGAGAGAGGGCGTCGAGATGAACCGAGGCGCCGAAACAGAGATCCTTCCCGCACTCGATAAAGAGAACATCCCGGTCCGTACCGACGGTTTCGGCCATTTCGATAAGTGTCTTCTTGATGCCCTCTTCATCATAGACATGCCACAGCTTGGAATGGCTGAACGCCATGGTGATGCTTTCCGGCTCGTGCGAGAGGTTGAACCGGTCTATAATAAAGTTGGAATCGTAATCCCAGTTCTTTTTCCTTCGATAGATTAACCTGTCACCGAGAGGCTTCATGTAGCCGAAGTTTTTCGTTATGTTCGAAGCAATTCCGGTGATGATGCTCGTCTTTCCCGCTGCTTCCCGTAATGATGCCAAGATTATTCTCTTCATTTACTGCTCCTCCTTTTCGTTTCTTGTGGGCGCCGGGAGAAACTGAATTGCGCAACATGCAGAGATCTGAAATCCAGTTTTATCCTATAACGGGTCCACAGGGGTAACGTTCCAAACGGAGGGTTCGGGCGTTACCGTATGAGAATCCTCGCGTCGAGAGCTTTGATACCTTTCTGCTGTTCATACACCACAATGGGATTGATTTCGATATCGGTAATGGATGCACATCTGCCGAGAATGGTTCCCACTTTGATGATTGTTTCGAGCACGCCGTTAATATCCTTCTTCTCCTCTCCCCTGACACCGAGGAGCAGGGGGTAGGATCGTATTTCTTTGAGCATGGAGAGTGCTTCTTCTTGGCCGAAGGGAAGCGCACGAAAGGTGACATCCTTCATGACCTCGACATAAATGCCTCCGAGACCGCACATGACGATCGGCCCGAATGAGGGGTCGCGACGTGCGCCGATAATGAGCTCAATTCCCGGCTGCAACATCTCGCTCACCTCGATGCCATCGATTGCCGCATTGGGATTATATGCCTTGCAGTTATGGATGATCGCCTCATAGGCATCGATCACCTCTTCCTTGTTTTCCAGATCAAGGGCGACCCCGCCGGCATCGCTCTTGTGAAGTATGTCACGGGAGACGATTTTCAGAACCACGGGATATCCGATTTCTTCCGAAAAGGAGAGGGCGTCGTCGATGCTCTGTGCTATTCTGCTTGCGGGAATGCTGATTCCAGCCGCTTTCATAACCGCGGCCCCCTCGTCGGCGAGCAGGAAGTTCCTTCCCTCGCCGAGGGAACCGGCAACTATCTTATTAATGGTTTCAACATCAATTTTCGCCTCGGCGATGATATCTGAGCGTTCTGCCACATTCCGGTGGTATTGATACAGCGCCCCCAGACAGGAAACCGCTTCATAGACATCGCTGTACACGGGAATGTTCTCTTCTCGAAGCGCTTTTATTGTTTCCGCAACGGCGGCACCGCCGACGATTGCATAGGTAATCGGTTTTCCCGCTGCACGGTGCTTCTCGTAGGTTTCCCGGATCATCGGGGTGAGGTTTTCCGAGTCAAAGGTTGCCGTTTCACAGTACAGCGCGATGGTGGCATCCAGATGAGTGCTCTGTGATGGTGCGGAGAGTGCGAGCTTGTAATCATCGGATTTCGCCCCGCCGGTGATATCGACCGGATTTTTTGTCGAGCCGAACGAGGGCGTAGCCGGTTCGAAAACGTCTTTCAGGATAACCTGATCGTCGTACAGCTCGATACCGTATTTTTCGCAGGCATCGGTTGCCATAACACCGATCCCGCCCCCGTTTGTTACAATAACGCCATTGCTTCCGGGAGGCTTCGGGCTCGCAGCGAGAAACTTGCACCAGTTGAATGCCTCTTCGATGCTCTCCGCTCTCAGAACGCCGCACTGCCTCATAATTGCATTGAATATTTCATCGGAGCCTGCCAGGGAGCCGGTATGGGATGCTGCAGCCATCGCTCCCCTTTTTGATCGCCCGGATTTTATTGCAATAACCGGTTTTTCCCGTGTTGCCTTTTCGAGGATCTGTATGAGTTTTTCGCCCTCCTTCACCCCTTCGATGTACATGAGAATAACCTTGGTCTGCTTCTGCGGAATGAGATACGCGATGAGATCGGCCTCATCGATATCTGATTTATTTCCGATTGAGACGATGGTTGAGAGACCTATTCTGTCAACGGCGGTTTTGCCAATCATGGCGATGCCAAGCGCCCCGCTCTGCGTGAGAATGGCAACATGCCCGGGGAGAATGCCGGTTGCGGAAAAGGTGGAATTGAGCGATGAGACCGACGAGTAGAGACCGAATATGTTGGGCCCCAGGATCCGCATGCCCCGTGATTGTGCTATCGACACGATTTCTCGTTCTTCCTCAATTTTGCCCACTTCTGAGAATCCCGAGGAGATGATCTGGACATGCTTCACTCCTTTCTCGGCACACTCTTGAACGGCTTCTCGCACGAATTGTGCAGGAATGGCGATTGAGGCGACGTCAACGGATGCATCGATCTCCAGCACGCTTCGATAAGATTTCAGATTCAGGACTTCCTCCCCATGCGTATTGACGGGATAAACCTTTCCCTGATAGCCCCCTGAGAGTATGTTTTTCAAGATCGTGTGACCGATTTTACTTTCATCGCGAGAAGCACCGATTACGGCAAGGCTTCGCGGTTCGAAGAGATATCGTATCGACTCGTAGGTGTTATTGTTCATTGCGATCTCCAAATCTCATGGTGAGGTGACAGACGCCGTCCTCGAGCTTTTTTTGTGTATCAAAACTCATCTTTTCAAATACGGTTATCATCGATTTGTTATCCGCCAGCACTTCTGCGGTGAAGCCCTGAAGTCCCTCTTTCTTGGCGAGCATGGTAAGATAAGAGATCAGTTCAGTTCCAATGCCCCTGTTCTGAAAGTCATCTCTGACAGCAAAAGCAACCTCGGCGGTATTTGTGTGCTCATCCTTGAGAATCTGTCCCATGCCGATAATGGTCTCTTTCCCGCTCCTTTTTATAGTGGCCAGGATGGTCAGCTCCTTGGTGTAGTCGATGATAACGAATTTCTGCCGCATCGTGTGAGGAACATCTCGCTTTATCGCCATAAATCTTCTCTGAAGGCTTTTGTCCGAGAGGGCGTAGAAAAAATCCTTTATCAGCGGTTCATCGTTGATATTAACCGGTCTGAGCTTTATGCTGAGACCGGTCTTTGTGGTTCTCAGCGCTTCAAGGTGTTCCGGGTATTCCCCGCTCTTCCCCGGGATAAATGCCTGATCCCGGTAGATGATATTATTCTTTTTTGCCTCGTCGATGAGCCATGGTCTGAATTTCGGGTGAGCGATGGCTATCAGATCCATTGCGCGTTCCCTGATATTTTTGCCGTGAATATAGGCTATGCCGTATTCGGTGACCACATAGTAAACATCTCCCCTGTTGAGGGTGACACCGGCGCCGCTGTCGAGAAAGGGAACAATTCGGGAGACCTCTCCGTTCCGTGCAGTTGACTGGAGGACGAGTATGGTCTTGCCGCCCGGTGCGAGCACCGCGCCCCGCATGAAATCCGCGCTCCCGCCGATGCCGCTGAAGAAAGTGTTTCCGATGGATTCGGCGGTTGCCTGCCCGGTGAGATCTATCTGCAGTGCCGAATTGATTGCAGTCATATTGTGAATGCGGGATATGACGAGGGGGCTGTTCGTGTAATCAACCGGCTTGAATTCTATCATGGGATTGTCGTGAAGGAACCGGTAGGATGATTCGGTTGCCATACAGAAGGTCGCAACCGATTTGCCTCTATCGATGGTTTTCTGCGAGTTGTCGATAACTC
This sequence comes from uncultured Leptospirales bacterium, assembly GCA_964652955.1. Lineage (GTDB taxonomy): Bacteria > Spirochaetota > UBA4802 > UBA4802 > JAKQUI01 > CAZZCF01. Next base: position 16,576 of record CAZZCF010000014.1, read on the forward strand.
CCTCCCTGATGAGATCAACCATTGAGTCAGTCAGGAGCTCGGTGTGTACCCCGAGATGCTTCTTGTCGCGCATCCGGTGCAGGATGGCATTGGGGAGGCTTCCGTAGCCGAGCTGAATGGTGTCGCCATCGGTGACGATCTGCGCAACGTACTTGGCGGTCTGCTGTGCTATTTCATCCGGTACCTGCGGGGAGAACTGCAAGAGCGGTTCGTCGTGATGGACAAGGAAGTCGATGTCCTTCAGGTGAATAAAGGTGTCGCCGTGAACACGGGGCATATGCTTATTCAGCTGTGCAATGATGAGTGATGCATTTTCAATAGCTGCCTTGGTGATATCGACGCTGATGCCAAGGCTTACATACCCGTTGTCATCGGGGAGCGATGTTTGCACCAGGGCGATATCGATGGGTATGAATTTTTCGTGAATGAGACGAGGAATGTTTGACAGGAAAATGGGAGTGTAGTCTGACAGCCCCTCGTTTACCGACTGCCGGGAGTTGTTGCTGATGAAAAAGGAGTTGTGCCTGAAATTGTAGGTGAATTTTTCATCGGCGTAGGGAGCAACGCCGAGCGTCCATACGTGCATGACTTCAGCATCGGCAAAGGCCTTGGGGTACGATTCGACATACCTGCTGAGCGCTTCAACGAGGTATTGCGGTTCACCGCAGGCGGTGCCGATGAATAGTCTGTCGCCTCGATGGATGTTCTTGAAGATCTCGAATTCCTGTTTGAATTTTTCAGGGAATTTCTCTTTCCACTTTGTGACGGTATGGTCATCCATCAGCAGAGCTCCCTCCAGGGCTCGGTACCGAAAACGGCGATATCGCCTGTGCTGATTTCTGCAGCACGTGCACGTATCATACAATGGCAACACGGTATACAGTACGGTGACAGTTCTGCGAACATGAACCTCCCCGAAGGGAGATGGCTCATCTCCGTTTTTGTAGCGCAGGATCTCATCATGGCATCGGTATGCTTCGGGGTATCGCCGTTTTGCCCTCTTTGTTACCCATCTGAAGCACTCTGCTATCATGATAGAGGGGATATTCTATTTTTCAAGGACAAAATATAAATCTGTTCATTCCCGGTTCCGATGAGCAACGATTTTTTTATTGACCGGAGCATTTCTCACCGTATAACAGGAGAGACGAACAAAACGTGAGAAGGAGCCGGTTGTGCATCCCCTGCCACGGGGAGGAATACTGTGCCCGGAGGGAACAGCCGATAGTGGTCTGAGAGCATGCTGTTCCCGAGAAATGAAGCGGGCCCTCGTGATGTGAGGAACGAGAAGGTGATTTCGTATACCGATTATGATGATGTTATAGCACGCGTTTACGAGTATCAGCAGGAACACGTCTTCTGTTACTGGGATGAGCTCAGCGATGACGAGAAGAGGGCGCTTCTCGATGATCTCGCGGAGATTGATTTTGCGCTTCTCGGGAGATTGGCCGCGCAGGTGAACGAAAGCGCTCCTGAGCATCTCGAGATGGAACCGGCTCCCTACATAGCCGTCCCTCGAAACGGTGAGAATGCATCCTGCCGGCAGGCGGTGGAGATCGGCAGTGAGTATATCGCGCGGGGAACCGTTGCTGCATTTGTTGTTGCGGGGGGCCAGGGGAGCAGGCTGGGTTTTGACGGTCCCAAGGGGAAGTATCCTGTCGGGGCCGTGAGTCGAAAGCCGCTCTTTCAGATACACGCCGAAAAGATAGCGAAATATGGGAAGAAGTATAATACGGCCATTCCCTGGCTTATTATGACTTCTCCGGCCAATCACGATGAGGCGGTCGCTTTTCTTCAGGAGAATGATTTTTTCGGGCTGCATCGGGATGAGGTGATGATTTTCCCGCAGGAGATGATCCCCTCCCTCGATGCAGCGGGAAAATTGATCCTCGCAACGAGGAGCAGCATCTTTAAGAATCCTGACGGGCACGGAGGGAGCCTCACCGCTCTTCACTCGTCCGGCGCTCTTGACTTTTTAAAGAAGCGGGGAATAGAGACGATCTCCTATTTTCAGGTTGACAACCCGCTCGTGAAAATAGTCGATCCGGCTTTCATAGGATATCATGTGCAGCGCGATGCTCTCGTCTCGAGCAAGGCGATCAGGAAGGCATATCCTGAGGAGAAAGTTGGCGTTTTCGTCAGCATCGGGGATCGCATCGGCGTTGTGGAGTATTCAGATCTCACCGATGAGCAGAAAAATCTCCGTGATGCTGCCGGAGAGCTCCGGTATTGTATGGGCAGTATCGCCATTCACCTCTTTGACGTGGATTTTGTCAGTTCGATAACTGCCGGCGAATTTTCCCTTCCCTATCATGTAGCACGAAAGAAGATAGAGGTCTGTGTCGAAAATGAGACCCGCGAGAGAGAGGGATTTAAGTTCGAGAAATTCGTATTTGATGCGCTCCCGCTTACCGAGCGAAATATCGTTGTCGAAACTGTACGCGAAGATGAATTCGCACCCGTCAAGAACAGAACCGGCGTTGATTCCGTCGAAACCGCCCGATCGCTGATGAGCGATCTCTTCAGGCGGTGGCTGCATACGCGGGGAATTCCCCTTCCTGATGCAGTTGAGGTTATCGAGATATCGCCCCTCTGTGCCGTTGAGCCGGAAGACCTCGACCGTGCGATAAGCATCCCCGAACGGCAGGAGGTATATCTGTCGGGTGAGTGCAGATCGGATGAGTGATATGAGTGTCTCGATAGACAAGAAATGCTCGCTGTGGTGGCGCACCGTCTGTATTATGCTGTTTTTTCTCGTATTCTCTCCTTCGGACATTATCTCCGGAGAGGAGGATCGGGTGCTCGTGCTCGGTTTTCGGTCGAGCATGCTCAGCGATCTCGAGGATAGGATTCTGCGAGAGACCATCATGCGCGAGCTTGTTGAGCGCGGGCATGAGATTATTTCGGTTATGGAGATGGAGGGCTTCTTCAGCGAGTATCCGAAGCACATACGGAAAATCGGTGAAGCCGATCTCGATATGCTCTGCAAGAAGCTTGGAGCGCGCTATGCCGTTTCCGGGAGCATTGCTCGTAACGGACGGAGAAGTGTCGTCTCGGTGATCATATACGGCCGTGAAAGGAATCTGATACACCGGCGCAGGATTTCGCTCAACTCCGGGAAATTCCACGAATTCTGTTACTCCCTTGCCGGTGAGATCGGTAGTATCATTGATGAAATTATGGTGCCATGAGGAGTGATGAAAAGATACATTGAAAAGGTGAATACGCTCATCGAGTCGTTTCCCTATATAAGGGAATTCTCGGGGAAAACCATCGTTGTCAAATACGGCGGAAGTGCTATGATTGATGATGCGCTGAAGCAATCCTTCGCGCTCGACATGGTGCTGCTCAAGTATGTTGGCATCAATCCGGTCATTGTACACGGCGGGGGGCCGCAGATTGGCGATCTCCTCGAGCGGGTTGGGAAGAAGAGCGAATTCGTGGCGGGCCTTAGGGTAACCGATGGCGAGACCATGGATATCGTCGAGATGGTTCTGGTGGGCAAGGTGAACAAGGCAATTGTGAATGCCATCAACATCGCCGGCGGGAGGGCGGTCGGGCTCAGCGGAAAGGACGGCGGCCTCCTCACGGCGGAGCGTATATATCACCGCGAGAAGGGAGCAGCCGTTGACCTGGGACAGGTTGGGACCGTGCAGTCCGTTAATCCCGGAGTTATCGATCTCCTCGATCGCGATAAGTATATACCGGTGATTGCACCGATCGGATGCGATGAAAGCGGGGTGACCTATAATATTAACGCCGATAGCGCGGCCGGAAAAATCGCTGAAGCGCTCGGCGCGGAGAAGCTCATCCTTCTCACCGACGTTGAAGGGGTAACGATCGACGGCACGCTCAGGACGTCACTGCAGATCTCCGAGATTGAAAAGCTCATACAGCGTGGTACAATCACCGGCGGGATGATACCGAAGGTGCAGTGCTGTCTGGATGCCCTGCAGGCAGGCGTCAGGAAGGCGCATATCATCGATGGGCGAACAGAACACGCGGTGCTCCTGGAGATATTCACCGATGCGGGCATCGGGACCGAGATTGTCGGGTAAACCTCCTTTCGGGGTGAAGGATACGGCATTTTCATAACACTTCCGATATGCGAGACTGCTTGTTGTTGCTTCTTGCTTTCATGCAGCGCGTTTTGAAGCGATTATTGTGCGGGGAGTTGCTATGACTGGTATAAGTGTTTGCGGCCTGCTCTGCAGAGAGTGTGATTTTTTCTCTGAAACCTGTTCCGGCTGCACGGCAGTAGCCGGAAAGCCCTTCTGGACGGATGAAATCCCGGGCAACATCTGTCCAATCTATAATTGTGCGACCAACAATAGGGACTATACAAGCTGTGGCGACTGTTCCGAACTGCCATGCGCTCTCTTCAGGGAATTGAAGGATCCCGGAAGTTCGGATGAAGAGCATGCGAAAAACATCGTTGAACGGGTAAACAGATTGAGGAATGCCCGATAGAGCTTTATCGTGACTTCATGCGCTCTCTGAAAAATCAGCGGTTGCCCAGCTGGAATAGTAGTCGGGAAGAATTTTATCGAATTCGGAAATCAGGTGATGAACCCTGCTATCGGGCTGTATGCGGGCATACTTTCCGGCCATGCGGTTCAGTCTGGCGGCTATATATCCTGCCCGCTCTGGAGCATTCCCGGCATATATGAATGCGGAGATGAGACCGGTAATCGTATCACCGGTGCCGCCAACAGGCTCAAGAGCGGGGATATCCGGCTCGTTCACCCGTGCGACTATCGCTCCCTCATGCACGATATAATCTGTTGTCCCTTTCACGAAAATGTACGGTGAAGAATTTCCGTGCCTGTAGGCGCTGTTCACCAGTTCTTCAACATCACTGGTTCCGGTGCGGATAAAATAATTACAAATGTAGGCCGGGTGCATCGCATCGGGATCCGCGAGAAATTTCAATTCGGCGAAATCGGGCGTCAGGTAACAGCATTTCCGCGCCATCCCTGCTGCTTTTACCGCATACATGGATCCGGCATCCGCTATGATCGCAGGGAGCGCTGAACATTTCTCGGCGGCACCGATAACCCTCTTCATCACGCTTACTATCGGTTGCAGATAATGGAGCGCCAGGATGTTCGGTGAAATCTGCTGCAAGCCCGTGATGAGCTCCTGGTATATCTTGCGGCTTCCAGACGCATTACCGATATCACCCGCAATAAGAACCCTCGGCGGATTGATACCGAGAAACGAGGTTACCGCCGCGGCGGCGCTTATCATCGATGCGGTTCCCATGCCGCCGGGAATGCGCTTGTCACCGATGATGAGATTGCCGTTCTCATACAGCGCCTCTCCCCACGTTACGGGAAAATCCCGTATCGGAACGGTTCCTGCAATGAACATGTCAGTTCACTCCTATCATGTTGCGGCACTCTTCGCAGGCCCGGTCAAGCATAAGCGCGCACAGGGTGTATCCGAGATCGCGAGGCAGGGGTGCTTCGGCGATATGCTTTCCCACCATCTCGTGATACAGGAACGGCACATCGGGGCAGCCGCCGCCCGATATGTTGACTATTGTACCGGAATGACGATGAGCGGTTATTTTCATGTTTCCGGCACGCACCATGACAAACGCTCCGAATTCGGTAATGTCCACCATGCTGATCGGTTTCGGCATCGTTTCATCGAGCTCCCGAATGGCGATGTAATCGATGTTCGATCTCTCGATAGTCCGTTCAAGGAGCAATCGCTCTAACAGGTTAAACTCAACCGCCAGATCGCATCCCTGTCGAAGGGTCATCGGCGGAGCGACCAGTCGAACCTGCATCCCCGCGTCTCGGAGCACTCTGTCCGCTTTCATCGCTTCGTGTGTTGTCTCGAAGAGCACGAGCGCACCGCCCTCGAAAGCCTCTTTCCGTTTGCGAATTATTTTGTGTAATAGTTTCATAATTCCTCGATATGAATTCTCCAGGCGGTGTCTGTTGAGACGATATCAGATTCAGGGCGCCGCCGTTGAGAGGCGATGATGGGGAAAACCCGGTTGTACGGTGTCGTCCATCGGTCACCTCTCCTGAAGGGAATTGCACTATGATCAAGTTACCGTGATACGGTAATGATAAAATCCTCACCCTCCTCCTTTACTTCTGATTGCATCTTAAACTTGTTCACTATACGAAGGACATTTTCCTTTGAAACTTCGCTGTTTACCAGGACATTGAACGGCGTGATTTCCTCCTTAAGTGCTTTCTGAGTAAGGACAACCGGCTGCGGGCAGGATAATCCTCGTGCATCAACCACCTTACCATCCATATACAACCTCCTTTCAATTATAGCGTGGCCTTAAAAATCTCTTCGTAATTATTTTCATAGAATTAAGGTGCACCTGCTGATGAAAGATGGAATCAGACGGTGAACTTTTCACGCATCGTGAATCCTATCATCAGACAGAAGACAATACCGATAATGACAGCGGCGGGGCCGAATCCTCCAACCCCTTTGGGTGTGCTCGCCATGGCGAAATTATGCGCCACGCCGGCGCCCGTTATCATGCCGAGCGCAAAAACGCCCGAATCCGCATCGCCTTCGCCGGCAAGAAATAACTGACGGCCGGGACACCCGCCTGCCAGCGCAAACGCCAGACCGGCAAGGAGCATCCCGAGGAAGTTCCAGAGATGATCCGTGTGCGCAACCGGCTGACCTTCAAAACCGGCGTTGAACTGTCCCAGAATGAGATTCATGAGAAAGGCGATAACCAGCAGCGCGCCGACACCGCTGATGAGATGAAAATCCCAGGCCAGCATAACATCCCGAAACGAGCCCATGGTGCAGAACCTGGTTCGCTGTGCGAGGGCCCCGATGACGAGACCGAAGACAAGGCTTATCCAGATATTGGCGTGCATGGAACCGGGGCCTTTGGCGCTGAAAAAGAGCGCGTGCTCTTCGGAGAAAGAGACATTGAACACGAGCATCAGAAAGAGTGCCAGCATGAAAGCAGGGAAGATCCAGCCGCTTGCATTCCTGTTGGCCTGTGTGCGGCCGAGGCTGTAACCGTTTTTCAGAAATGCCACGCCGATTGCGATTCCGGCAATAAGCCCGAGAAGTCCGAGAATTGCATTGCCATCCCCGCCGGCAAGTCTCAAGAGGGCTCGCCACGGGCACCCGAGAAATACGAGCGCGCCTATCATGGCAAAAATGCCGAGGAAGAAACGGATAACCGTTGATGAGCCCCCGCGGGGCTTATACTCCCCGGTAAAAAGCGCAATAAGAAAAGAACCGATAACGAAGCCGATAATCTCCGGTCTTATGAACTGCACAACACCGGCGCGGTGCAAACCGAGAGCGCCTGCAATATCCCGTTCAAAACAGGCGACACATATCCCCATGTTCGGGGGATTCCCGAATGTCTGCAGAAGCGTTGCAAGAATTCCGATAACACTACCCACGGTGATAATGCCCGTTCTGGACGCAAAAATATTACGCATCGCTCCCTCCTGAAGACTATACATTTCTTGTGCTGAGCATCTTATGAAATTACACGGCGCTCATTTCTGCTCTGTATTCAGAGAATATATGAGCAGAGTCAATCGATATAATAAATATGATAAATTTAAATTATTGATAATATTGCGGGTTTATTTTGCAACTTTTTTTTTAATTTTTTTGGATTTTAAGGGGGAATTCTTTTATTTTAAAGGGAACGGTAGCATGTATTTTTGCTGTGAAATGAAGGCGTGTTGTGATAGGGTAATACGACAGAGTATAAAAGTTTGCGGAAAGGAGAAGCCATATGGAGGGCAATCACGAACACAAACATCTTCATTCCCATGAGCATAGTCACCAGCATGAACATGAGCATTCTCACGGTACCATGGTTCATTCCCATGAGCATGTTCACGCTCATGTACATGAACACGTTCATGAACACAAGCATCCGCACGATCATACCGGTGATTTCCATGCCCATAATCACGATCACGGGGAAGATCACGGAAGTCATGAGCACAGTCATGAAAGCCACGAGAATGAAGTTCATGACCACCGTCATTCTGATATGTGATCCTGAACGCTGATCGATCTCCTTTTTATCTCTAAGTATCCCTCACGAGTAAGCTCTCGCCGAACAGCGGGTCGTTTAATTCCGTGATTTGTTATAGGGAGAGTCAATGATACGGCTTTTCTGCAGGGGGACGGCGCACTGCATTGAGTATATTCTCCTCTCAAAATTCTTTTCGATTTAAAAAACCGCACATCTTCATATTTATCCTTGACATACTTCTGCGCATGTGATATAGTACCACCACCAGATAGTTAACAGAATAAAGAGTTATGTATGTGCGGAAGCCTGTCCCGATTGCGGGGTGGTCTTCCGTTTTTTTTTGGAGAAGTTCTCACGGGAGGGTGTGGCACTTAACTATCTTTTGATTTATCAAACGATCTTCTTCAACTCGGCGCCGCATCGCTTGCAGAATATCGCATCCTGATCGTGATATTCGAGACCGCACACGGAACATTTAAAGGTGATCTTTTCGCCCGGGATGATGAAATGCTTGATCAGCTCCTTCACCTGCCAGGGGATAAAGATGATTCCGCTTAAGACGATGAGAATAGTGATAAAACGCCCGAAACCGGTGACCGGAGTAATGTCTCCGTATCCCACAGTGGTGAGTGTGATTATAGAGAAATAGACCGCGTCGGCGAAGGTGATAATATTTGCACCCGGCCGATGGTGTTCGGCGTAGAATATCATGCCCGATGAGACAAAGATGATGGCGAAGATGATAAAGAAAATGCGAATAATAATGACATGTGTTCTGCTGAAACGTCTGAAGAAGAAGTGTCTCCCCTCGAGGAATCTGATGAGCCGCAGCACCCGCAATGCCCTGAAAATGCGAAGGATCTGATAACTGTCGGCCGCGAAGAAGAAGGGTATGATGGCGATGAGATCGACCAGCGAGTACGGTTTAAAAATATGCCGCAGCCGATTCGGAGCAGACCACAGGCGCAGAAGGTATTCGAATACGAATATTCCGACAATGATATTCTCGGTGAGATCGAGAACCCGGAATAACCCTGGTGAAACACGGTATGTTTTGATGACAAAGATTATTGAAACGACGCAGATGAGCGCCACCACGATGATGTCTGCGGTCTTCCCGGGAATCGTCTCGATATCCTCGAACCAGAAGTTGATTGTCGATTTAATTCTCTTTATCGTGAACATGGCCGGTAACCGTCAGTTTCGCAATCTCTCCACGGCAACAGCGATTCCCCGATCATCGCCTATAGAGATGGCTTTTGTCCTGGAATCGTATACGCACGGGTGATGGTTTGCGTGTCCGGGAATGGAAACGGGATAGGCGGCATCGTATTCAGGAGAGAGACAGGCGCAATCGATGGTTATAAGCGTATCAAGCGAGCGCGTTTCCATGTTTTTACATAATGGCGGTGAATGCGCCTGTCAAGTTTTTAATTTCTCCCGCTTCTTTTGAATGGACAGCACCTTGCCTGCTATTCCGTTTTTCCGCCCCTTGCGGTAATCTGCGTTCAGCACCAGATAAATTCGGTTTGATTCCTTCTGCATCATCTCAAAGCAGCGGGTGATGACTTCCAGAACTTCATTCCATTCACCCTCGATGCTCGTTCCCATGGGGCCGAGTGTATAGCTGAGCCCGCTTTCTTCGATGATCGTAACTGCTTTTGAGACGGGAGAACTCAGGCTCTCACCCCTGTCGATGGGAAAGAGTGAAAATTGTATCAGGACGCTCATGGCTTCCTCCTCGGATGATAGTGTGATGAATGCTATGCTATCTTTATTTTACTGGAGGTCAACTTGTAAAGGGTTCGGTTCACCGTTTTCTGTGCCTGTATACGTGTTGAGACGGGAGCATGCCTGATATGTTTTCTAACGGTACCGGCAGGTGCGGGGCGAGTGATTTTTTCCTTGCTCGAATAATTGATTTGCACCTATGCTGCATGCACAGAGTCATAATGCAACGTGAGGCATTACGTCATGGATTTCACGCCGTATCGATGGTATCTGAGAGGCAGAGCGGTTCGGGTAACGCTGCCCCTTCTCTTCTGTTTTATTCTCTGCGGGATTGCCGGTTCAGCGAATCAAAACCTGTACGGCTCCCTGTCGCCGGAGCGCTATCTCACGGGGAAGTTTGATCCATCGAAAGAGCCGCTTTTTGTTCTGGTGGGTTCGCTGGGAATTCCGACCGATAAGCGAAAGCACTATCTCCGGAAAGAAGCCGCGTATGCCCTGCGGGAGCTCTATCGAGCATTTCGCTCGGATCATCCGGGAGTGCCCTTCTGGATACGGAGCGCCACCCGGAACTGGCATACGCAGAAGGTGATATGGGAGAATAAATGGTATGGGCGAAGACTCGTCGGCGGAAAGCGGCTCACTGCAATCGCGAATCCGATCGATCGCGCATTGAAGATTCTGGAATATTCTTCAATGCCGGGAACATCCCGTCATCACTGGGGCACCGATTTCGACATCAATGAGCTCAGGAACCGCTATTACGATTCCGGAAACGGTGCGGTGGTCTATCGCTGGATGAAGAGAAACGCGTCTCGATTTGGTTTCTGCCAGCCCTATACCCCCGGCAGGGAGAGCGGCTATCAGGAGGAACGGTGGCACTGGTCCTACAGGCCGCTGGCAAAATTCTATCTCGGAGACTGGAAGAGGATGATGCAGCAGAACCCGCGCTGGCTTGAGCAGCTTGGCCCCTTCGCGGGATTCGAGGATGCTGTAAAGCTGGCCCCCCGTTATGTTGAATCGATTAATGCAGCGTGTCAGTAAACAGTGCTCACAGATCATACCGGTATCGAATTTTTTGTCTTTTACGAGGGGGGAGGACGCTCCTTTTTTTGTTTGACATGAAACAGTCTTGTAGTACCTTTGATAGCGGATGGTTGTCCGAGTGGTCGATGGAGGCGGTCTTGAAAACCGTTGGGCTCACAGCCCCGGGGGTTCGAATCCCTCACCATCCGAAGCGACATATCGGTACTAGCAATTGGGAGAGATGCCCGAGAGGCCGAAGGGGACGGTTTGCTAAACCGTTGTACCGTCCGGTACCGTGGGTTCGAATCCCACTCTCTCCGAAGGGATTAACAGGGTGCAATCGGTAAAGGAAATCATCAATCATCTCTCGCGAGAGCAGGAACGATACGGAGCGGCGCTCTCATATGTTCCGTTTGTCGGCTGGCTCTTTCCGCTGTATCTGAAAAGAGAGAGTTCTCTCTGCCAGAGCCATGCGAAACAGGGATTCATTCTGGCGATATTTTTCACCGCCCTGGCGATATTCTTCACGCTCTTCGAGACGTTCGTTCCAAATGAATGGAGAGTGTTGAGACTGGCTCTGATAGTTATTGTCTATGTACTGTATGGAGTATATTTTTCTCTCTGTGCGGTGGGAATATACATGTCTTCACGCGAGCAGGAGTTTCTCTTTCCTGTTGTCGGGAGATATGCCCGTCAGTTGAAGCTGTGACATCTCCGATACCCGGAATGCGAACATATGCGTCCATAGCTCAGTTGGATAGAGCGACGGACTACGAATCCGTAGGCCAGAGGTTCGAATCCTCTTGGACGCAAGAACCCTCTTTGCAAGAGGGTTCTTTTTTACAAAACGCTGTTTCTCTGTAATCTGTATACGGTGATCTCGAAGAGGGGATGAAATATATTTCATTTATAATCCTCCTTTTTGACATCATTCAGAAGATGTACAATGAACATCGAGAATGAATTCATGCAATGTGCTCTCGAAGAGGCACAAAGAGCATATGAGAGAGCGGAGGTTCCTGTAGGCGCCGTTATCGTGAAAGATGGAAGAATACTCTCGAGAGGTCATAACAGAAACAGAACTGACAGGGACCCGGTTCAGCATGCGGAGATTATTGCCATACGGGAGGCAGCAAAGAAGCTCGGAAATGAAAGGCTTGAGAGCTGTGACCTCTATGTGACCAAAGAGCCCTGTGCAATGTGTGCGGGGGCAATAGTGCATTCGAGAATTAAAAATGTATTCATTGCCACAAAAGATGAAAAATATGGGGCCTGCGGTACGGTGCTTTCTGTGTGCGGGAATGAGAAGTTGAACCATATCCCCCGGATTGAGTTTGGCCTTATGGAGGAAGAGGCTTCGGACCTGTTGAAGCGTTTCTTCCGGGAGCTGCGTGCAGAAAAGTGATATACCTATCAATCTGCCAACTCACTGGCGATAGTTATCGGGAATTGTTCGAGAAGATGGCATGCCATAAACGTGATATCAATCGTTCGAGAAAAAGGAGGATGATATGGAGAGGAGAATTTTTCTGTTCCTCTGTGTTTTCGGTATCTCAATACTCCTTGCCTGTGCGAGCGGGCATCAGGAGCCTTTTCCGGAGTCGCAGGAGATAATACGGGATATCGGGCTCGTTGAGGAGCGTCTTCTTGCTGCGGTGCGCTCTTCTGATCAGCTGTCGATCCAGACAATCGGCACGGTTGAATACGGTACCTTCAAGGCGCCTGTCTGGCTTGTTCGGTTTACGCCTGGTATATCGAGGAAAAGGGTTCTTATCAACGGCTGTATACATGGAAATGAACCTGCAGGGGTTGAAGTGATTCTCAAAATAATCGAAATGATTGCGAAAAACCCCCTTCGGTACAATGCCATCTCATTTGATTTTATCCCCATCGTCAATCCCTGGGGGTACAGTTGTGACATCCGCTTCAACAGGAATGGCAGGGATGTGAACAGGGATTTTGCCTCTTTTGCGTCTCAGGAATCGGTAATTGTAAAGCGGTATGTCGAGGGGAAGCGGTATGATATGATGATCGACCTTCACGAGGACCCTGATGGGAAGGGATTCTATATGTATCAATATGCTCATTCAGATACCGCGCTGAGCAGGAAAATAATCGAAACCGTGCGGGGGATGAATTATCCCATTGAAAAAGATATTAATTTTATTTTTCTCAAAACCGATGACGGGCTGATCGATGCTCCCCTGTGGGGACTATGGTATATGTGGTTAACGCGTCAATTGAGCATAACGAATTACTACCGGTTGAACAACAGTGAGCTCGTTTACACCTTTGAAACTCCCACTTCGCTGCAGTTGAAGGATCGCGTTATCATGCAGACGACCGCGGTTACCATGTTGATCGAGAGCCTCTGAAGATCTCTTTTTAGATTTGACAGACGCTTTAATTGATTACAGAATTTGCAGCGCTCAAAGGGTGTTTATGCTGCGAGGCGAGCTCCTTTCCCGAATCGCTTGATCGAACCGCCGTGCTCACATTATTGGCCTCGGGAAGGGGCCGGCGAAGTATCCTCTGAAAAGCTGAACGTGTTCAATCTGTGAAAGGGCAAAAACGGAATTGTACTATGATGCATGAAAGCGATACAACCACTCGAGATTATCCGGTCCTGTACGATTACTATCCTGAACTGCAGGAACATCTGAGCTGGATGCAGCTGGGAACGCTCCCCACCCCGGTGCACCGGCTGACCCGCTTCTCCCATGAGAATCTCTGGATAAAGCGGGATGATCAGACCTCGACGATATACGGTGGCAATAAAGTCAGAAAGCTCGAGTTCCTTCTCGCGGATGCGGTGAGGAGAAAGAAATCCGAGGTCTTTACACTCGGCGGTATCGGAACCAATCACGGACTGGCAACTGCCATCTTTTCTCAACGCCTCGGTTTACCGTGCACCCTGTACCTCTTCTCTCAGCCGGTTACGCGCTACGTCCTGCAGAATCTCCGCCTCTTTCACCGTTATGGCGCTCGAATGATATATCGGGGAGGGATGCTGCGGACCGGTCTCTCATTCTATCTCTCGCAGCTCCTGCGTCGCAGCGCCTATGCGATTTACGCTGGCGGTTCAAATCCGGTTGGAACGCTTGGATTTGTCAATGCCGTTTTCGAGCTCAGGAATCAGATCGAAGCGAATATGCTTCCGGAGCCCGAATACATAATCTGCCCTTTCGGATCGGGTGGCACCCTTGCGGGAATGTGTCTCGGTATAAAGCTCGCAGGCCTGCGGTCTCAGGTTATCGGCGTGCGCGTCGCGTACTCCCATCTCGGACCGCTTCAGTTGTCGACACCGCAAACCGTTCGGACACTCATGGAAAAGACCTATGCGTTTCTGAAGGACAATGCGGAGAGCGTCCCTGCCGTTGAGATTGTTCCCCCGAAGATTATCCACGATTACTTCGGTGAGGGGTACGGGCATCCCACACCTGAGGGGATTGAGGCCCTGCAGTTGTTCAAGGAGAGAGAGAATATCAAACTGGAGCCGACCTATACGGCAAAGACCGGCGCTGCCCTCCTGGACTTTGTTCAGAAGGTACCGCAGGGGGCGTGCATTCTCTACTGGCATACCTATAACTCGGTGGACCTTTCAAAAGAGGCAGCCGGTGTCGATTATCACGACCTTCCCCGATCCTTTCATCGCTTTTTTGAATCCGGAGACCGTTCCCTCGACTAAGGGCACCCTCCACTCAATTTCCCTTTTCTTGTACAGGCACGGTATCGGCGGTGGGCGATCAGGAGTGATGCGGTTTTAAGATGACCTTAATGCACTCCCGAGCCTCGGCAACCAGCTTGAATCCCTCTGCCGCTTCTTCGAGGGGCAAACGGTGCGTTATCATCTTCGAAACCGGAACACGGCCTGCCCGGATAAGCTCAATTGCATCTGCAATGTCAACCGGGGCTCCACCGTATGAGGGGGTCAGGGTGATGCTGTTTCGCCAGAAATCATTTACCGGCACCGGGAGCTCAATGCCCGGATCGGTGGGAGCGAAGAAGAGAATGGTGCCTCCCCGTTCAACGGATGCGAGCGCCTGTTTGAAGGCGGGGAGTGCACCGGTGCAGATGATAACCAGGTCGGCTCCTCTTCCCTCATTGATTTCCCGAAGGCGCGCGGGAATGTCTTCATCGGCGCGCAGGGTTGCTTCCGCGCCGAATTCCCTGGCGACCTCAAGGCGTTTCTCGTTAATATCGGTGCTGATAACGCGACCGGCTCCCAGCGCGCAGGCGAGGAGGAGGTGAAGCAATCCCGAGATCCCGCTTCCGAGGATCAGGACGCTCCGTCCCGGTTTCATCCCTGTAATCCGCTGTCCCCGGAGAACACAGGCAAGCGGCTCAATGAAGGTCCCCTCATCGAAGGTCATGGAGTCGGGGAGGATGAAAACGCCCCGGTCAACGTTCAGTGCGGGTACCCGGATATATTCGGCAAAACCGCCTGGATCGAAGTTGGTGGTATGAAGTGTCTCGCAGGCGGTATGATTTCCGTGCAGGCAGTAATAGCACGTGTTGCAGGGGATATGATGTGATACGAACACCCGGTCACCGACACGGTACCGCTCTACATCAGGAGCGGTTTCCACTATCTCGCCGCTGATTTCATGACCGAGGACAAGGGGGGCTTTCTTAATCCGATACCACTCCATGACGTCACTGCCGCAGATGCCGCTTGCCAGCACCTTGACGAGGATTTCGCCGGGACCGATGCGCGGTTGTGCTCTCTCCTCAATCCGCACATCGTGGTTGTTATAGTACACTGCTACGCGCATGTTATTTTTGCTTTGAGCGCTCCTTCGTCTCGTTGTAAATATCGAGAGCACCTTCGGGATCGGCGTTTTCGTGAATGATAGCATGCAGCGCCTTCGCCATGGCGACGGGATGCCGGTTCTGCCAGACATTTCTCCCGAGGTTGATGCCGATGGCGCCCTTCTGCATTCCGTCGTGTACGAATTCGAATACCTCGAGCTCGGAATCCGTTTTCGGGCCTCCCGCTATTACCACCGGCACGGGGCATCCGCAGGTGACTTTATCGAAGTTCTCACACCAGTATGTCTTTACAACCCGTGCGCCCATTTCTGCGGCAATGCGTGATGCAAGGGCAAGATATCGGGCATCCCGCTTTTCCATCTCCTTCCCGACAGCGGTGACTGCCATGACCGGAATCCCGTAATTTTCACAGTGGTTGACGATATTCGCCAGATTCATGATTGAATCGTGCTCATAATCGCTCCCGACGAATATTGAGACCCCCACGGCTGTCGCATTGAGCCGGATTATTTCCTCGATGGAGGTGGTCACTCCCTCGAAGGCGAGATCCTTCCCCACGACACTCGTACCGCCCGATATTCTGAGAATGATTGGTTTGCTCTGAACCGGTTTAATGCTTGAGCGGAGCACGCCCCGCGTGCAGAATATCGCATCACAGTAGGGAAGGAGCGGCTCTATGGTATCCCAGGGCTTTTCCAGGCATCGAGTGGGGCCCTGGAAGTATCCGTGATCGATGGGCATGAAGAAACAGTGGCCGTCGGGTTGAATGAGCTGGCTCATCCGATTTGTCATACCCCAGTCCATTGTCGTACCTCCTCGATTCTATTACTCATGTGATACTATGGTGTCCCTTCTCTGCCAGACAGAGGTGAAGGTGCTGCGCCACGGGTAGAAAAGGAACTGTTATTGCGTTCCAGATTTCCTTTTTTGTCAAGTACCTTTAGGATCTGTGTGAATATCGCTTGACTTTTCGCTCGAAGGGGAGATAATTTATATGATAGAGGTTTTCATTTAGCGAGATGCCACATGCTCAACACAACCCCTGCATCGTGCTGGTCAACCTCAAGAGTCCGCCGGAGGATCGATCTGCACGGCGCGAATACCGAGTAATCGAGAGGCACCGATGAGATACTATTCGTCAATACGTCGCTCAAAGCGGGGCGTGTTGTGGTTCTCTTTGCATTGAAGAGAGAAATCGTGCATATGAAGGGGATTACGCACGTGAATATTCTTTTGTTTTACTATTTATAACACCGAAGGGAGAAAGGGTATGTCAACGAAGAGAATAAAACTTCATAAATCTGATACGCCTGTCTTTCACAGCAGGAATGAATTGCTGAAGGGGATACGGGGTGTGAACGTTGACCTGAAAAAAGGATCACTGTCAATCGATGACGATATCGCCTTGCGGGAGAGTATGGATGTGCTTGCCTTTAATGCCGTTGATTTCGGTATAGGTTCAGCGTCGCCGGATGTCATGTCTCTGGCGCGATGGATTATTCTGATGGCGGGGAATGAGCTCGGAGTTGTCCCGACGTCAATAGCACCGCTTTATGATGCGATGGGACGAGGTGAGATCAAGCGTGAGATAACCGTCCCTGCAATGAACGTTCGGATGAATTCCTTTGAAACGGCAACCGCGCTCTTCAGCGCCGCCGCTGCAATGAAAGTCAACGCTCTCGTTGAGGAGATTGCGCGATCCGAGATCGGCTATACCGCTCAGCGGCCCGCCGAATATCGATCCGTTATAATGGCTGCAGCATTAAAAGCGGGCTATCGGGGTCCGGTTGTTCTGCAGGGAGACCATTTCCAGCTCAATATGAAGAAGATGAAGGAGGGTGGTGCGGTTGCCGATAAGGAGATGGAATCAGTGAAGGCTATTATGGAAGAGGCGGTCACGGCAGGCTTCGGTTCCATTGACCTTGATACCTCCACCCTGGAATTGCGGGATCGCGAGGAACTCCCGGTCATTGAACAGCTCAAACCGAATTTTGAGGCGGCGGCACAGCTTACCCTCTTTGCCCGGCAGCTCGAGAAGAAGTACAGGCTCCCCTGGACACTCTCTCTGGGAGGGGAATCCGGTGAGGTCGGGAAACAGCGGACAACGCTCGAAGAGTACCGGGTCTATCAAGCCGGACTGCATGAACGGCTTGCGGAACTGGCAAAAAAAGCAGGATTTGGTGAAATTCTCGGACCGAACAAGATAAGCATCAACACGGGAACCGTTCACGGGGGAACACCGATGCCTGATGGGTCCATAGCTGAGGTTAATATCGGTTTCGACACTCTGAAAGAGATAGCCGAAGCGGCACGTGAAGATGGCGTCATCGTCGCCCAGCATGGTGCATCAACACTCGATCCGAAGTATTTCCGCATGTTTGTTGACTATGGTGTCGGAGAGATACACCTGGCGACCGGCTTCCAGAATATCACCTATGATCACATACCCGCGCCGCTCTACGAAGAGATCTCTCAATGGCTCTCGTCGGAGTGTGAATCGGCGGCTGCAACCTTCAAGAAGGTTGATGAGGGCAAGCTGACCATGGCACAGGCTATCTACAAGGAACGGAAGCGCGGAACCGGTGCCTTTAAGGAGGCTATCTGGCGAATGGATGAAGCTTCACGGGATGAGGCTTTTGAGGCGCTCGCCGAAGAGTTTTCATTCCTCTTTGATCAGCTCAACGTTGGAGATACAGTCGATCTGATAGAGAAGTATCTTTCGATGCCCCCGATTGATATCCCCTTCCCGCAGGAAGGGGCCGGCGTGGAGAGCGGCCTCGCGGCACATGACGATGTCACGCTGGATGATTAGTCAAGAAAGGGGATTATCCTTCTCTTTGCTGCACTGATGCTCGAATAGAGATTCCGCTGCGTGCTGTCGTCTATAAGATGCTCCCAGCCGCCGATAGAGATAATGTTCTTGTCCGGATAACGGGAGAGGATGTTGACCAGTCTCCTGATGAGTATTTTTTCCCGCATACGTACAAGGGGATCCCTTTCGAAGTTGGTGAGCTTGATGCGGGCAAGAATCAGATCGTCTCTGTTAAAAATTCTTTTAGCAATAATTTTCTCCCTGACGAATCTGTCTTCCGTGATACTCGCGAGGGAGAGAATATTCTCCCTCTTCAGCATTCTGAACGACTGCGTGAGCCGCAGGAATGAGAAGAGCGAAACATCCACGAGGATCACCTGCACGCTTCTGGAACGCGCGTACTGCTTCGCTGCACGGTATTCGTAGGGGAGCGCGAAAAACTGCAACGTATAGATAATCTCCCGGTTTTTGTGCAGTTGCAGCTGTTCGATATGTCCGGTGAGGATTTTTCTGCACAGTTTGCCGATTGTTTTTCTGAAGAGTACGGCAAATCTGCTCACCTCAAGAACGATGATCTGCGGATCAAGTGAGATGAGGAGCTCGCTGATCCGCTCGTACCCTCTCGGATCGATGTGAGAGGTGCCTATGAAGGTGATCTCGTTGCTCATATGAACATACAGCAGTCATTTCGAACAATAGTAGTACGGTATTCGTAGGCGCCGAATGAAACGGGGTGCTTGCAAGTAATAATTGCACTTATCGTCATATATTGAGAGTAGTATCTTTTAACAACAGTGAGGAAAAAATTATGAGCAGATACTGGAGAGGATTGATTTTTTTGATTGGCCTGTCGCTTTCTCAACCGGTGATGCTCTATGCGGAGAGCGGTTCCTTCGGCGCAGGCTTCATGCTCGGCAGCCCCTCCGGTATAACAGGAAAGGTGTTTTTTGATGCGAACAGTGCCCTCGATTTCGGCCTGGGTGTTGTCGCGGGTGATGATATGTACTGTTATGCTGATTATCTGAGACATTTTTCGGGTATTTTCCCCCTTTCGGATATTGCCCTCTCCGTCGGTCTTGGCCCGGGGTACCATCGCTATGAGAAGGAGCGGAAGAGGCGGGATGACGAGCGAGAAAACAGATTTGAGCTGCGCATGCCCCTGGGGCTAGAGTATGTGATACGCATGATTCCTCTCGGCGTATTTCTCGAGATCGCGCCAGCACTCAGGATGATTCCGGAGATCGGTTTTGATATTCGCGGCGGTATCGGCGTACGCTATTATTTTTAGCATCTGACCGTATTCGTACCACACCAAACATGGCGGGAGTGAATTACCGTTTCTCCTTCTTCTCCTTGCCCTGAATGTATCCCCAGTCGCGGAGCAATCTGTTGACGTCTGCTGAGAGGTATTTCTCCCGCTTCACCCCGCGGATGCCGCTTCGAGTAGGTTTCTGCCAGTAGACGATTCCCCGCTGAACGAGTGAGATGAGATCTTCTTCCGGCTCCCCTCTGCAGAAGGTTTCGGCAGGATCGATCAGGTATTCCCTCTCGGTTTGCTGTTTTGCGAGGGGGAGGAGCAATCTTCCGCAGAGCAGGCGTTCCCGCCTCTCGAGCTGTATTCTGACCGGGGCATACGCGGGAATGGTCTGATAGATCAGCTTCGCTCCTTCGGAAAGACCGAAACGGTATTCCTTGCGGGTTATCCTCTTCAGCCATGAACGAGAGCCGGCGATTCTGACATCGTAGAAGAATCCCTCGGATATTCGAATTCTCCCCCCGATCCCATCGCCGAGTGTAATGATGATATTTTCCGGCTGTTGAAATCTGACCTTTCTCAGGAGCGCTTTCATCTGCTCTGCTCGGTCAGGTCTTTCCGTGTATAGATTCCTGAGCTCGTGAGGATCGCTTTGGATATCGTACAGCTCATGATGCTCCCTGACCAGCTCGCCGCCCCAGTGCGCGGGGCAGATTCCGTATCCGTAGAAGCGCTCTGCGTATTTATAGCCTCCGTATCGCACTGAATACATCTTACGCCCTTCGGAGTGCACGATTCGCTCCTCTTCTTCACTTCCGTCTATGAGCGGCAGAAGCGATTTCCCCTGATATGATTCGGGGACGGGATACTCCATGAGTGCCAGTATTGTTGGGGCAATATCGATATTTCTGACCTGCGCTTCTATGCGAACATTTTTCTCCGGAAAGGAGCCGGGGGGCTTTATAACGAGTGGTGCGCGCAGCTCTTCGTCAAACTGTGTCTGCCCGTGGGTGAAGATTGATTTCACATCGGTATAAGGGCTCATCTGATGGGCGGGGTGAAATATCTCGCCGTGATCCGAAGTGATGATGATTATGCTGTTATCGTAAAGATGCAGGCGCTTCAGCTCGGCGATGACCCGCCCGAGGTAATCATCGGTATACGAAACCTCGCCGAGATAGGCCCTGAACCATGGGTGGATTTTCTTCAAACGCTTCTTGAGGGGGTTGAGATATTTTTTCGGCGGAATGTAGGCGTTGTGCGGCGCGTTGTATGTTATCATGAGAAAGAACTTTCGGTGCCGGTTTTCTCGAATCCATGATATCACCTCATTGGTGATGTCAACAGTGTCTTTTCGTACCGTTTCGTATTCGGAGAGATCGTCGAAGTCCAGATCAACACCGATGCCGGTATATTCGATAATAAATGAATCCTGTCCGATTGCCCGCGTCAGGTATCCGTATTTCTTGAGCACGGTGCTTAACGGTGTAATGCCGCTCTTTCGGTAGAAGAACTCCTTTTCCTCATCGTGAACGGGCGGATAGTACAGATTGACTCCCGTGGATGAAGCATAGCGTGATGCGATCATGGCGATGGTTGATGGCCTCGTCCAGTTTGCAACGACGAAATGGTTGGCAAAGGCAAATCCGTCCCGGGCGAGAGAATCTATATGGGGTGTGAGCCGGTACCGGTCGGTGATTGCGTTGACGGCATCGCTCCGCAGTGCGTCAATGCATATAAATACGACATTTGGCGTTTCGGATAGCTCGTTCTCCCGTTTGAAAATTCTGGGATTGGCGAGAAAGAGATGCCCGGTTTGTTCCGAAGAGGCCTTAAAGGAGATGATGAGCCGGGGTTCGGTAAATTCTTCGGGAATATCGATCACAAAATCGGCCCATCGCTCTTTAATCGGATCTTCTTCACGTGAATCGAAGAGGGTCGCTCGCCGCTCGGAATCCGCGAGAACGATTCGCAGCTCTCCGCCTGGTCGAAGCTGAAGTCCGGCGAGGGAGAAGCTGAAAAAGCAGTTCCGGAGTTCGGACTTGTCGAGGGGTATGGTTATTCGACAGGGTGAGTGCCGGTGCGCACCGAGGTAAAGGGCTCGCTTCATGTTCTGGAATTTCTTTTCCCTGTCGATGACGAATCCGATTTTTACAATCCGCGGTGATGAGCACCAGGGATCCGGATAAGCTCTCCGATAGCGGCAGAGCTGTCGATATTTTTGTGCGAAATCGCTGTCGACAATCTCGGCCCGGCCAATGGAAGCAATAAGGTCATGGAGGAGGATCTCGCCGCTGTGCGTGTTTTCCCGTGAACAGGCGGCACAGCTTACGAGAAACAGGATGGTGAGCAGCGTGCCGTATCGTTTTATCTCTTTACTGCACATGGAAACAGGGTATATATTCACTCCTCTCCCCGGTCAGATGTGCGCTCGAACAGGCGCATTCTCTCGGAGTGCATGAGGAACCGATTTCATCTCCATTGGTAATCATGAGGGCGCTTCGGCCCTCGCCTGGATTTTATCGGGTGTGCATCTTGATTTTGCAAGCATAAAAATTGAAGAGGAGCTGCAAAATGTATTTGATTTCTCAACATCTTCTGATACATGATCTCGCGATGCTGGTACCAGTCATGAAGAGAGTTATACCGCTTTCGCTGAGTGTCCTTGTTCTTGCCGGATGTGCGCGCACCTTCGGTGTTGAGCGTGGCATCAAACCCGAGCAGCGGCTTGATGTCGAAATAAAGAAAGGGCGGTGTGCGATTATACGGACACCGCAATGCGATATCGCTGTCGAGCCGATTGACGCCCGAGCGTGGGCAGCTCTCCTCGACAATAGCATATTTGTGAGGGAGCGGAGGAATCCCTCGAATATTCGAATTCCCAAGCTCGCCTTTTTCCACATCATAGTATCGAATGCGGGAAGATCGCCGCTCACGGTTGAATCGGTTACGCTCGGCTACGGACCTGATCGCGTACAACCCCTGTCGGCCCGGGAGGTGATTGAGCGATGCAAGTCTCCGGCGTACGGCGCGTTTCACTTCAAACGGATACTGACGCCCCTGCGGCTCATCGGCGATATGAACTGCATACGGAAAATAAACTATGAGAGGGATGTTGTCGGCTATCGGTTGCGTGTTGTCAATCCGGGGGATCGAATCATCATGATAAAGGCTTTTGAATGGATACCGGTTCAGTATCGTGAGTTGAAAATAGCTGTTGCCATTTCCACCTTCAATAATATACAAAAAACGATTGATTTCAATTTCAAGCGGGTTGAGTATAGGACGCGTGGAAAGTATTATCGCAATCCTGCGAAAGCAGAGGAGGAAGACTGACCGTGAAAATGGATAAGAATGATATCCTCAGGGTTGCCGAGCTCGCCCGGCTCGAGCTCACCGATGAGGAGAAGGCCGAGTTCTCCCGGCAACTTTCGGATATTATCAGCTATGTTGAGAAGATAAATGAGCTGAACACGGAAAATGTCGAACCCACTGATCATATCGTCGATATGAAGAATGTTCTCAGAGATGATGTGGTTACCGAATCAATTGAGAGAAAGAAACTGGAGAAGATTGCGCCCCGTTTCGAGAAGGAACATTTCGTCGTTCCCCGGATTATTGAGGATTGAGGTGATTCGGCTTTTTGTCGCTCTGCCCGTTGAAGGGGATCGCGCGGCACTGGAAGAGGTACATGCGCAGCTTGTTCAATGGGATGCCGTGCTTAAAAATGTCCCGCCTGAGAATTATCATATCACCCTGAAATTTTTCGGCAACTGTGATGACCACCTCGGGAACCGAATTCGAGAAGCCTTCAGCTCTCTGTCGATGGAAACCGGGAGCATTCCCTTTGCTCTTGAAGGATTGGGGACCTTCCCCGGCGGTCGTCGGGCGCGGGTCGTCTGGTGCGGCCTGAGAACTGAGACCGCAGCGATCAATCGGATCTGCCGAACAGTTGACCGCTTCGCCACCCGGCTGGGGTTCAAAGAGGAGAAGAGGGATTTTGTACCTCATCTCACCCTGGCGCGCGTGCGGAAGGGGAGGGAATTGACCGGAGATATCGTTCATTTTATTGAGCAGAATCGGAATACCGTTTTCGGGAAAGCCTCCTTTAACCGGCTCGTGCTCTTCTCGTCACAGCTCACCCCGCAGGGCCCCCGGTATACGGAGCTGGCAGAGATGCTGTTTTCGAACAGTTGAAGCTCTGATACGGATTATCTGCTATTCGCTGCTATCTGAACAGGAAATGATCCCGTGTGAGGGTGAATAAATCCAGATAAACGACGTGTCCGCTCATTGGGCCGTGAGGTGATGATTGTTGCCGCCGTGATCGGGATCATCACTGTCCCGGAACGTTTTTATTTTCCACCGCACTGCGGGGAGGAGAAGGAATCCGGCAATGATGCCATTTACGAAACCGATTGCGTGTGAGCGATAGCTCGTCGATGGGTTGAAGGTTGTCGGGAGGAGCATCACCATCGCAAATCCGGCGGCCCTGATAATGCGCACCTGACAGGTGTGATCGCAGTCGAACCTTATGTAAAAGAAAATCCAGAGCGCAGCCATTCCGTAAATCATGCCGGAGGCGCCGATGAGAAGAACAGCGGGCTCGTACGTTGCGATGGTCATGGCGGTGGTCGCCGTTCCGATGATGAATGAGCTGAGGGGAAAGACCATGGTGCCGAAATACGCTTTCAGCAGCCAGCCGAAGATGAGGAAGAGAAAGGAGTTTGCAAGGAGATGTAACATATCGGCATGTATGAACATCGTGGTGAGCAGGCGCCAGTATTCTCCGCGGGTGTAGACCGCGTGACTGCTGGCGCCGAGAAGCTCGCTCAGTGAAGCGTGCCAGTGTATCATGCTGATGGTGGTAAAGATGAGAAAGCAGAGAATGGCAGGAAGTGCCTCTTTCATCGCCGGAAGCCGGCTCAGGGGACCCGATGGGCGTGGCGGCTCTTCGTCATTGTCATAATAGTCTCTATTGTTCATTTCCACGGGTGCGGCTTTCTTGTGATCTTTCTCCCCTCTGCCCGTTGAGGAACATCGTGTTTGGATGCTGAAGGGGGTTCACGGATTCATGGGGATGCTTCTCCCCGCTTTTTTATGCTGATCTTAATTATCTTCTGCAGCGTTTTCAAGTCAATCTCGCCTTTCTCGTCGGCTGCGCCATTCATCGTCCTTTGCGATTCTGGAGAGACGCAGCGCTCGGGTGCCGTGTCAGCATAGGGGGCGGTTCCTGTCGGTTCTCCATTGAGCATTGCAGGATCGGCGTATTCGTCAAGTTAAATATTGGAACCGGGGCCTCTGCTGATTCGAAGTGAGTGACGATCGATTCGTAAAATGCGGATTCCCCCGGTCGCTGACGGCATGTCGATTGCCAGACGTGCGGCCAGCTTTCGCAAGCTTTCTTTATTCTGTTCTAATAGTGCGCTTGACAATATAGTTTTTTTCTGTCATCAAATACTCACTATACTCACCGGGATAACGGATTACAAGCCGAACACAGTATTGCCTGAGAAACAATTTGCAAGCCGTTTCGTTTTTATATTCGGATGTTTTTCCCTCAAGTCTTTTGTAAGGAGGACAGTCAATTGAGCAATCAGCAGAAAAAGGGAGGGAAGAAGAGCTCGCAGAGGGAGGCAAGCATTCTTGAAAGCGCGCTCAAGGTCATCGGCGAAAAGGGTTATGAGACAACAACCATATCCGATATCTGCAGAGAAGCAAATGTTTCCGAGAGTACCCTTTATGAGTATTTTAGCTCGAAAGAGGATGTTCTCTTTTCAATTCCCAAAATGTATTCCAGAAGAATTCTGGAGGGGATACAGATTATTCGCCCCTATTGTGACGGTGCGAGAGCGAAATTAAAGGTTTTTATCCGGGTGGCCCTTGAAATTTATGAACAGAATCCGCACTATGCGTCCGTTGTTCTGTTGACCCTCAAGGGGAACCGGAGTTTTTTGAGAACACCGGCCTATCAATTGATACGTGAAGGATATCGAACAATTATCGATATACTGCACGAGGGTATTGAGGAGGGCGTGTTTCGCAATGACTTCGATGTCTATCTGGCACGAAATATGGTTCTGGGATTCATCGAGCACCTGACCATACAATGGCTTCTGCTGGGGAGACCGAACAGTTTGGCCGAGCAGAGGGATATGATTTACGGTATGGTTCTCAAGGCGCTTGAAAAGAAAGAGGATGATGATTTTATAAACGTGAAGCTGAAGATTGAATAACAACTCCTTCGCCTTTCGGATCTGAATAAACGATTGATAACGCGGGTTGTTATATCTTTCAATATACAGCTGTATAACCATGAGAATGTATTGATGGTAAATGATGTATATTAAGAAATTTTATTATTTACCACCGGAATTTTAATAAAATTAGTTGGCAGTCTATTTTTATTATTGATTTATAATACCGTTATTAATATTTATAATGTTAATTCGTGGTTGGACTACGATATTTAATCAATAACCCTACATGCGCTTTGAAAACAGCCTGGGCATACAAATTGTTCTATGTGTATAGAAGATCCAGAAACAAAAGGCGATTATTGGATTATTTCAAATATACTCTATCCCTGAGTTGAGAGATTTTGTGAAAATGAATGCGAGTTTTCAGGGATTTACGTTTGCCGTACAGAGGCTGAAAACAGAATATCAGAGAAAAGGTACGGTCCAAAAAAAGTACGAGGAGGAACGCATTATGTATACCATACCACAAACTATCCCGGAGATGCTTCAGAGAAACGTCGTCGATTTTCCCGATCGGGAGGCGGTCGTTGCCGTCAGTCATTTTACCGGCGAGTGGGACCGGAAGACGTGGAGAGAGCTGGATGATATTACCGACCGTGTGGCGGCGGGCATGGCCGAGCTGAAAATCAAGAAGGGTGCCAAGGTGGCCTTCATGCACGGAAACAACATGGAGGCCTACTATGTCTACCTGGCGATTCATAAGCTCGGGGCGATGTTCGTTCCCATCAACGTTCGTCTGGTGCCGCGCGAGATCGAATACATCATACAGCATTCCGATGCGGAGTTTCTCTTTGTGGGGAGCACCTTCATTGCCCAGCTTGAGGAGCTTCGTGATAAGATTAAGATAAAAGAATATGTCTGTATCGATAAGGATGGAGAGAGCGTTCCCCAATGGGCAGTGCCCTTCTCGAAATTGCTTTCGACAAAGGGAGCGCTGCCGAAGGTAAGTCTGAAGCCCGAGGATGAAGCGGACCTTCTCTATACCTCGGGAACAACCGGCCTGCCGAAGGGGGTGGTGCTCACGCAGGCGAACAAGGTCGCCTGCGGACGGTTGCTCGGATCGGTCATCAGCGCCGTTCGTCTGCACTACGCTCCGCAGCGCGTGCAGAATGTGTTTCCCTTCTTCACCTCAACGGGAGTAAGCTCGGTAACCATGTCGTGGCTCTATTATGCCAACACGGTGATACTTGAACCGACTTTTGATGTGGTGCAGACGCTGGAGGTGATTCAGCGTGAGAAGAGCACCCTGTACATGGGCGCACCGGTTATGTTTATATTCATCCTCAGTCATCCGCAGTTCAAAGAGTTCGATACCTCCTCTCTTCGCAGCGTGGGCTATGGTGCGTCTCCGATGCACGAAGAGGTCATACGGCAGATTATGGATACCTGGCCGGGAATCAAGGTGCTCAATGTATATGGTCTCACGGAAGGGGGTACCGGCGGTACCTATCTCGGAGCCTCCGATGCGCTCAGGAAGTTCGGATCAATTGGCCAGCCGTGGGCTCCCGATCAGGAGGCGCGTATTGTTGACCCGAACGATAATGACGTGAGTGTCGGAGAAGTTGGAGAGATTGTGCTCAGGGGACCGAACATCATGAAGGAGTATTATAAGGATCCCGAGGCGACGAAGGAAACACTCAGAAACGGGTGGTTGCACACCGGCGATCTCGGGTACTACGACGAGGATGGATATTTCTACTACACCGATCGTTTGAAGGACATGATCAATCGGGGTGGGTTCAACGTCTATCCCATCGAGGTTGAAAACGTCCTCTACGAGCACCCTGCCGTACAGCAGTGCGCCGTGGTGGGGAAGCCGCATTCGGCCCTGGGCGAGGATGTGCTGGCCCTGGTGGTGCTTGCTGCGGGGCAGAGCGTGACTGCCGAGGAGCTCATGGAGTTTACGAAGGACAAGATTGCCGGTTTCAAACGCCCCCGGGAAATCCGCTTTGTCGATGCGCTTCCATTGACTATGCTCGGCAAGGTCGATAAAAAAGCTATTCGGACCACCATGCTCGATGAGAAATGAGAAATAACGTAAAGTGAGAATGCTATGGATTTTACCGATAAGGCACGGGATATCAGGAAAGGAGAGGAGCTTGACACCGATAAGGTTGAAGCGTATTTGCGCGATGTTATACCCGGTCTCGAAGGGGATCTGGTAATTAAGCAGTTTCCCGGCGGCCACTCGAATCTCACCTATCAGCTCAGCATCGGGGAACAGGACTTCGTTCTGCGGCGACCCCCCTTCGGCACCAAGGCGAAGACCGCGCACGATATGAATCGCGAGTTTCGAATACTCACGGTGCTCAGGGAGGTCTTTCCCTACTGCCCGGAGCCGGTCGCCTATACCGGGGATGATTCGGTCATGGGATGTCCCTTCTATGTTATGAAGCGCATCAGGGGAATCATCATTCGAAGGAATCTCCCTTCCGGACTTGATCTCACGCGGGAGCAGATGCGGAGGATCTTTGACCGGCTGGTCGATGTGCATGTTGAGCTGCACGCGATCGATTACCGGAGCATCGGTCTGGGTGATTTCGGAAAGCCGGAAGGTTATGTACAGCGGCAGGTGCGGGGCTGGAGCGATCGCTATCGAAAAGCACGTACCCCGGATGCTCCCGATTGCGAGGAGGTGATGGCATGGCTCGCGGAAAAAATGCCGCCCGAATCCGGGGAGGCGACCATCATTCACAACGATTACCGGCTCGATAATGTGGTGCTGGACGCCGGCGATCCGACGAAGATCATCGGTGTCCTCGACTGGGAGATGGCCACCATCGGCGATCCGCTTATGGATCTGGGGTGCTCGCTCCCCTATTACGGGAATCCCGATGATCCCGAGGAGGAGCTTCTTATGAGGAGCATGCTCATGCCCACGCTCGAAGGGATGATTACCCGTGAGGAGCTGGTGGATCTCTATGCAGAGAAGTCGGGACGCTCCATAGATCGGGTTGATTTCTATTGCGCCTTCGGACTTTTCCGGCTCGGTGTGATCATACAGCAGATATACTACCGGTACTATCACGGGCAGACCCAGGATGAGCGCTTCAAGAACATGGTGCTGGGAGTGACAATACTCGATCGGGCGGCCCGGCGGGTGATTGAGAAATCGAATCGGTAAAGAGAATGAATTAAGGCGGTCATGCAGACGAATCAGTGCGATGCCATCATCGGAGAAAAGCGTTTAGGCTCTTCGGACATGGGTCGGTTTGCGAACGGTCAGTGATGGAACCTCGATTTCTTTTGGGTACACACATCGAGGGTATTTCCCTTTGTTATCGGTGTGAGTTTATTCCTGTCATTAATATTTACAATGCATTTCGTCATGAAAAGAGATTGCACCACGGGCATTCCCTTCGGTCACTTCGTCGCTGATGCTCCTCGCAATGACGAAAAATAAAATCAACGCTTTGCCGGCGGCGAGTGTGAATGTCTAAAGCGGTAAAAAAGGATTGACATTTACGAAAAAAGTCACTATCTTCCAGATAATCATTATTTAAATTAAGATAACATTACCAGGGGGTAATTATGAAGCTTAAGTTCTTTGTCGTTTTTATAGCGATGGCAATGGTATTCGCTTTTAGTTACAATGCCGACGCACAGATGACAACAGATGTGATTTTAATACGTGTGGGATATATTCCCATGTATACCGTAACGGCCGATGAAGTTGTAAGGGAAGACGGATCCGTTATAGACGATGATCCCGATGATATGGAGCATAACGGTTACGCCTTGAACGGCGAGTACAATCTGAACATGAGCCCGGTATGGATAGGGATCGGGCTGGAGTATCAGTATACAATTGAAGACGAGAATGACGACATCGCTCAGTTCATCATGCCGCAGGCGAATGTCAAGTTCGTCACCGCTGCCGGCTTTTATGTCGGCGCCGGTCTGGCCGGAAAGTACATGATGTCCTATTCATACGAAGGGGAAGGTGACGAAGATGTGGATGTAGACAAGGAGATCGACCTCTGGGCAAACGGCATTGTCGGAATTATCATGCCCATCGGCGAAGGGTTATTCTTCAACCTCGAAGGGCGGTTCGGCTACAACCTGACAAACAACCAGTATGAGAATGGCTCAAGTGATAATATGGATTATGAGATAAAAACCAACTCTGCCTACGATATCGGCATATATGCGGGAATCGGCTTCAGGGCCGAATACACCGGCATATAATATCTGACTGTAATTGAATTCATTGCTAAGGAGATGGGGGAAGCCCCATCTCCTTTTATTTAGTGTTCTCTTTCTTCTCTGATTTACGCCTGCATTATTCATCTTCCTCGTTTCGCTCTTTCCCGGCAAGGGTGTGATCGAGCTGCTCCGGATTGTATGCGGTGTAGGGAGCATGATAGTACTTGAAGAAGGTGGAGAAGAAGCCCCGGAACCCACCCGGAGGGAGGGCCTTTTCCGATATCCTGCTCAGGTTCAGGGCGAAGCCGATGTACAGATGTCGCGTTCGGTAATCGTAGGTGGAGTCGGAGAACCAGTAACCCCTGGTATAAAACCCGAAGTCAATCTGGAAATACTGGAAAATAGTGTCTCGGATATAGGGAATCCCCGAGAGCTTCAGCGCCAGGAGGAACTTCTGTCCGGTGACATCACTGGTAAACTCGATCCAACGTTCCTCACTCTGATTCAGGTGATCCTCTGAAGGCCAGTATTCCACCTGGAAACCGATAAGCTCATCCAGGGGTGGATAGATATCCAGGATGAGCGCAAAGAGGCCGCCGCCGAGATTCCAGACCATATCACCCCAGGAGAACCCGTAGGAATCGCCGAAGCCGTCACCCAGCTCAACACCCAACCCGGCGAACTGTCCCAGGAGGAATCCTTTGAATGCCGCCCGGCAGCGGGAATCACCGCTCTGCTCGAAGAGATATGATCCGGCACGTGAGGTGGCATATATTGCCCAGGTGTGACCGGCTTTATCGGCGCCTCCGGTATAGGATTTCTGTTCCAGTCCCCAGCCATCTTCTTTGAACCGCCATGAGGCGGTGCCCCATCCCCAGGTACCGATTCCCCATACGGTCACTATTACCGGCACGCTGCCGAAGAGCCAGTATTCCGTAGTATAGTCCTTCTTGGCGATGGGTTCGCTGATGGTTTCCTTTTCCTGTTCTGATTGTTCCGGTTTCTCCAGGATGTCAATTCCCTGGCTGTAGCTCTTTTTCGGCAAAAAGGTCGAGATGGTTATTATAAGGATAAGTGCTAAAATCGATCTCATATGCATACTCGCTGGAATTAAATATGAATTTCAAAATGAGCTGAAGCAAAGAGAAGCTGTCAATTGTACCTCTCTTCAAGTTTCGAGAGAGTACACGGTAAAATAAGCTGTTTTTTTATCAATACAATTTCAAAATAAGATGAACGAGCAACTGTTACATGATTAATAATCCTGGCAGCTTATGGGGTACTCCCCAGTATATTTGCCAGCAGATTGTTCCATCGAGGGTGTTTTTTATAAAAATATAGTTACGGTAACGATAGTTATCGGTAAAGTCATCTCTATTAAGCAGCATGCACAGAAGCTCATTTAAATATCTCCGTGCAGCATCTGCAAGAATAAGGGAAACCGATCTCTTATAGAACTTGCGCATATCAAGACAATATTCGTACTCGTACTCATTCAAAAGAATATGCAGCCTGTTCCAATTCCCTTCTCTATCTCTTTCTTGGTACTGTACCCGTGAAAATGATTTAGTCATAGTTTTAGTGCAGCTCATCATCCGTTGGATTAATAGCTTTATGATTACCGTTCTTGATTTGCCAGTGAGCGCGGCCCCTCTGTTGAGCATTCTCAATACACTTGAATGAATATAAATCGTTGTTTCAATGATCATAATCTCCTCCTACCGATAACTATCTGTATTTAAGACGATCGAAACCGCTAACATTTGGAGAAAAAATGCTTAAAGTTAAAGAGCACACTTCAAGAAAATCGATTGATTTGATTATCGCTATTTGGTAGTAATAAGCAGAAATAATGTGATGTTATCGAAAATACTAAAAACAGGAGAGAAAGAAACTTTTGAAAAACTTATCATCCGTTCTATCCTTTTTCAATTCATTTAGAATTTTTTC
>CAZZCF010000015.1:0-48395 GCA_964652955.1 uncultured Leptospirales bacterium
GTGAAAATGTTGAACTTTTTGTCACAAGCATTGCAATTTTTTTTGCTTTAAATGTTCGCATTCATGATATATTCTCAGTAAAGCAACAGGAATGCAATATATCCTGACTATGAAGGGGATCGGCACAATGAAGAGAATTAACCTCATGCTTCTTTTTGGGTTACTTGTAATCGGGCTTATAAATTGTTCGGGAGATAATGGATCCGGTTCTAACTATCCCCGATTTCAGGGTGATGATAACGAGATAATCCAATTCAGCTTACCCGCTTCGAAGAACGGAGACATCCCGGCCGATGTCTCGGGAACTGTCAGCGGGGATACTATCTCACTTGTTGTTCCCCATAGCGTGGTACGGACCTCCCTTGTGGCGGAATTTGTCACCAACAGCAACAGGGTGGAGGTGAACGGCATCCTTCAGGAGAGCGGCGTTACGCCGAATGATTTCAGCAATCCTGTTGTGTATAATGTATTTGCCGAAAATGGGGAGATGCGAACCTATACGGTTGATGTTTCGCCTGCGCCCAGCTCAGAGAAGAGAATCCTTTCCTTCTCGCTGAACGGGACAGCCGGAACTATCGATGAAGCGTCATCCACGATACGGGTCGAACTTCCTCCGCGCACGCAGCTCACATCTCTTGTTGCGTCTTTTGCGGCAGTTTGCGCATCAGTGATGGTGAACGACGAGATTCAGAAAAGCGGGGTGACCGCCAACGACTTTTCGCATCCCGTTGTATATGCCATTACGGCTGACGATAATAGCTCACGCACCTACACCGTTACGGCGACGGTCCGCCCGTCCGCCGAGAAAGAAATTACCTCCTTCTCGTTCAGGCGCGCCAGCAATCCCGGTCTCGCTGCCGATAGCATTGGAACCATTGACAACGGCATGATCACCGTGGTGCTCCCTCACGGTTCCAGCACCGCGGAACTGGTGGCTTCATTCGAGACAACCGGAGAAAAGGTGATGATTGCAGGGACAGAACAGGACTCCGGAGAGACCTCGAATGATTTTACCGAACCCGTCTTCTATCGGGTTATAGCCGAGGATGGAAGAGAGAGAGAGTACACCGTTTCTGTCACGGTTGCGAAGAGTGACGCCAAGGCTATTACCGCTTTTGAGCTTGACGGCGAAGCTGGAACGATAGACGAGCAGGGGGGAACGATTACCGTATCCCTTCCCGCTTCTAAGGATATCACTCGCCTGATTGCATCCTTTGTTGCCACCGGCGTTCTGGTCACCGTGAACGGCACCGAGCAGGAGAGCGGCGTGACAATAAATGATTTTTCCAGTTCGATGGTTTATGAGGTGACCGCTGAGGATGGAAGCACGCGAGCCTATTCTGTCGCGGTGGAGAAACCCGATGATCTCGTCGGCATCTGGAATTTCGAATACCTGCCGGATGACGGCAGCACGCTCTTTGGCGCGCAAACGGTGGAGGGAATGCTCGGCAGCGCCCTGCTGTTCGATGGCTATGACGATTATCTCCTGATACCGGACAGCGATGCGCTGACGCTTGCCGAAGCGGGGAGCATTGAGGTGGTCGTCAATATCATCTCTCACCGGCCCTATGCCGGCATTGTGCACAAGGGGGTCAAAAAGAATTTCAGCGACGAATCGTACAGCCTGCAGTTCTGGGGTACCGACGGCACGCTTCGCTTCTCGATTTTTAATCGGACCGGCGCATACGAATATATCGACAGCTCCGTAACACTCTCAAAGGACACCTGGTATCATCTCGTTGCGACCTGGGACAGCAGCCAGCTCTGCCTGTACATCAACGGTGCACTTGACGGCTCGGTCACGAATACCATAGGAACTGTGCGCGACAGCGCCGGCGGCCTGGTAATAGGGGCACAGCTGACCGACAAGTGGTACAGCTCATCATGGCACAATCTGGGCATGAACGGGATAATCGACCGGGTAGAGCTTTTAAACCGGCCACTGAGCGCTGACGAGGTCGCATCCCGTTACAATGAAATCTTTTCAGGTTCCACAACCTCCCTCTCGGCCTATCTGCTCGATGCTGCATCTCGAAACGGAACACCGCTGATTGTGCTGTTAGGAGTTGTGGTGCTGGTGCTGGTGGCGTTCTATGTGTATAACAGGAGGCGGGCACAAAAAGCGGGTTGATGATTGAGGTATCATCACCGGGCATTTATACAGCCGGCTTTCCCGTTCTGATTTTTACATCTTCGGAGCGCAATCGCTCATCGCTTTTTTGCGATGAGCTCGATGCTCAGCTCGGAAAATGCATTCATGAGGGCGTCTTCGACATTTTTTTCTGCCGGCTGTTCTTTTCTCGCGTCGTCATTCTTGTGAGTTATTCTCCTCATGAGGTAGCGGATCACTTCATCCGAAGTGGCGGAAATACGCTTCGTGACAGATGAAGTATCGACATTAACCCGAATTGAAGACCCGCTGACCGTGCCCCCCAGGAGCAAGGAGAATATCACGGCTATGGTTTTCGTCGTGTCATCCTTGCGTTGAAGCATTTTTTGAAGATATTCTAAATTCTCGGCGAGCACGATCTGCGTATTGTCCACTCGTTCCGCCAGTTTCCGAACGAGCGCGATTGCAAAGTCCGGATTATACCGTATCAGCGCTTCGAGATTGTCGGGATGTGCGCGGGAGAGGATGCTCCGGACCGGGCATTGCGCGGTGACATTCCTTTTGCTCTCGCCAAGGAGTGACATCTCATTGAATATCTGTCCTTCTCCTATTGATTCAATGAGGATCTTTTCTCCCGAATCCAGCTCCTTGTAGATGTCAACTCTCCCCTTCTTGATATAAAAGAAGCCGTACTCATCATCCCCTTTTCTGAACACGGTCGATCCGGGCTGATAGATTACTGTCTTCTGCATGATGGTTGCCGGCCTCATAAAGAGCCGCCGGACGCCTTCAAAACCGGGGAGCTTGAGATTGAAGATGATCCCCTTTCTCAGCCGGAAGAGGTAATAGCGAAGAATGAAGGAGTAAAAATTACGGCCGGGCGTTATGAGCTTCACGATGGAGCCTGTCGGCTCCCGATCCTTCAACTCGCCGTGATTCTCCCATACCACCTGCATCGAAATTCGCGGTGATTTGAGCTCGCCGCTCTGAAAGTATATATTCCTCGTTGTGGGCGTTTGAATGGATTCGAATGTTCTGATGAAGCAGTTGACAGGACTGACGTCAAAAGTCACCAGCGTTTCCTCTTCGCTGGTATCGCAGAGAACGGCATCGATTATCACGGGAATGCGCATGACGCTGTATCTGAAAAAGTCCGGGTTGAGGGCTCCCACCATCATCATGATGATCCCCAGCGACGATGGGAATACGGAGAGCATCAGCAACTGTTCAGGGATGCTGAGGGTGATTTTCAGCGCCGAGGTGATCTCGCTCCTGAATGGTGTCAGTATGACTGCAGCGATGATCAACAGGAGTGCGATACTCCACCAGAGGGGATTATATACGGGCTTGAACAGGGGAAAGCGAACGCCGCTTTTGGTTCCCATGGAATTCAGGATCCACCGCTCATAACGGGGTTGACGGTATTTCATCACCCAATCCTCGAATCGCAGATTCTGAGCAGAGAGAGAAGCAGGGGGAGGTATCAGCTTTGCCTGTGTGATAATAAGCTCCAGCGTTCCTATCAATGATATCGTCAGCGGGGCGACAAGATATGCACGCGCATCACCCAGTAGCAGAAGGGAGTCGAATGTACCGTGGAACAGAAACGGGAGGAGCAGCGCCTTGACAAGGTAAATCGCTTTGTACGGCGGTGATGTGCTGATGTTGTAGAGGCCGATATAATATCCTATCATGCCGCAGGTTGCGAGGTGCAGCGGCACTGAAAACAGTATGCGTGCCATGATGACGGAGTAGCCAAACTGGAGCGAATAGAAGATATCTTCTACCAGCGAAAACCCGGCACCAACCAGCAAGCCGGAGATGGCACCCTCGATAATGGTGAAGTTGCGAAAATGCCGCTGTATCAAGATGATGGCGAGAACAGCGCCGAGCTTTTCAACAAGAGCCGCCTTGTAAAACCCCGCATGAAAAGCTGATTTCCCCGGAAGGAGGATGGTGATATATGGCGCTGCAATGAGTATAATCAGCGCGAGGGCGACGCCGTAGAGAAATGATTCAATAAGCTTGATATAGGCCGGTTGATAGCCTTCCTGTCGGTAGAAAGAAAAGAAATGCCTGAAATAGATCAGGTAATAGAGGAGAACTGACAAAAGGGCGATGTAAAGAGATGCCGCCACTATCAGGTTTGCTTCCCTCTCATAATAAGAACCGACGATTTATTCTGCAGCAACGCATTCACCGAGGCATAAACCCCTGTTATATTAATCGTACTGCAGGAGGAAAAAATTAACACCGTGATGATGCGATTGTAAGCAGATCGTAATAGCTTTCAAAAATACCAGCTCAGCGAAGCGTAGAAGAATCCGTACTGCTCGAGATATTCGAAGTCCGATTCATGTTCCGCATTTTTGAAGATATGACTCCGCATATAGCCGATAAAGAGATCCAGGTTCTCGAAGGCGTTGTAGTTCAGTGAGGGATTGATTATCCGGCTTCTTGTTGCGGTATCTTTTTTGTATTGGATAATTTTTTGCATTAAATTGGAATAACGATTGACATCTCTCAATGGATAATTCTTTTTCTGTAAGAAGTTATTACATTCGTCATATCCGTCTTGCACATCGCATTATGACAGACGGTGATGGAGTTCACCGAAACCGCCCCATGGCTGATAACTCCTGGTTTATATTTCCGATGCTTGCCATCCGGGAGAATCAGGGTGAAGCCGAATGTCTCTCCAAAATCAAAACTCACCGGATCCCATAATACAGAATGATGAACGTTTTGATGGATTTCCCGGTGTCCTCGATGAGATCATCAATCTCCTCGTGTCAATGGACGATGAGTTCATCTCTCATCGTGATAAGCTATTGCATGTTCGAGAGCGCCTGTCACAGGGGCGGATACATCTTGCCGTCCTGGGGCAGTTCAAACGGGGGAAGAGCTCGCTCCTGAACGCCCTGCTGGGTTCTGACCTTCTTCCCACTTCCGTCATCCCGGTAACCTCCATCCCCACCTATATACGATACGATCCGAAGCCCGGGGTGCGAGTGATTTTTACGGACGGACGTCCGGACGAGATAAACATCACTGATTCAGTGGAAGAATTATGCGTGTTCCTCAAGAGATATGTCTCCGAGGAGGGGAACCCGGAGAACAGACTGAGCGTTTCGGAAGTGGTGCTTAATCATAATGCTCCTCTTCTCGAGCACGGAATCGTTTTGATTGATACGCCAGGCATTGGTTCAACGCACTTGCACAATACCGAGGCGACGTTGAATTTTCTCCCTCAGTGCGACGCTGCGCTGTTCCTGGTGTCGGCCGATCCTCCCGTAACCGAGGTTGAAATTGAATTTCTCGTGCAGGTACGGAAAAAAATTGAAAAGATATTTTTCGTTTTAAACAAGATTGATTATCTCTCTGAAACTGAGCGAAATGAAGTTGCTTCCTTCATCTTAAGAGTTTTGAGAAAAAATGCATTAGTCACGGAGGATGTTGAACTGATTCCCCTTTCAGCACGATGGGCGCTCGATGCCGCTCGCCTGAATGATCCGGTGACGAAAGAACGAAGCGGAATAAATCTCCTTTTGCATCATCTGACTGATTTTAGTAAGAGAGATAAACATGCTGTCCTGACCGCAGCCCTTTCGAGAAAAACAGCCGACATCGTGAACGATGTCGAGATGCAGATTGGGCTCGCGTTGAAAGCGTACAAAATGCCCGTCGAGGAACTCGGTGAAAAGCTTTCTCTGTTCGATGGGAAGATCAGAGAGGCGGAACAGCAGAAAGTGCTGACGGCGGATATCCTGGCGGGAGAGCGGAAACGACTGCTCCTTCTTCTGGAAGAGCAATCCGAATCGCTGAGAGAAAAATCACGGTTGCATCTTGAGTCCATTCTCACTGATTTTTTCTCAAAGGGGGGTACCATACGTGAAAACGACGTGCGGGAGGCCTTCTCAGAGGCAATTCCGGTTTTTTTTGAACATGAATTGGGCGAGTTATCCAGGTTTTTTGACAGACGGGTGGCGGAAATAATCGCCCATCACCGAAGCCGTGCCGATTCCATCATTGACTCGGTTCGTAAGAGTGCTTCCGATATATTCGATATTCGCTATCGAGCACAGATGAACACTGAGGGTATAGAATTTGTCCGCGAGCCTTATTGGGTATTGCACCAGTGGAAGTCATCGCTGGTTCCCGTCCCTGATGAATTGATAGACAGGCTTCTGCCAAAAAAAATGAGGGATCGTCGGATCAGAAAACGGCTTGAGAAACAGATAGGGGCCCTTGTTTTAAACAATGTGGAAAATCTTCGGTGGTCAACATTGCAAAACCTGGACGTGACTTTCAGAAAGTTCATTTCGGATATTGAAGAACGTTTTGTCGATATTATCGGAGTTACCCGTGATGCCATCGGTGCCGCACTTGAAAAACGCAGGAACTATTCGGAGCTGATTGCCGGCGAAGTATCACGGCTGGAAAAATTTGCGTCGAAGCTGTACTATATAAAAAAACGAATGGGTGATATATGAATTTTCCTCCTTTATTTTTTTAATAAAATCGAGATGTCGAGTCAATAATAAACTATAACCTGATTATAAACGGCGATGGGGTTCGCCATAAACGCTCCACGAGGCTGATAACTCCTACAATCATCACGCGGCGGTATGTGCGGAATAATACATTTCGTCGTTGTGTGTATTATTATCCATGGAGGAGATATCATGCTCGAAATGTTCACTATCGCTACAATATGGCTCGCATTGGCGGTTTTTTCAACGATTCTTGCCAATCGTCTTAAAATATCAATGTCGCTAATAGAAATATGCGTGGGTGCTATCGCTGGCTACCTGGCCGTCATTTTTTTCGATCCCGAAGTTCTGAAACCAAATGCCGATTGGATGAAATTCATAGCTGGTTCGGGAGCTATCCTTCTTACTTTTCTTGCTGGAACTGAGCTTGATCCGTCATCAATGAAGGAAAAGCTCAAGGAGGTAACCGTAGTTGGCTTAATCGGTTTTCTTGTTCCTTTTCTGGGGTGTACGGCGCTGGCCTATTTTTGCCTTGGATGGGACAAGAAGGCGAGCCTTCTCGCCGGCGTAGCGCTTTCAACAACTTCCATGGCGGTCGTATACGCGGTGATGCTCGAATACGGCTTCAACAAAACAGAATACGGCAAGGGAATACTCGGGGCATGTTTCATCAATGACCTGGGAACGGTAATAGCCCTTGGTCTCATTTTTGCGCCCTTCACCTGGAAAACGATTGTCTTGATAGTTGCCTGCGTTGTGCTGATTTTCGTGCTACCTTCGATCACATCCCGCCTCACGCGGGTTTACGGCAACCGCACTGCCGCCATAAGAACGAAATGGATCCTGTTTGTTCTTTTTGGCCTTGGGGCTCTCGCGCTCTGGTCGGGCAGCGAGGCGGTTCTTCCCGCCTATATCGCGGGTATGGTGCTCGCCGGGAGCGTCGCGAAGGATGAATTTTTTATTCGAAGATTGCGAACGCTCACCATTGGGTTTCTTACGCCCGTCTATTTTCTTCGTGCCGGGTACTTCGTTTCTATACCGGCGGTGGTTTCGGCACCATTGCTATTTTTAGTTCTCTTCGGTGGAAAAGTGATATCGAAGATATTCGGTCTCTATCCTGTCATCGGCATTTTCCGTGAGACCAAAAAGGAGCAGTGGTATTACACATTGCTTATGTCCACGGGCCTTACTTTCGGGTCAATATCGTCACTGTATGGTCTTAACCACGGAATTGTTACGCAAGGACAATATTCATTTCTCATAGCCGCCATCATCGCGAGCGCCGTGATACCGACAGTCATCGCAAACATGGTTTTTCTGCCGGATCATTTATTGCACATACCGATGGCTGATGAGGAGGTTCCCCAGCTCGATACAGCCAGCGATACCTGGATACAGAATGACGAGCGCAGCCCGTGAAGAGAGGCGGGGATAATCTTCGATTCCGTGAACGACAACGAGGGTAACCGAAATACTTACGAAATCTCCGCAAAAGGATCCGTGCCGGAGGCATGGTACTTAAAAATACCAGCTCAGCGAAGCGTAGAAGAATCCGTACTGCTCGAGGTATTCGAAGTCCGATTCATGTTCCGCATTTTTGAAGATATGGCTCCACATGGTTCCGATGAGCAGATCCAGGTTCTCGAAGGCGTTGTACTTCAGTGAGGGGTTGTAGAAGAGCCCCTTTCCCTGGAAATCGTAGATGGTGAAGAGCTCGGCGCGCAGGAGCGAGGTGATATCGTAGCCGAGGGCGAGACCGCCGTAGTGCCGATTGAAGGTGAGGAACTGATTTGAGAGGAGGTAGTAGTTCTCCTCATCGATTCTGTCGATCTGGCTCTTCCGGTAAGCCACCCGCAGCTGCCGGTTGAAGTTCAGGCCGTTCTGATTGTAGAAGTATTCGAGGAGGAAGTATAGTCCGAAGGAGAAGGTGTACTCGTATCCGGCGCTTCCCTGATAGAAGGGATCGCCCCACTCCTCATCGGGATGAGAGTATAAAACGCTTCCCCGGAGCATCCCGTCGAGGAAAATAGTCGAGATGTCGATGCCGCCGATGCCCCGCCGCGATACTCTCCCGCCGAGGAGGGCGATATCGGTCTCGCCGACGGTTCCCCGTAAGCGGCCGATGATATTGCTGTTCTTGCTGTTGAGCTTTTTCGGATCCTCTTCGTTATCGATGCGCTTCTGATCGAGGACGAGACTGATCTCCGTTTTATCGGTCGGATAGTACTCGAGCCTGAGCGCGTCGGTCCCCTTCTGCTCCTCGGCCCCCTCGACAAAGGTTGGTGATATCGGATTCAGGATGTCCAGCGGATTCCAGAGCCGCCCGCTCCCGAAGCGGATCATCTGTCTCCCCAGCGTTATCGTCAGATCCCCCAGGGTGAGCTTCATGAAAGCGCGGTGCAGCTTCGTCCGGTAGTACAGATCCTCGTCGTAATGCGGCTCGCAGGATGGCTGCATGAGATCGTTGTGCTGCGAGAATCGCCAGTACTGATCGAACTCCGGGCTTTCCGGATAGCTGCCGGTAATAATCTCGTTGTCGTAATCGACATGCAGGTGCAGCCAGTCCGACAGGTTTATCTCGGGGGAGAGGCGTATCCGCTTGAGATCGGCGATGAGGCGCTTTTTCTTATCCGGCTCCGGCGTTGAGCGGTAGAGTGAATACTCTTCGGTCTCGGTGTAGGTAAGGAGATTTTTGAACTGTCCCTGAAAGGAGAATACCCGCTTCTCGCCGAAATCGGGCATCTCTTCATCCATCTCCCGGGCGAGAAGGGGCGGTGAGAGCACTGAGAGAGAGAAGAGCAGCAGCATGCCGATGCTGTTGATGAGCGATGGTCTGCCGCTCACGAGGATGTCCTCTTCCTCGTGCTCTTTTTCGGCTGGCTCTTCGTTTTTCTCTTCTGCTTGTCAGAGACTATCTTCCCGTCTCTGAGATTGACCAGCCGCTCCGCCCGTTCCATGACCATCGGATCGTGTGTCGAGAAGAGAAAGGTGATCTTCTTCGATCTGTTCATGTCGTGCATGATATCGAGAAGACTCGCACCGGTTGCCTGATCCAGATTCGCCGTTGGCTCGTCGGCAAGGATGAGCTCCGGTTCGGTGACGATAGCACGGGCGACGGCGACCCGCTGCTGCTGTCCGCCGGAGAGCTCATTCGGAAGACGGTGGAGCATGTCGCCGAGACCGACGTCCTTCAGAATCTGCACGGCGCGTTCGGTCCGCTCCGCTTTCTCGATTCCCTGGAGCAGGGCGACGTATTCCACGTTCTCCAGGGCGCTGAGAACCGGAATCAGATTGTAGGCCTGAAAGATGAATCCGATCTTTCGAAGCCGCAGATCCGAGAGCTCCTTCGGCGAGAAGGCGTCAATGGTCTCTCCGGCCACAGCGATTGTTCCCGAGGTGGGGGAGTCGAGTCCGCCGATGAGGTTCAACAGTGTTGTCTTCCCGGAGCCCGAGGGCCCCGCAATGGCTGTAAATTCACCCTGCTTGACATTCAGATCGATTCCTCTGATGGCATGGACGACGATGTCGTCAGAATCGTAATTCTTTGTCAGGTTCTGTAATGAGATTATATTCATATTCCTTCTCCTGTTTGCCGTTCTCATACGTAATGCAATGCCTCGAGCGGCTTGATCCTCGCTGCTTTGATCGCAGGATAGATGGCTGCGATGATGGTCGTTGCCAGCACGATTCCGGTTGCAACGATGATATCGAGCGGTTTTATCGACGGGTAGATGACGCTCCCCGTCCCGAACATTCTCATGGATTCGGCATAGAATGAGAGGTCAATGCCGGTAAAGCCGAGGAGCTCATTTACCGGCACCCCGATGATAATTCCCGCAAACAGTCCGACGAAGCCGAGGTTCAGCGCTTCGAAGAGGACGATGTTGAAGATCCACGAGGGTCGTGTGCCGATGCACTTCATGACGCCGATCTCATGAAAGCGCTCCATGATTGCCATGACAAGCGTATTGGCGACTGAGAAGATAACGGTGATAAAAACAATAATAAAGAAAAAGTACATCATGGTATCGAAGAGCCGCACCGCGCTGACCAGGTTTGGCGCCATATCCTTCCATGAGAGTATCTCGAGGTTCCTGTCATTGATCTCCCCGCGTAATGCTCCTTTCACCCCGTCGACCCGGTCCTTATCCTTCAGCACGAGCGTGATTTCAGATATGTTCTCGTTCAACCCGGTTGTCTCCTTCAGCGTTCTGATAGTGGTGAACACCACGTACTTGTCGAAGCTCTCGATGGGCGATTGAAAGAGTCCCACAATCTCAAGTCCGATCCCGACTATCTCGTCTTCTCTGTCCTGAAACATAACGACGAGCTTGTCGCCGACGATAAGGTTGAGCTTGTCTGCGGTGGTCTGTGAAATCATGATGGCGTTTTCATCGCCCCTTTCGAGAAAGCGGCCATCGTCCTTCAGGGTATACTCGAAGAGGTTTGATACCGACTTCTCCTTCTCCGGATCAATCCCCACAATCATCACTCCCCGCGAGGATTCGCTCGATCGGACCATGCCCTGGAGCTTTATACGCGGCGCGTGGGCAAGGATGCGGGGATCCTTCTCTATGACTTCGATCATCCTCCTGTTCGGAGTGAAGTGGTACGTGAGCTTCATATCGTCCTGGAAGCCCTTCCGATGAATGGCAATATGCCCCAGCGAGGTTTTGATCGTGTTCTCCACCATCTGATTGTTCATGCCGTTCATTATCCCCATGGAGAGTATCATGGCGAAGATGCCGATGGCTATCGACGATATGACCACCAGCGAGCGCCGCTTGTTCCGCCAGAGATTTCTCCATCCCAGTTGAAATAAAATTTTCATGGCAGCCTCAATAATATGTATTTCATCATAAATTACTCCTGTAATCAGTGAGCGTCACTGTTGCAAAATTATATTGGAAGCTCCCTATTCAGCCAGAGAGTTTGTTACCGTACTATAGGTCATCGCGAGCGCCTGCCTGACATATGGCAGGCAGCGAGGAACCTGGCGTTTCGCACAATGACATAATGCTTTGTTAATCCCCCTCAAAAAGGATGGTGAAATACACTCCCTTTTTACTCTCATAGCTTCCGTATCGCCTCGATGGGATTCAGCTTCGAAGCCCGCCGTGCCGGGAAAAGTGAGAAGAGCAGGGCGAGGATAAAGGTCACCAGCGAGGTCATCGATATGTTCAGCAGCGTCGTATCGGCCGGATAGAGGGTGGTGGAAACACCCCACACGGCAATCTCCTTCGCATAGGCTGAGTAGTCGAGAGGATTGATTTTAAAGTAATAGCTGATGGTATATCCCAGACCGACGCCCAGAAGTATGCCCAGGAGTGAGATAAAGAATGACTCCATGAGCACCATCTTGACCACCTGGTCGGGGCGCGTTCCGATGGCAAGCATGACGCCGAACTCCCTCGTCCGTTCGAAAACCGACATCTGAATGGTGTTGAGAATTCCGAAGGCCACCACCATGAAGAGGATGAGGTCGAAG
This sequence comes from uncultured Leptospirales bacterium, assembly GCA_964652955.1. Classification (GTDB taxonomy): domain Bacteria; phylum Spirochaetota; class UBA4802; order UBA4802; family JAKQUI01; genus CAZZCF01. Next base: position 12,092 of record CAZZCF010000015.1, read on the forward strand.
ATATACGCACCGGCGTCGTCCATCACGATGAACTGAACGAGCTCCGGCATGAGCTCATCCCATCCCATCACCTCGAGCATGTTCTCCCTGTCAGCGGCTTGCAGGCGGTGCTTCACCCCGTCGGTGTAATCCGGGTCCGTGAGCCGGACGGTAATCGCATGTACGAAATTCATCATGGTAAAGGTCTGCTTCGCCTGTTCGAGCGGCATGAGGAGCAGCGTGCGATCGTACTCCGGGTTGCCCGTTCTGAATATGCCGACAATGGTGAGCTTCTCTGCTGCGATGGATCCGTCGAATCCCTGCGAGAGCATCGCGATGGTGCTCCCGACTTCGGCATCGATGTTCTTGGCGAGCACCTCTCCGATAATGATGTTTGTTCGATCACTGCTGCTGAGATATCTTCCCCCGGGGAGAATCCTGGTATGCAGATCGGTAACCGTCGGTTCCCTGTCCGGATCGATCCCCTGGATGAAGGCGCCTGCCGTGTTCTCCCGAAACGAGAGGAGGCCGCCGGCGAGAACCCGGGTACAGTGCCCCTCAATGCGTTCGTCGCTCTGCAGCGCCTTCTCGAGGGCGGGGGTTATTCTGAAAGCGTAGTCGATAGTCTGATTGTTCCAGTATCCCCGCTCATGGATCTGAAGGTGACCGGTATTGATGCCGACGGCGTCTTCTATCATCTGATCGTGGCCGCCCTTGGCAATGGAGTTCATAACGAGTATCATCGCCAGGCCGATAACGATGGTCAGAAATGTCAGAATGGTCCGGCGCTTGTTTCTCCAGACATTGCGCCAGGCGAGCGTGGTGATGATTCCGGCTTCCTTCATGGCCTATCTCCTTTTGAGGTGTTGCAGGGTGAAGATCCCCGGAGGTATGTTCACATTGAATTTGATATTCGAGATATTCATGATAGTGTAGCGGTTCTTCTTCTTCACCGTCTTCATCTTGTACCGGGTCGGGATGACCCTGTCGTGCATCATCTTGAAATTCCCGCAGGTCATTACTTTTTTCAGCACATTGTGCTGATTGTAAAATTCCTCGCGCACGGGGAGATAGTCGTCTTCACGGGCGTAGTAGATTATCTTCCCCCAGACAACGGCGGCATCAGGCCTGGGCGTGAGCTGTATCTTGTAGCAGGAATGTCCGTCGACGGATTCTTTTCCCGCTATGGTGTGTGTATAGTCCTCCACAATGCTCGATTCCTTGACGATGTCGTCATTGGTAAAATCGGAGCCCATCCACGACTGGAGCATCATGGAGGGCGATATCTTGATTGTCTGCTGGAGCTTCGGGACGTAATGCCACATGTTCTTGCCGATGAGGAGGAAGCGGTTGCCGGCGTCCTTCTTCGGTGCGTATATTTCGGAAAAGGATTTCTTTCCCTCGCGGATCTGATATGATTTCATCTTCATCGTTCGAGTCCAGCGCCTCGTCTTGATGGTTATCTCGAATATGCCGACCTGCGTATCCCCCCGTACCGCCTCGTCCGATTTCTCGATGATCTCTTTCGCCGTCAGTGCGGCTACTTCGCTCGATGCTACGAAGGCGAAGAGGAGTGAGAGGATTCCCGTTACGCATCTGTTCGCTATCATAGTGTTCTCCTTCTTTATGTCAATCCAGGATGATATTTTTTGCGATAATCATTACAACCTGTTCAAATCAACATCCTGCTTCTGGCAGGTAATTCAAACGGGCAGCTCTTTCTGAACGCCCTTTTTACTGTAAGAGAATGAGACAGGATTACAATGATTATTGAAGCATTATACCGGTTCCTTTTTAATGTATTGCTGAGCGTAAAAGACTATTATATGGGATTTTATCCCCTCTATCCTGTTAATCCTGTCAAAATTTTAACGTTTTGCCCAAAAAGCAGAAACCTTATACCAGGATATTGATTATAGACTCATGAGATACACGGTTACGGCCATCTGTGCCATTGATGCAATCATGGTCGCGACGAGAATGAACCGCGACAGGGGGCCGGTAAATTCGGGATGCCCCTTCCTGATGAAGTACGTATGTATTGCAAAGGCAAAGATGCCGCCTGCGCTCAGGATGAGTGAGAAGAAGAATCCCGCTGCTGTTTGCCGGTAAACCTCGATCAGCCCGTAGAGTATGATGAAGAGGAGCGGGAAGTGGACGATAAGGAAGCCGCTGATTCCGCCCGGCAACCGGAAGAGATTCCACTCCTTCCAGTATGCTGAGTCTATCTCGTGATTGATGATCAGCACTGAGTTGACAAGGTACACCCAGAAAAGTGCATTCATTTCGATGCCTCCCGCTTTTTCTGTTCAGAAACGATATCATCGAGAAAACTGAGATATTTCTGGAAGAGCTCCCGCCCCTTCTTCTTCAGCGTATAGACCGTCTGAACAGCTTTTCCGACGAGCTCCTTCTTCTGCGAGATATAACCCGCTTCCTGAAGCTTCTGCAGATGGGCATAGAGCGCACCGTCCGATGCTCCAATCAGGTATTTGAAGCGGTTGAAGGAGACCCGCCCCTCCCGGTAGAGTATGGTCATCATCGACAGCCGCGTCTTCTCGAAGAAGACGCTGTCGAACTGCGTGTAAAGATCATCTCGTGCCATTTCGCTGCTTTTCCACCTGCCATGCGGTGATTCCCGCTGCGATGAAGCTCAGGCTGCAGATGATTCCCATCATCAGGAATTTAAATGAGGATTCGAGCTGCAGCAGATGCAGAATGACTGCAGCGATGAGCAGAAAATAGGCATAGCCATAGATATACGTGTAAGTCATCAGCGCATAGAGGAAGAGAAAAAATGCGAAGAGTATCAGGATAATGCTCGGGAGCATATCCACCGCCTGCAGCTGTATAAATGCGGAGACGATGATACAGGCCCCGATGAACATTCCGGTAGCACTCAGACTCAGCTTCATAGTCTCCCGTGAAAAAAAGGGGATGGATTCCCTCGCCATCCGCCTTATCCAGGCGATGGTTTCGAGGAACAGGGCAATGAGGATGACGGGGAGCCAGATCAGGGTGAACACCTCGGCAATGCTGTACGCCAGCATTTTCGTTGCGTAGTACTGGAGGAGGGAACCGGCCAGGACAAGACCTCCCCACGTATAGTACGCCCAGTGCTCGATGAGGGGTTTCTCTCCGATCTGCAGGAGAACGCTCTTGATGGTCTCGATGTCCTTCGCGTATCTTACGATATCGGCGCTTTCGCTCTCTTTCATGGCTGCCTCGAATTTACTTTGTGATACAAAGTGGCTTTATATAACAAAGTAATAACAGCTCCGTGTGTCGTCAAGTGAAAAAAGGGGAAATGTGTTGCTTTTTCACAGAATTTTATGCTTTTTCATGTGTAAAGCGTTCATAAATGTTTATATGATGAACAAGGAGTTATGAGATGAAATTGAAAAAAGTGACTGTAGCGATTGCGCTCGTTTATCTCCTTTCGATGCCGGTATTCGCGGTCGATTTTATCATCGGCGCCAAGGCCGGTTACTACGGCTGGGAACCCTTCCTGAAGGAGATAGATGCGAGCGGCTTTTCCGAGATCGATGTAGGGGTCGGTGCTCTCTACGGGCCGGTGCTCAGCCTTCTCTTTACACCGGATATCTCCCTCTCCCTGGCGGCGCTCACCGGCGTGCAGTCGACGCACTGGAAGGCGAACTACGAGCCCTGGGAAGGCGAGTATCTGGCGGGGACCTATTTCTTCGAATCCCGCCGTACCGATGTCGATACGGTGCTGAGCTATCGGTTGATGCAGAACTTAAAGGCCTTTCTCGGCTACAAGTATCAGTACATCGATTCGGAGCTGAACTACACCGAGATCAGGACCGATGCTGCCCGCGAGATAAGTGAGATTATCATCAGTAATGGGGAAGCTGAGACGATGTCGCACGGTCCGGCCCTGGGTCTCGGCTACTCCCTCCCCTTCGGGAAGGGATTCTTCGTAGCGGCAAATCTCTCAGGCTTATACATGGCAGGTGAATTCAAGCTCAAGGAAAAGTATTCGTATGGGTATTATTCCGGATTTAACGATTATAATATAAGGCTCACTGATTCTAAAACCATTGATATCGCGCAGTACGGGGTGAACTTCGAGCCCGCCATCGGATTCAGCACCGGTGAGAGCGGCTTCATCTACACCCTGGGGCTCCGCTATCAGTGGCTGCGAACCGATTTCAAGGATGATTTCGCTCCCGGCGAGCCTCTCGATGACGCCAACGACTATCTCTACGGCGTCTTCGTAAGCGTTCTCTACACGTTCTAGATGATATTGCTGATACAATGACTGCCGCATGAGGCGGTCATTGTATCAGTTCTCCGCGAAGAAGACCATGAATTCCTCGTCCGCGCCTTCGCCGTGAAGGATGATGAGCACCCGTGCCTCGTAGCCCTTGAGCTCGGTTTCGCCGCCTTCAGCGCTGCGGGAGGTCCTCCCCGTTTCGATTCCGAATGCCGATGCCCTGTTGAGGAGCTTTAAAAAGTATTCCCGGTTGTTCAGCTGCTCGAAGAGGCTCTTCAGCCGCGATGATGGAAAAGTGACAATAGCCTTTTTGCTCTTGATCAGGGTGAAGGTATTCCCCTCACGGTGAAAATCATCGAAAGCGCTCACCTCTGCGAAGTGTACCGCCTTGATGGACTCGTATATTCTCTTTACCACGAGGGGATCGGTGTAATAGGGTTTGACGATCTCATCTATCTCCGATGCAAAGGAGACAGCTGTCAGGAGAGCGAGCATGATAACAACTGATCTTTTCATGGTATTGGCTATGGCAACGGCGGTACTCCCTTTACTGTTACGGTCTTATCTTCTCGCCCAGCGATTTTCCGTAGTCCTGGCAGGCGCGCAGCCCCTCGTCCGTGTCGACCACCGCCTCCTTGAGGTTGAAGGATCCCAGTTGCAGCATCTCCATTTTGAAGACATGCTCCAGGGTGTCGAAAATGATCTTCGGCGCATCACCGCTGTGCGTATAGGAGCCGAAGGCACATCCCACCTTTCCTTTCGGTTCGGCCTTTTCCATCAGGAAGAGAAACTGCTTCATCCCCTCGGTCATATCCCGGTGATAGGTGGGGGAGCCGAGAGCGTAACCGTCGTATCCGGCGAGCTGATCGGCCTTTTTCAAGTCGGATAGCGGTTTCACATCAGCGCTGCTGCCGGTCATGCGAACCCCTTCGGCGATGTATTCGGCCATCTTTTTCGTCTTTCCAGTCCTGCTGTAATACGCGATCAATGCTTTTGCCATAATTACCTCCGATGCTATATATGCTTGAGAGGAGTATAGCTCCGGGGGAAAGTATCTTCAAAAAATACTTTTTCAATTATGACCTGAATCGATCGGTTATTCCAATAATTTCACATTATCGGTTGAATGTAACAATGTCCCCCGCCGCCTTCGGCGGAGGGAGCGCCGATGTACCATTATCGCATGTTCAACGAGCCCGGGAATTCTTTAACAAATAAAAATTTTTAGACAGGATTACGGAATTGTGGGGTGATATCGTGGCATAAATTTAATATGCTCCGTTAAAATGGCATCCTGTTAATCCTGTTAAAATTCTCTTTTTAATCGAAGTGACCGGTGTCCTCTCTCAGCATCTCATAGAGGATAATTCCCGCGGCGACGGCGGCATTGAGTGATGAAATTTTTCCCTTCAGTGGGATGCTCACCGTGCAGTCGCACTGCTCCTCGGTGAGCCTTCTCATTCCCTTTTCCTCGCTTCCGATAACTATCACAGCCGGCCTGAGCTCGCGCGCCCTCGCAGGATCGATAGTTCCCGACTGCGCCGTGCCGATGATCCAGAAGCCGGCTTCTTTTGCGCTGGCGAGGAAATTCGCGATGTTGGGAACGATGATTGTTTCGAGATGGGCCGTTGCTCCCGCGGATGCCTTGATGACCGCGGGGGTGATCGTTGCCGACTGTGACTTCGGGATAATAACAGCATCGCCGCCGAGCGCCTCGGTCGTTCGGATGATTGAACCGACATTCTGAGGATCGGTGAGATGGTCGAGGAGGATGAGAACCCCTCTCGTTTCTTTGGTGCGTTTCAGAAAATCCACCCCCTTCTCCGCTCTGTGACGGGGGGTGAGGAGGATAACGCCCTGATGTTTCGCCGATCGATCGAATCGTGAAAGAAACGCCCGATCGCAGCGTTCGCCGGCTATTCCTCTCTTCCGGGCCTCTTCGGAGATGGTGTCGATGATCTTGCCGTGAGATGTTTTCGATATGTACAGTGAAACGCCTTCCGCCGAATCGAGGGAGATGAGGTATTCAAGCACCGCCCTTCTTCCGCTGATTATCTCTCTCTTTTCCACCGTGTTCCGTCTTTCGTGTCTTCAAGCGCGATGCCCTCTTTACTGAGCGTGTCCCTGATGGCATCGGCCCGTTCAAAGTCTCTGTTCCGTCGAGCTTCGGTACGTTCATCAATGAGCGCTTCGATTCGCTCGACATCGAATGCGGGCTCCGCTGTTTCGGGGAAGAAGATAAATCCGAATACCCTGTCAATTCGCTCGAGGGCGGACTGTATGGCGTCCCGGTCTTCCGTGCTGAGCCGATCGGTATCGATGAGGGCATTCATCTCGTGAAGAAAGTCGAAGAAGATCCCCATTCCGCCGGCGATGTTGAGATCGTCATCAACGGCTTCGGCAAATCGCTCGAGAAAGCGTTCAATCCCCTCCCGCACCTCTTCGCTCACCGTTCCGGCGCGCTCTATCTCTGACAGTCGTATGAGGAAATTGTCGATGCGGGCGAGCGCGCTCCCCGCCTGCTTCAGTCCCTCGAAGGTAAAGTTGAGCTGTTTCCGGTAATGCGCCGTGAGCAGGAGATATCGAATCGCCCGTGGCGAGTGTCCCATTTCCAGGAGATCCCTGAGGGTATAGAAATTGCCCATCGACTTCGACATCTTTGAACCATCGACGAGGAGATGTTCGATGTGTATCCAGTAGCGAACAAAGGGTTCGTCGTAGGCAACCTCGCTCTGTGCGATCTCGTTCTCGTGATGCGGAAAGATGAGATCGACGCCGCCGGTATGGATGTCGATGGTGCTGCCGAATATCTTTCTGACCATTGCAGAGCATTCGATATGCCATCCCGGCCTCCCCGAACCGAAGGGCGTTTCCCACGAAGGCTCATTCTCCCGCGTCCCCTTCCAGAGAGCGAAATCGCGGATATCATCCTTCTCGTATTCATCGGTGTCGTATCGCAGCCCGCTCTGTATCTCGCGGCGATCCAGTCTGCTGAGCCTGCCGTACCGATCGAATTTCGAGATGCTGTAGTAGAGCGATCCCTCCTTTTCGTACACGATTCCCTTCTGCCTGAGATGCTCGATGAGATCGATCATCGCGTCGATCGATTCAGTTGCTTTCGGGTAGTGTTCGACCGGCTCGATATTCAGTGTCGCGAGATCATCGAAGAATATCCGGGTGTACCGTTCGGTATACTCCTGCAGCTTTATCCCCTCCGTGCGGGCGCCGGCGATGGTCTTGTCATCGACATCGGTGATGTTCATCGAATGATCAACGGCAAAGCCCCTGAATTTTAGATAGCGCCGCAGGAAGTCATTGAACACGAAGGTCCTGAAATTCCCGATATGCGCTTCCCCGTAGACGGTGGGACCGCAGGAGTAAATGGTCACCGGAGGGTAATCCTCGATGTGGTCCCTCTTCACGCCGCCCGGTACGAGGTCCTCGGTAATCCCGGAGAGTGTATTGTGTATTCTCAATGTCACTGCATTCCCCTGCTCCTCGCCTCTCAGCGTTTCCGTTCAGCTCGCTGATCGGAGAGAACAATCTCATTCCCCTTCATCCCGTGGTATAACTGATACGCCTGAAATGCCCGCACCTTCCCGCTCAGTATAATCCGCTTGCTGCCATACCAGAGAAAAATCCAGGGAGCATCATCGGTGATTAATCTTTCTGTCCGTCGATAGATGTCAAATCTTTTTTCCCGCGACAGTATCCGCTGAGCTGTGATGAGCATGCGATCAACCTCGCGATTGCGGTAAAAGGATCGGTTGCCACCCGCGCCACGGTTGTGAGAGAAAAAGAGCGGGAAGAGAAAATTCTCCGGCTCGGGGTAATCGGCGTGCCAGGTAAAGTAGCACATATCATATCTTCCCCTGATCGTTGCCGCCTTGAGTGCCGACCACTCCATTTCTCTGATTTCGACCCGCAGTCCCGCGCTGTTGAGATAGTGCTGTATCAACTGGGCGATGAGCGAAACCTGATGATCCGATTTAATGAAGAGTGAGAGCGGCCTGTCCCCGAGCCTGAGCTCATCAAATATCTTGCGCGCTCGGTCGGGTTGATAGGGGTAGGGTGTCTGTGTCGATCGATAGGTGCCGACCTCCGGCGGGACGGAACCCGCTGCCCGCCGGAACCCTCTGCTGAAGAGGCTCTTCAGAATTGCTTCACGGTCGATGGCCAGATTCAGCGCCCGCCTGAAAGAGCGTGAGGTGAAGGGCTCCCGCTCCGTATTGAGGGCGATGTAGTGTACGCTCAACTCGGGAATTTCTACTGTCCGCAGATCGGGTCGCTGAATGGTTACCTTTGCGAGGTAGGGGAGTTCGAAGTAATCGATTCTGCCATTGAGAAACTCGAACCGCGCCGTGAGATCCTCGGGAATGATCTTGTACACGATGCCCCGTATCTGCGGTTTCCGGCCGAAGTAATCGGGGTTTCGTACCAGAACGAGGCGCTCGTCCTGCTTCCATTCCTTCAGGATAAAGGGCCCGGTCCCGATAACGGCGGTGTGCTTCTGCTGGCTCTCCCGTGAGATGATGAAGCAGGTGGGCATGGTGAGCAGTGAGAGAAACGTTGAAGAGGGTTTCTTGAGCCTGATGGCAAGCGATCGCTTACCCGTCTTCAATATCTTCTGAATGTTCGCGAATACCCATTTTCGCGGAGAGGTGGGGTTCTCGGAACGCCGTATTCGCTCGAAGGAGAAGATCACATCGTCAGCATTGAGCAGATCCCCACTGTGAAAGTGAACACCCTTGCGAAGGGTGATCGTCAGTTCGATGCCGTTAAATGAGTACCCTTCGGCGAGATCCGGGACCAGATTTCCGTCGGGATCGATTCTGAAGAGACCGTTGAACAGATGTGCCAGAATCCTGCCGGAGACCACATCGGTGCTGGAGAAGGGATCGAGCCTCGCGGGATCGGATTGGACATAGGTGTAAAAGAAATCAGGCCGATGCTCCCTCCTGCCGCAGGAGATGAGCAGTGCTCCGAGGAGGATGATGGTCGAGCAGATGAGGATTCGCCAGAGCGGGCGGTGGCCGGGTATGGAATCAGCGAATCGGTTCAGCTTCTTCCCCTTCGTCGTTAAGGAGGATCTCTTCAACGGCTGTGTACTCGATCTTCTCAACCGGCACCTCCTCTTCGATGACCGCTTCGACCGGCCTGGCGACTTCAACCGGCATGACCTCAATCTCCTTCATGATTGAGGGATCGAGTCGATAATAGGTAATCAGGAGGTGCAGATTCTTGATATATTCAATCAGCTCTTTGAGTTTTGTGTTCTTTCGATCAATAGCTTCCTTGGATTCGGTTATCACCTTTTTGATGAGCACGTCGCGTTGTTTGAGCTTGGTGTGCAAATCGCGTGTCTTCTCATAGTACTCCCGGTTGACCTTCTGAAAATCAATTCTGGCGAGGACAATCTCGCCCTCTTCCCGCTCCTTCTCAACGGTTTCGAGAAGATCGCTGATCTCTTTAATCGAGAAGAGGTCATCGGTTGAGGTCTGTATCCACTTCTTGCCCTCGTCGTCGATGAACTCGGTCAGATCGGGTATTTTTGCCTTCTTCGTCTTCTTCATGTGCTCTTGATAACAATCATGGAAATATACTATCAGAAGCGGAACGTCGGTCGATTCCGATTCAGACAGTTATCATAAATATAACAACTCCCTTATATTATCGACAAATTTAATGACATTATCGTTAAATTTCGTCAAGAATTTACTGCCTGCACTTTGCCGAAGGATGTTCGGCACTGGATCGTATCGATGAGGAGTATTCGTTATAAATTGGTTAACTGTTTCTTCTCGATGAGATTGTCGAGAGAATAGTAATGCCTCTTCGCGTTGAATATGAGATACAGTACGAGAACGAAAAAGAGATCCCTGATTATCAGGGTAGTGCTGATATTCTCTTCGAAGCCAAACCTGTTCAGCTCGAAGCATCCGCAGTCGAAGGTCTCTCCCCGGATGACATTAACGCTTATCGCGAAGATGAAGGCGAGCATGAGGGCTATGGCAATCAGTGCATTGGACTGAATTCTGAATCCGCAGAGGAGGGAGCAGCCGACGGTGAGCTCGAGAAAGGGGAAGACAATCGCTGCGTAGGGAATGAGCATGTCCGGGAGAACGCCGTAGCGAAAGATCACCGTGCCGAAGGAGTTCGGGTCAAGCACTTTGAAGAATCCCGAGAAGATAAAGAGTGCTCCCATGAGGATTCTCAGTACGGCGACCAGCTGATTGCCGTATGCGATATTTATCGCGATGCGCTTGACGATATTCATTTCCTACTCCCTCTTCTCATCGTTCTGCACTGTGATCGGATAATCACCGGCTTCCCATTCGGGGAGGCCATTGTAGAGTATGAAGATGTGTCGCTCATACCCCAGGTCCAGGAGTCGCCGGGCAAGGGTTTCATCTGTTTCGCAGGATCTCCCGGAGCAGTAAATGACGATCTCTTTCAGTCCTCTGAGGAGGCCAAAGTGCTCATTTATTTTTTTGAGTGAGAGAGATTCCGGAACGGCGGGGATATGTATCGCCCCCTCAATGTGTTTTCGAAGATAGTCCCTTTTATCACGCGAGTCGATGAAGAGTGCCGAACCGTGCGCATGCTTGATTTTCGCCTCAACGCTTGAAATAAAAACGATCTTTCCCTGTGCGCGATCGCGGCTTACCAGCACATATCCCCGTGGATGGAAGAGGTTGACGGTAAAGGCAATGATGATCGTTATCAGCACAATGAGAACTGACTCGCGCAAAACCTTCTTCAGCTCCTTCATCTCGATCATGGTCAGAACCGTAATCCCTTCATCTGTTTCTTCAGTGTATTGCGGTATTCCCGAATGAGCGAGCGAATGTGCGGATCGTCAGCCGGCTGAAATTCATCGGGGAGCCTGAAACTATTGGAGAAGGATATCTTTTTATCCGTGAGAGTGAGCTGGAGAATGCCGATGTGGGCTCCATCGGCACCTGCCTGGACGATAATAGCGTTCTTCCACCGCTTCGGCCTCTTCACGAGCGTTTGTGAATGTCCGCCGATAATCACGTCAATACCGGAGATCTCTCTCTGCAGAGCAATATCTCTCTCGTAGCCTGAATGAGAGAGAAGGACAATGATATCTACTCCACGCTTCCTGAGCGTGTCAATATCGCTTTTGATCGCCTGTACCTGATCGAGTATCTTGAGTCTTTTCGTCAGTGTGCGGGGATAGTATCTGAACACATCTGATGCTATCGTTCCGATGACGCCTACACTGAGGCCGCCCCGTTTGATTATCAGGTATCTTTGGAAGAAGCGTCTCCAGGTGCCTTTCTTGATTAAGAGATTGTTGCATACAAAGGGGAGCTCCGTCCGGTGCTGAAGGAATTTCTCGATACCGATTGAGAACTCCTGATCGCCGAAGAGGACGGCATCGTAGCCGATGTGCCGGTAGCCTCTGATGAGATATTTCGCGAGCAGGTGATCGGGATCGTAGGTGAAAAAATCTCCCGTCTCGAAGAGGATGGTATTATCATACTCTTTCTGAATCTTTTTTATTTCCGTGGCACGCTTCACAAGGCCGCCTCTCGGATCGTTCTTACAGTGGCAATAATCGAGGTACCCGTTGAGGGAATTGGTATAGACAATGGTCAATTTCCGCTCTCCTGCCTGCGTCATGGGAGCAGAGAAAGCAATTGCAGTGAGGGAGAAGATGACGAGTACTCTTCTCATACCCTGTTCTTTACTCTGAAGGAGTCTTTATTAATGCGCTCGTATAATTTGTGTTTCATGAAGATATGCAGGAGATCTTTGTCGAGCTTATTGTTCTCCGCTTCCTCTCTCAGTATGTCTAACGCCTTCGACAGGGGAATGGACTTTTTATAGGGACGGTCTGTCGCTATCAGTGCATCGTACACATCGGCGATTGCCATCATCCTCGCCTGAATGGGAATGTCTTTCTCTTTGAGACCGTAGGGATAGCCGCTCCCGTCGAGTTTCTCGTGATGCTTGAGGGCGATTTCCGGAATATTCTTGAATTCCGGTGGCCACGGAATCTTGCTTACAAAGTTGTAGGTCTGTATCACATGGCTTTCGATTTCCTGTCGCTCTATCGGGTTAAGGCTCCCCCGCCGTATCTCAAGGTTCATTTTCTCATCTTCAGTCAACACCGTGATAGCATTCCCCTCGATGTCGCAGCATTCGATATCGCCGATCTCACAGGATATCTCCTGTAAAACCTCATCAGGCTCGACGTCGGTTACCGTTGGCTCATTGAGGACCTCAATCTCCTTTATCAGCTTTTTAATGGTCTCGAGGCGCTGTTCGCTCTCTTCCTGAAGCATATGGAACTTTTTCTCTACCTCGGGATCGGTATGCTGTTGAAAGAGTGAGAGCTCTTTCGTGATGTACCCCATCTCAATCAGCCTGTAGAGATAGTTGAACTTGAGTATGACATTCTCGAAGTCCTTCGGGAAGAGCTTCTTCCCCTTCATGAATATCGCCACGTCGATATACACCTTCCCAAAGTCGTGCAGGAGCGCCGCGAATTCAAGCTCCTTCATCTCCTTGTCGGAGAAGGTGATGTCCTTGAAGGGCCCCTCGGTTTCCCCGTTGATGGCCTGTGCTAAAGCGAGGCAGATCTCGGCGACACGGAAGGAGTGGCCGGAGGTGGCGATGTCGCGGGATTCAATGGCGTTGACCGACGCCTTGACAAATTCTTCGAATTGATTTTCGATCTGTTTTATCATTCGGTTGTTCTCAATGGAGATGGCGGCCTGGCTTGCCACGGCTTCCATGAGTCCTTCATACCGCTCGGCGAAGGGAACAACCTTTTTCTGAAAATCCTCAGGGGTTATCAGCTTTATCTCAAAAGCCTCGTTGCCGGTGACCCCTTTGTTCCCCTCGGTATCCTCCTTGCTGTTGAGGAGCTGGATCACGCCGATGATTTCATCGATGTGATTTCTCATCGGGACGGTGAGCATTGATCTGGTGCGATAGTTGTGCGTTTCATCAAAGGAGGTGTTGTGCGAGACCGGATCGTTTTCCGAGAGTTCATACACATCGGGAATGTTCAGGACATTGCCCGTCACGGCAACATACCCTGCCATGGATTTTGTGTCATAGGGAATAACAAACTCCTCGAGCGGGATATCCTTGGAGAAGGTGTGCGAGTACTTGAACCGGAGCTGCTTCTCTTTGTTCTCGAGCTCTTCGACGAGATAGATGCTTCCCGCATCGGCACCGGTGATCCGCTTGCTCAGGAAGAGGATCGATCTGAGGAGCTTGTCCATATCCTTCTCGAGCGAGAGCGATTTGCCGATATTTATTAAGTCTTCCTGATCCTGCTTGGTGTCAAGGAGCTGTATGATGAAATCATCTTCCCGCTTCTTGCTTTCATAGTACTCGTCAATTTCGTTGAAGTGATGATTGACCAGGAAGGCAAACTCCTTTTTGCTGAGCTTTGAGGTTCTCAGATCGGAGATCTTTTTCAGTTTCTTCGATGTCGGAGAGAAGCTGTTATCGGGATCGATGGCGATGATCCGGTACAGAATATCGCGGTAATTAAAACCGTCCAGGAAGTAGTGAACGGTATCGAATTCGCTGTGATGGATGAAGAGGACTATTTTGAGCGGCTTCTTCTGTTCCTCTGCCAGCAGAGCACTTATCTCCTCTACCATATTATCGCAGATGATGACCGAACGTGCGTTTTCCGGTATCATCAGGTACTCTGAAACCGATTGTGAGATAAGGGCTCTTCTCATTGCCGAATATCCGGAAGAAATCTGGAGCTGTCAAATGAAGCTTCTACAGTGCCATAAAAATATACTGCCAACTGCATACGTCAATAATATTTTATTGGTACGCCTGAAAACAGAGCTTCTCATTTCAGACCGTCTATGCTGATTGGCGGGTTGATGCGGTCCGTGAGATCCCCCGGGCAGAGCGGGGAATTCTCTTCTGATGTACCGGGTAAAGCCGTTGCGAGGCAATCAATAGGCAAATGCAGGGACGATTGTTATTCTGAATTCTGCTTCGGGGAATTGCAGGATCAGTTTTTCTTTCACCCGTTCCGTTATGCGATTGATGGTAGCAGCGTCTCGTTTGCAGTCGGCGCTGAGATCGAAGAGGGCGGTAAACCGCTCGGCGCCGCCGATGATTCTCAAATCGTGGAATGAGATAAGCTGATTATCATTTTCAATGATTGCCGCAAGGGCTTTTTGAATCTGCGGGTAGAGGGGGTGATTTTCATTAATGGGATCGGGATGAATGGTCACATGGCAGTTGAGCTTTTCAGCGAGTATATCCTCCACCTCTTGGCTGATCTCGTGTATTCGATTCGCGGTAAGGGTGTCCGGTACCTGAATGTGGAAACTGATGATCAACTGCTGTCCGTATTGATGGGCGATGATATCGTGAACGCCAATAACCTCTTTCACGCCCAGTGCGCTCTGCTCGATCTCCTCGAGCACTGCACGGGGCGGCGGTTCCCCGAGCAGGGGATTGACGGACTTCCTGAGCATGTCAATTCCTGCATAGGCGATAAAGACCGAGATGACTGCTGCAGCGATCATGTCTATCCATTTGACCTGATAGTACGCACCGATGATCGAGAGCAGGACCACGATGGTCGTCAGTGAATCAAACCGGTGATGATAGGCATCGGCAATGAGCGTCGAGGAATGAATACGCTTTCCGAGATATATGGAAAACCGCGCCATCCACTCTTTTATGAGAATGCTCACGATGACGATGATAACCAGGGGGGTCGTGACATCGACCCGGGATTCTGAAGACAGCTTCGCAATTGATGATTTGAAGAACTCGAATCCGGTTACGATGAGCAGAATCGAGAGTATGAGGGTCGTAACGGTCTCTGCCCGCCCGTGGCCGTAGGGGTGCTCCCGGTCGGCCGGTTTTGCCGAGATTCGAAAGGAGACTATCACCAGGATGGATCCGATGCAATCCGATAGGGTATGCACTGCATCGGTGACGAGTGCAAAGGAATGGGAGATGGTTCCTGCGATCAGCTTTATGACAAAGAGCAGGATGTTCATAACGATAGATACCCATCCTCCCAGCTGTCCGTAGCGTTTGCGAGACTCCGCGATGACCGGGTTTTGACGAGAGTCCTTATTGATAAATACCGTTTCAATTAATTGAGAGAACATCGGGCAGCTCATCACGGGGATGTGTACACTCTGTATCTGAGAGGGTTTCACCACTGTTTGTCAACAGATATTATTGCTCCCGCGCATTTAAAATTTTCTTTACAGGAAGAGAGAAGAGACATAGTCTCCTCTCTGTTGATTTCGTTATCCTGACATATTCGCGGGAGGGCTCTCATCCGGTGATGCGAAGCGGCCGGGGATGGGGGTTCAATCGAGCAACGTGGAGTGTGATATCATGCCATATCATCTGCGGCGGATTGCCTGTACGACGGTTTTCATGCTTATCCTCATCTGCTTCCCGGCGCTTGCCCGGCAAGAGGTCACGCTGGAGGGATTGAACGCTGAGCTCGTCAAGGCGGCGGGAAAAGCACAGCCGGCGGTGGTGAACATTTCGACAAAAGGGGTGGTTCCGTGGAGGAGGTATCATGCTGAAAGGCCCGGCTCACTGGGCTCGGGCATTATCATCGATAAGAGGGGATATATTATTACCACCGGAGCGGTGATAGCGAACGCCCGGGAGATAGTTGTCTTTCTTCCGGATGAGCGGGAGTTTCCCTGTGAGATTGTCGGGAGCGATCCGGCAACCGATATCGCGCTTCTTAAGATTGCCGGCACCGTGCCGGCCGATCTCCCCGTTGTCGAGATGGCCGACTCCGCTGCAATCAATGCCGGGGAGATGGTAATCGCCATCCGGAATCCCACCAGAAGATATCCCTCGATTACAATGGGTGTTGTCAGTGCCCGGGGGGATGAGCTTATCGGAACTGAAAGGTACATAGTGACTGATGTTGCCCTCTCTCCCGGTAATGAAGGGGGTGCGCTGCTCGATGTGCAGGGAAGGCTTATCGGAATCACGACGGTAATCTGGTCGCCGTCAGGTGAATCTCCGCTGGAGGGGGCTGCCATACCATCGAATCTGATCAGGGCGGTCGTGAAGGAGCTTATCGACACCGGTACAGTCGTCAGGGGATGGCTTGGCGCATCGCTGCAGGATCTGACAGCTGATATCATCGGTTCCGTCCAGTTTGATGGGAGGATGGGCGCGGTGGTTTCCCGCTTTGTCAAGGGCTCTCCGGCGGAAAAGTCGGGCATGCGTGCGGGTGATATCATCGTCTCCTTTGACGGAGTGATGATCCGTGATGCCCGTCACCTGAAGCGCCTTATCGCCGGGAAGAAGCCGGGTGAAAAGGCGTCGGTGAGAATTTTTCGAAGCGGTACATACGTGGAGAGCGAAGTAACCGTCGGAACGATACCGGAGAAGCCGCTCGACGCGCTTGATGCTCAGGGCATGGAGGATACGCTTGGAATCGGTGTCAGGGATATCGATGAGGAGCTTGCCTATCGATACCGGCTGCCGGACAGCAAGGGGGTGGTCATTGTTACGGTGGGCACGAACTCCCCGGCGGCGAATGCCGGTCTGGCAATCGGCGATCTGATCAAGGAGATTGACCGTCGACCGGTTGAGAGCACGATAACCTACAGAAAAATACTCTCCGATCTGGCAGGGAGGAGAAGAATCCCCTTTTTGATCAAGCGAAAGGGAGTTCCCAGAAACATCGTTGTCGATATTGAATGAGAGCTGCGAAAGGGACGGATCGATGTGCGGTTATTATTTCGGTCTTATCCTGTACATCCCGTTAAAGGTATGCCTTTTGTTTCGGAGCCTGAGCGCGCATCCTTTAATACATGAGCCCCACTTTCCGTCTGACCTCATCCAGTGTTTTCACGGCGACGGAGCGGGTTTTATCTGCACCCTGCTTGAGAATATTCCTGATTTCTCCCGGATCGCTTGCGAGCATTTTTCTCTTCTCGCGGTAAGGTGCGAAGTATTCCCATATCAATGCGAAGAGCTCTTTCTTTACCTCGCCGTAACCGACGCCGCCGCTGAGATATCTTTCCCGGAGATTTGCCGTTTTCTCCTTCTCGGCGAAGAGGGCGTAGAGCTGAAAAACACTGCATGAATCCGGGTTTTTCGGTTCCGCGACAGGCGTTGAGTCGGTGACGATGCGCATTACCTTCTTCTTCAGGGATGCTTCATCTTCAAAGATGTCAATGGTATTGCCGTAGCTTTTCGACATCTTCTGTCCATCGATGCCCGGAATCACGGCGAGCTCATCGGAAATACGTGCCTCGGGGAGCACAAAGGTCTCGCCGTAGACGCTATTGAATCGCTGAGCGATATCGCGGGTTATCTCGATATGCTGTTTCTGATCCCTGCCGACAGGGATAATCTCTGATTGATAGAGCAGAATATCCGCTGCCATGAGAACCGGATAGGCGAAGAGACCGGAGTTGGGAGTTATCCCCCGTGCGATTTTATCTTTGTAGCTGTGACTTCGCTCGAGGAGCCCGAGGGAGGTCTGGCAGCTGAGAATCCAGGTGAGCTCGGTAACCTCCGGGATATCCGATTGCACCCAGAAGAAACATTTCTGCGGGTCGAGGCCGAGCGCCAGGAAATCAAGCGCTGCTGCAAGGGTATTCTCTCTGAGCTCCCGGGAGTTCTCCGTGCTCGTCAGAGCGTGATAATTAACAATAAAGCAGAAGAGCTCATGGTTCTTCTGGTATTCGATCATCGGCTGCATCATGGCGAAGTAATTGCCGATATGGAGATTGCCGGAGGGTTGAATTCCGGAAAGTATTCGTGACATGGCTTTCCTCTCTCGTAATCAGCGTACTTGTCAGGTGGGTTTTTTACCTGTATACAAATTTTTAACGATACAATTGCCGTTGAATAAGAAATCAGTGATCACGGGCGCGGCGTCGCTGAAAAGAACCCCCCTGTTAATCACTGTGTGATACGGTACAGTGCAAGATTCAGGGTGAAGATTATCATACGTCAAGCTGTTTTTCGCTGTGTGCAACACACGGGGCCGGTGAAAAATCCTTGCAAAATATCGCTCCCCTTATCAGGATGCGGAATTGTCACGTATGCCCTGAGGTATTCTGCCGCAGTCGCATACTTTCACGGGTTGATGCCCGGGTGCTGTCGGGGGGGCGTGGCATGAATGGGTTTTTCGGAAGATGAATCTTTTCGGTGACGGTGTCGATATAATTCGCTGGAGGTTAAGATTATGGAGAGAAATATCGGAGCAGCTGATGCGTATATACGAATTTTGCTGGGAACCAGTTTTCTTCTCAATATATTTCAATTAGAGACAGGAGCTCTCGGAACTATTGTGCTCCTGGTTCTGTCAGCGCTGAGTTTTTATACCGCTTATACCGGTTACTGCGCCCTCTACAAGGTTCTTGGTATTTCAACTATACCCTCCCCTGCGGGTATTTCAACAGGCGAGCCTTCAGGCAGTGAAAGCGGCGAGGAGCATGCGTAGCAATTCGCTGAGCTGGTGAAAGGATTCAATAAGGGATTACGGTGATTAATCGGGAGCTCGCTGCTTGAAGCGATTGGTTTTTAGAAGCACCTGACGGATATTGTGTTTTCGATTATGTCCGTCGTGAAGCGGAGATTCCTGGGAATAATAGTATCAGATACCTTCAGAATGATTCCACTCGTCTCGCCGGTGAAAGGGGTGGAGCTTTTCCCTCCCTGTACATTTTACAGGACGCAGATTTTGTAGGACAAAACCCTACAGGCGTCTGGTTGCTTTTCCTACAACAAAAACAGAATAACTCCGATTGAATTTTCTGCATATCTATGATAGATTGTATATGCGATGAGACAATTTTGTATGAAAAATCCCATCTTGATAGGTTTATCGGGTACTGTCCGTACCTGTCTTCGTGATGAGGTTTTGCTGTGCTCGGCGGAAACGATTCTGAAATATACCCATCCCTTCAAAGCGTCTCAATCGTGGAGTGCTTTCTTTTAACGCTCGGGCGTTTCGGAAATGTCTGTTGATATACGTCGTTTCGTCCCCGGGGGAGATAATGGTGTGATAAACACACAGGACTTCATAGAACTGTTAAGTGACGGGAACGATGAGATTGTTCACTTTAAGGATGATCTCTCGGCAAACTTTGTCGAACTCGGGAGCGCTCTCTACACACTCTCAGGTGAAATCAATTCATTTGTTGATATGATCGAGCCGTACGTTTCCTATTTCTATCCCCTGAGTGCTAACACCGCAGATGAGAATTTCATCAATGACGTGATAATCCCGAACAGGGATAAGCTCGATGAGTCCCTCGAAGGAGTTGTCAGGGGGGTGCAGGGAGATGTGCAGGTGACCGATGGCATGGAGGGGGCGATAGAAGAGAGCCTGACGCTGCAAAAGAGTGTTGATGTTATACTGGAGGTTATTGAGTCGATTGAGCTATACGCTGTCAATACCATGATCGTCTCGGTGCAGGCCGGGAGCGAGGGAAAAACGCTTACCAAAATATCTGAGGAGATGGCACAGCTTTCGGGGATGGTCAGTGATATCACGGTTCATTTTCGAACATTGATTGAACGGCTTCACGAGGCATCCCGGCGTTTTCATGATCGCCGCCATAAAATTGAAGTCATCTATGAAAATTATTTAACCCGGATGAAGATCCGAAATAAGAGCGTTTTCAACGATATGGTCAATGAGCTGGAAGAGCTTGCCCGGTACGTAAATGATCTCATGAGCTCATCTGTAGATGTTCGTCATTCGCTCGGAGATATCATCAGCAGCATGCAGATGGAGGATATCGTACGCCAGCATCTTGAGAAGATGATCTACTTCACGGATGCTATTATCAGATCACAACGTTTTTGGAGTGAGAGCGGAATTGCCGTCGGGAATGGTCGGGTCTTATCTGCCGTTCTGTTGATTTCCCGGAGGATGATAGCTTCCATTGAGCAGAGCTTTTCACAGTTGGTTGATAGATCGAACGGGTGTATGGAACAGTTCAGGTTTATCATCAAAGGCATCGTCGAAAAATTTTATCGTCACCGTGAGTCCACCGAGGAGAAACGTGGATTGAGAGGCATCTATGATCGCCTGGATGAGATGCGGAATCAGTATATTGGCTATGTCGAGGAGATTATCAAGCATAAGAAGGACCTCTATGAAGTCTCTCTCGAAATCCTCCAGCTGGTAAATCAGTTCGGCGGATTTTTTGATCGGGTATCGGACGTCGCACGCCGTTTCGAAATAATCAACGTGCTGACGAGGATTGAGCTGGCCAGACATATGCGTTTAAAGCGTTCGCTGGGCGCAGCGCTCTCTGATGTCCGCCATCTACCGAAACGAATTAAGAGAATTGTTGAGCAATCGCAATCATTCTATAATGGTCTGCGAGCGAATATGATGGATGCGGTCAGGAGGTACGATGAGGGTTTCAGGAAACAGGAAACGGTACTGAACTGGAGTATTCAATCGATCAAGGGCATTTCGCAAAAGCTTGATGAGTCCCAGAAATACTTCGTGGATATTCGATCCCGGGTGCGTGAAAGCACAAGCAGTATTCTCGGTCTTCTCGAAGCCGAGGAGGATAAGCTCTCGTATTTTATCTCTGCTGAAGGGATGTTCCGGGAACTCAATGATCGTATCGATCGTTTCGTTGCCGCTGAGGAATTACCGGTTCACGAACTCGAGAGCTATTCGGATGAGATCCAGCTCATACGGGAGTTCATTGAACACACGATTGAAGACAGTTATCGGCGGCAGATGCTGGTGTCACTTCTCAACGAGTCTCAGGAAACGGAGAAAGAAGAGTGTGTTATTCTCTTTTAAGGAGTGGGCATGCGCCTCCGGGAGGGAGAATGTACCGGTATCAGATTGGATGTTCCGTTTAGAGATGCGATTGCGGGGGTGATGGCGCCGTGTTCGATAAAAGTTCTTTTCCCTTTTGAATACTAGTGGTGAGGGGGCCGTGATGAAGTATATCATGATAGTAGACGATTCACCCACGATTCGCACGAGCGTGGAGTATACCATTAAAGACGAAGGGTATGCCATTGAGCAGGCGGAGAATGGAGCGGATGCTCTTGAAAAGATAGAGAATTTGCACGAAAGAGGTGACGAGATCGCTCTGTGTATTGTCGATGTCAATATGCCGGTTATGGACGGAATAACTTTCGTGAAGGAGTTTCGCACGATGGACCGCTTTACGCCGATACTCATTCTCACAACAGAATCGGAGGAGGACAAGATCAAAGCGGGCAAGGAAGCGGGGGCTTCCGGCTGGATTGTGAAGCCCTTTCGGCCCGAAGGTCTCGTTGAGGTGCTTAAAAAGCTTATCGGATGAGGTACGCCTTCTATCCTCGTGAAAGTAGAGTGTGGTTATGATAAAGAGCACGAGCAAACGATTCGGGAAGGTTTTGTATATACTCTATCCCGGTGACTACTATGCCACCAGGGAGAACTGTGTACTCGGAACGGTCACCGGCTCCTGTGTTGCTGTTTGTCTCTACGACTCAACTCGACGGATTGGCGGCATGGGTCACTTCATCGTTCCGGGAGCTCTGGGGACCGAAGAGATTTATCGTGATCAGATAGCGAGTCACGGTATCACCAGCATGGAATACATCATCGGTGAGATCGTCAAGCTCGGCGGTGACCGGAAATACCTTCGCGCCAAGATATTTGGCGCCTCGTATCTTCAGGATGATGAATCGAGGATTCACGGCGTGAGCCTGGCAACGATGAGGTTTATGCATGAATATTTCACCATTGAGAAGATACCCGTTGAGGTGGATGATCTCGGTGGTAATGCGAGGAGGAAGCTCTATTTTATCCCGACAACGGGACGGGTGTTCCGGAAGGTGCTCAGACACAATGAAGAATCATCCGAATTTATTCGCCTCGAGCGGGAGTATATTGAGCATACCTTTGAGAGACGGGGAACCTACGGGAAAGTCATACTCTTTGAGTAGCCTATGCAAACTGGAGTCGGAAAAATTTTCGCGCTCGGCGATAAGGAGTTTGAGCTCTTTCGGGAGATAGTCTATCGGGAGAGCGGCATCAATCTCACGGAAAAAAAGAAATCGCTGGTTCAGGCGCGATTGATGAGGAGATTGCGCGAGCTGTGCCTTGCGGATTATGGGATGTACTATGCCTTCCTGCAAAAAAATTATCAGGATGAGATAGTTCATCTCATCAACTGTATCACCACCAATAAAACGGAATTTTTCAGGGAATCGAATCACTTTGACTATCTGCGTACAGTGATCCTCCCGGAATTTGAACGGGCTGGGAAACGCAGATTGCGCATCTGGTGTGCCGGCTGCTCAACGGGAGAGGAGCCCTATTCCATTGCGATTACCGTGCTCGAGTACTTCGGTGACCGGAGACTGCCGGATGTCAAGATGCTCGCAAATGATATTGACACACAGGTGCTTCGGACGGCGCAGGAGGGAATATATCCTTATGAGGCTGTGGCGGTTATGGGGGAGGGGCTTCTCCGGAAGTATTTTCTGCGCGGAAAGGGCGATTTCAACGGATTGTACAGGGTTAAAGACGGCGTTAAAGAGATGATCTCCTTTCGACGGTTGAACCTGCTGACAGAGCATTTTCCCATGAAGGGCACATTCGATGTTATCTTTTGCCGTAATGTAATAATATATTTCGATAAAGCGTCGCAGCAGAAGCTGTTTCATCAATTTTATCGATATCTCACCGATGACGGGTATCTCATTCTGGGACACTCAGAGGCCCTGACGGGACATGGGGAACTGTTTCGCTTCAGAGGAAAATCAATATACGGGAAAGCAGTATGTTCATCCGAAAACTGAGTAGATACGGAAAGCCGATCAAAATTATCCATGCGGGGGAGTATTATATTTCAGCCGGCGATGAGCTCATCGGGACGCTGCTCGGTTCCTGCGTGGCGGTGTGTCTTCATGATCCGGAGGGCCGTATTTCGGGAATGAACCATTTTATGCTGCCGGGCAGGATCTCCAAAGCGGATATCTTTCAGGATCGCACGGCGCGATACGGGATAACGGCGATGAACAACCTGCTCGATGAGATGCTTGCAAGGGGAGCCCGGAAAGAGCTTCTCATAGCGAAAATCTTCGGCGGCGGGAGCGTGCTTGATCTGGAACGAAAGACAAATACCATTCCCAATGACAATGTGCGGCTGGCCTGGGTGCTGCTTGAGATGGAGGATATTCCCGTTGCTGAGACTGATACCGGCGGAATCTATACCCGGAAATTGATGATGGATGTCCGTTCGGGCAAGGTATACCTGCGAAGGTCGAGCAGTCGGAAGGTGCTCGAGCGAGTGAGCTCGGACCAGTTTACGTTCGTGAAGAGGAATTCACAGCAGTGAAGAAGATAAAGGTGCTCATTGTTGATGATTCTGCTGTTATGAGGAAGTTGCTTGCAGAAGCGCTCTCCCGTTCGAGGCGCATTGAGGTGGTGGGCACTGCACTGGATCCCTATATCGCCGTTAATAAGATCAAGAAGCTCATGCCGGACGTTCTGACGCTCGATATCGAGATGCCCCGGATGGATGGGCTCACCTTTCTGTCGAAGATTATGATTGCCCATCCCATGCCGGTTATCATGGTCAGCGCCTTTACGGATAAGGGTGCCCATGAGACAATCCGAGCGCTGGAGCTGGGCGCAATTGATTTCATTTTAAAGCCGAAGGCGGGTGATCGGGATTCATGGGCATCTTTCGTGGAGGAATTAACCGAGAAGATTCTCGTCGCCAGCTCTTCGAGGATTAGGACACGGGCAGTTCCACGGAAAGAAGAGCCGTCAGGTGCGGTGGAGGAGAAGTACACAGCCGATGTGATACTGCCCAAAAAGAAGCTCGACAGCTCCCGGGTGAGCAGCGAGACGGTAATCGCTATTGGAGCTTCGACCGGCGGAACGGAGGCCATTGCCGCGATACTCAATCAGCTGCCGGAGAATCTGCCCGGCATCATGATAGTACAGCATATGCCCGAGAAATTCACAGAGGCCTTCGCGAATCGGGTGAATACCATATCGCGCCTGCAGGTGAAGGAGGCTGAGGACGGAGACCGGTTGTATCGGGGGGGTGCTCTCATTGCTCCCGGAAACAGGCATATGCTGGTGCAGCGAGACGGCAAAGGATACCGGGCCACAATACATGACGGGTTGCCGGTTAATCGGCACCGCCCCTCGGTGGATGTTCTCTTCCGCTCCATTGCTCAGGTAGCCGGGCGAAATGCTATCGGTATTCAACTGACCGGAATGGGATCTGACGGTGCTCGAGGACTCCTCGAGAT
This sequence comes from uncultured Leptospirales bacterium, assembly GCA_964652955.1. GTDB lineage: Bacteria > Spirochaetota > UBA4802 > UBA4802 > JAKQUI01 > CAZZCF01. The sequence continues at coordinate 36,576 of CAZZCF010000015.1, forward strand.
GAAGGAGGCGGAAGCGATCACCATTGCTCAGGATGAGGCAACCTCAACGGTCTTCGGAATGCCCCGGGAGGCCATCCGGCTCGGTGCTGCCGGTATGGTGAAGGGCCTGAACGAGATAATCGAATACTTGAAGGAACTGACAGTCTGAGCCCGGCTGAAGAGATCAGGGCGATGATGCTGCCCCTTTCCGTGCCTTTACGATAAGCACAACCCCGAAGTGCTTCAAGAATCCAATCCGATTGTTCGCGATCCTTTCCAGCGAATCTGAAATCTTTCTGAGTGTTCGGTGAAAACGACGCGGGATGATGATGTATTTCCATGTCCATTTCGTGTGAAAGTTCCACGGCGGGCGGAACTCGTGAGCGGTTATGGTGTACTCCGGGAAGAGCTTTTTGCATATCCGCTTCAGCTCGCCGAGGCGATAGAATCGCATTCGAATGGGATCCTTCACGCGCAGAATATGTATGCTGATAAACTGGAGGAAGCTGAACAGAAGATTCTCGGGAGCGAATCTCCCCGGGACCCGTATGTACGCAATGCCGTTCGGTTTTAATACCCGCTCTATTTCCCTGAATACCGCTTCACCGTCGCGTTTCGAGAGGTGCTGGAGGACGAGGAAGGAGTAGATCATATCAAAGCTCTCGCTCTTGAAGGGGAGCCGGCTTCCGTCACCGCGTATCAGCGGTGGACGGTGACCGCTCTTCATGAGATGCTCGTATGAGCGGGCAAGCATCTCCCCTGAAATATCAAGCCCGATGCCCCGGGCGCCCCTGTCCATAACCGGCTTCAGTATGCGCCCCCATCCGCAGCCAAGGTCGAGAACGGTTGCTCCCTTTTCGACCGGAAAGGGGGGCGGCGCATCAAGCAGATCGCCGTAAAAATCCTTGAGCACGGCTTCAATACCGAGGGTGATAAAGGGCGCATCTTTGACGGCGCCATCATCCCAGACCTTTATGAATTCTTTCCGAAACTCCTTATCAGTGACTTTCACGAGATACCTTCTCCGTTTTGTGATTGTGCGCTCTGCGTTTCGCTCCCTTCATTTTCCTGAGAGCACTGAATACGATGTCGTAGTTGTTGGAAGCATTCCAGAACAGATAACCGAAAGCGCCTGCATCAATAGCCGCGTATACCTGATCCATGATGTACGTTTCATCGTAATTGCTCACCCGCCATTTGAAAGCCTGGAGCCATGGCCTGACCGCCCTTCTCGAAAGTTTCTGAACCCGTTTGCATCCATGAAAGATGAAATGATAGGGGTTATCACCCGGATTCGTGAAACCTTCGAAATCATCGTTGAAGTGTGAGGGATAGAGCATGGGAGAGATAACATCACAGTATCGGGAGAGCGTTTCTATCCGCTGTCCTGTTTTCCGTATATCTATCGGCTTGCTCCAGGCGACAACCCCGAAGATGTCAATTGAGAGGAGCGTATTTCTCCTGGCAATCTCATGGTATGCCCGTTTGAGGAACCGGGTGATTGTTTCCTCTTTTGATATCCTGCCGAAATCGTAGGCATAGGCGGCGTCGGAGAGGTTGCCGAGTGTGGGAAAGCGTATGTAATCGAACTGTATCTCATCAACGCCCTTTTCGGCGAGCTCAATGGCGAGCTCGATGTTATAGTCCTGAACCGTTCTGTTTGTTGGATCAACCCAGAGCTCATTTTCGTTTCTGTTCCACAATCCCCCCCTCCTCGACTGTATGGCGAGCTGCGGAGAGGCTTTATAGAGGAGATGATCCCTGAAAACAGCAATTCTGGCGATAATAAATATTTCCCTGCTCTTGAGATATCTGATGAGCTTGTCAATGTTATCGATGCTCCTCTTCCGGTGGGTGTCGAATTCGATGACAGCAGGAACATGGCTGAAGTAATTGACGATGCCGGTCACATCCTTTGCATCAAAAACAACGGTGTTTATCCCGGCTTTCTTGATCTGTCCGATACGACGGAGAATCCGCACCGATCCGATTGAATTTCCGGTGTAGTAAATGCCCCTGCTGAAGATGATCCGGGGCTTGATGCTCTTCTTCACCTCCGGCAGATAGGGGGGCAGGGAATAGGGGATGAATACGGTATCTCCTCTGCCGAGGAGACCGCTGTCGAGTCCGTTATATTCCCTGATGGATTCTTCAAGCTGATAGGAGCGGTAGTAATGGGTGTAGATGATCGATTGCCGTGCGAGATCTCTTATCGGGGTATCCCTCGGTGCTCTGAAGAGAAGAAAATGTCCGAAGTGGATGAATCCTTCTGGTAATTTCCCGTAGGTGTAGGTATACTTCTTGCACCTGTTGAGATCAACAATTTTGAAGTCGGTCTCGTCCGGAGAGAGAACATCGCATATCTCGATGAAAATGCTTCGGTACAGATCAAGGAGATAGGAGAAACCGGTATAATTTATCCTTGAATAAATGAGAACCGTAAACGATAATAGAGTGATGGTGAGTATATAACGTTTTCCCTTTGACATAGTGTCGACACTGATGGTATTGAGAATGTGGAGCGAGCTCCCATTAGGGGAAAAGTGCGTATAAAAATCAACTTAAAAAAGCTGATGAGATTCGTGCTCGATAACAATCTGTTCGCGTATACTGTGTCTCTATAATGGGTGAGCATAATGCAGGGAGCAAAAGAGGCAGTCAGGAGATTTGGCGAGAAGACCATTAATATATGGGATGGCGTCAAGAGGTTTTCCCAATATGTTATGTCGATATTTACCTCTCTGCGATCAATCCGATATCTGAAATTTCGCTCCATCTACATGATCGCGGTCAATCAGACGAGATTTACCGGAATCGATGCGCTTCCGCTCATCATGCTGATTGCGCTCCTGTTTGGTGCCACCGTTATCATACAGGCAACAAAGAATTTCCCCAAATTCGGCATCGAGGATTTTATCGGCAATCTGCTCGTCCTCATTATTGCGCGAGAGCTCGGTCCCCTGGCAACGGCAATGATTGTCATCAGCAGATCCGGATCCGCTATTGCAGCTGAAATTGCCACTCAGAGACAGAACAAGGAGATACTCTCACTCGAGTTAATGGGAATTGACACCAAGCTCTTTATCGTTCTCCCCCGGATAATCGCATCAACCATAGCGATTTTCTCACTGATTGCCATCTTCGATTTGACGGCGTTCTTCGGCGGTTATTTAATATCACTGACGACCGTGTTCATACCGATCGACATCTTTTTCGGATCGCTGCTCAATGCGGTGAGCTTTGTGGATATCACCATAACAATTGTCAAGAGCATTATATACGGGATTCTTATTCCGCTCATCTGTTGCTATTACGGTTTTATGCCGCGGTCAAAATTCGAGATACCGATTTATGTTTCTCGTGCGGTGGTGAGAACGCTCCTTATTATTTTTGTTATCAATGCTTTCATCTCGGCTCTCTTTTACTTTTAAGGTCGTGGTGTTGAATCGATCGGGTTGTAAGGATAATGAATCAGACCGAATTTCATGATTACGGTGACAGGATGGATGCTACTATTCCGGGGAGCGGTCCGGATGGAATCTGAACTGCTGGCGTTTGAGCACGTTACCTGTTCGGCCGATAGTGTCTCTCTGAACGCAGTATCATTCCGGTTGAACAGAGGAGAGAATCTCGTTATATTCGGGCCGGAAAGCTCAGGGGTGGACCTGATTTCGCCCCTCATCGCGGGAATTATTCATTTCAGCGGCGGTGATATCTATTACAAGGGGAGGCCGATCAAAAACTTTACCTTCAGTGAGGAGCTCGCCTACCGTAAGGATCTCGGGTATTTACAGAAGGATTACGGCCTCATTAACAACATGACCGTTGAACAGAACATATCACTGCCGTTGCAGTACCATTCTCAGTTGAGCGGAGAAGGGATCAGGGATGTGGTTGATGGATTTGTCCGTGAGCTCAACCTGGAACACTGCCGGGATTTCCGTCCGGTACGGCTTTTGCGATCTGAGGCCCTGAAGACCGCCTATGCGCGGGCAATTGCGCTGGATCCGGATCTCCTCCTCTTTGAGCATTTTCTCGAAGGGCAGTGCCTGATAAATGCGCAGACAGTGCTCAGGAGTATCGAGCGACGATTTGTTTCCGGGAACAAATCGGTTATCTTTGTCACCTATGAACCGGAGAGATTTGTCTCGTTTGCCGACCGGTTTTTAATGCTCGATCACGGTGCGATAGTATTCATGGGAACCCGTGATGATTTTTTACGAGCTGATAATGAGTTCCTCGCGCAGTATATGCGCTCATCAACCGAGGGGCCAATGACTATTCTTTGAATTTCGGGAGTTCCGCACGGGGGACGCGCCGGGAGAGGAGGTTTGAATGAAGCTTGAGAAAAATGAGATTCGAGTTGCACTGTTCATACTCATACCGCTGGCGATCCTGCTTCTCTTTATTGTACTCAAGCTCGGGTATTCGATAGCAGGTTCGACCATCGATGTGTATTTAAAGGTGGACAGCATCTCATCCATAAAAAATGGCACCAAAGTGATGATCAAGGGATATGAGATTGGACGAGTGGTTGAGATTCGCCCGGTGTACCGGCCGGCACTGCACTTTCTCGCGGTTCTGCGCATCAGGCATGATATCGATCTGTACGAGGATTGCTCGGCGGTGATCATGAATCAGAATATCATCGGCGATCCGATTATTGAGTTCAGAAATCCGGAGAAGAAGGGCGAGCTGCTCACCGACGGTTCTGTGGTGGAGGGGATTGAGTATGTCAGTCTCGACGTGGTGCTTCAGGATGTTCATGAGCTCCTGACATCACTCTCAAGCACGGTGCAGGTATTCAAGGAGATCTCGATGGAGAGCAAGAGCAATCTGCGGGTTCTCGTTGCGAATCTGTCCGAGAGCGTTATCACGCTCAACCGGATGCTCCTCAACTCTCAACGGGATATTATACAGATTCTGACTTCATTTCGGGATACGGCGAAAAACCTGAATGAGATCTCGGTGGAATTCAAGAGGCGTGGTGCCGGGTTCCTCATCCGTGGCAAGAAGGAGTAACGCTGATTTTCATGCCCACCTTCTCGGTGATCATTCCGACCTATAACCGGTTTGGATTTCTCAAACAAGCTGTCCGCTCGGTTCTCGATCAGACCTACCGTGATTATGAGCTCATCGTTGTTGATGATGGCTCAACCGATAACACCCCGTCGCTGGTGAAGAGCTTTGGCAACTGCTTTTCATACGTGCGGCAGGAGCACGCCGGCGTCAGCCGTGCCCGAAACACCGGTATTCGCCATGCACGGGCACCCTTTATCGCCTTTCTCGACTCGGATGACATCTGGCTGCCCGAGAAACTGCAGGAGGGGTATCGGTACATATGCGATCACCCTGAAATCGCGATACACCAGACGGAAGAGATCTGGATGAGAAGGGGGAAACGGGTCAATCCGATGAAGAAGCATCAGAAAAGAGGAGGAATGATATTTATCGAATCTCTCCATCAGTGTATGGTATCACCATCCTCGGTCATTATGCGCAGAGAGCTCTTCGAGCGCTTTGGCCTCTTTGACGAGCTCCTTCCTGCCTGCGAGGATTATGAGCTGTGGCTGCGGATAACGCCGGAGGAACCGGTGGGCCTGATACCCCGCCCGCTGCTCGTGAAGCATGGCGGTCATCGCGATCAGCTTTCCCGTAGATACTGGGGGATGGACAGATTCCGGATCTACGCAATTATCAAACTATTGCAGTCCGAGATCTCCCTTCCGGGCGACTATGCCCGTGAGGCGCGGACGGTCGCCCTCACAAAGAGCAGTATTCTCTATGAGGGGGCACTGAAGCGGGGGAGGACCGATTTTGCCGATGCGATGCGCGCTGTTATTGATGGCATCAGTAGGAGAAGCTATAACAGTATAAATATCGGGATCCTCTTAGCAGGATAACCGAATCGGTGATGCTGCAATCGAGCATCGGCTCTTCGGGGAATTCTTTTGCAAGCAGAATTCTCCCGTCACTCCTGAAGATCAGAAAGAAGGCTTCACCGGTCTTCTTCGTATAGCTCACCAGCAGAAGGCCCCGCCGGAATTCTATTCGTGCGTGCCCGACACGCTTTTCGGGAGTTTTGATGATCCGCAGTATATCGCCATCCGCATCTGCAATGAGAATTCGATCGCGGTCGATGGCAGCGAGAAGACCGCTTTCGGTTATATGCATGGCGGTTCGTGTCAGGTGTACATTGTTCAGCTCGACGGGAGCGCTCCGCTCCTCGGGGATGTTCACAATCGTTATGATGTCGTTCTCTTTCCCGCCATGATGGATTGCCGCGAAGCTTCCCCTGCTGCTCAGGCACATCCCCTTCACCGGTTTGTGGTGGGGGGCCGTTCCGGCTGTTCTGATGAGACCATTTTCGCCGATGACGTAGTAGGAGCCGTCGAGGAATCCGATCCCGGCGAGATCTGAATGGCAGGAAAAGGTGATAGTCGTGCAGAAACGCCCGTGGAGGTGGCGGACACCGATCTCATTGCTGTTGAAATCGACAGTGCGTATTCTGCTGTGATCACCGTTCAGCAGGAGAATCAGCTTGCCATGATAGGAGAGATAGGGATACTCCAGCGATTTTAATTTCCAGAATCGGTCTCCTCGGATATTGAAGAACTCGATTGAGTTCCCAACCTTCTGATAGGCGATGTAGTATTTACCGTTCCCGCTCACCGCGGTTAGGGTATCGGGAGCAACCTCGTGTTTGAGCTCTCCATTTCCGGCAAGAATGAGAATTCGATGTTCCACTTTGATCGGCTGGAGGGGCAGTGCGGCGATGGCGGTATTGTTTGACGGTTCTATGGCCGCGATGGTATCGATTTTCCCATGCCATTCCGGGTACAACTCAAAACCGCTTCGGGGCATCCAGAATGGGATCAGCCCCCCAATTATTCCGATAAAGAGACCGAGGAGGAAAAATCGCATGACCGTTAATCCTTGAGAAAGCTTTTCAGTTTATGACTCCGGGAGGGATGACGGAGTCGACGGATTGCTTTTTTCTCTATCTGCCGTATTCGCTCCTTGGAAAGGTTAAACTTTTCGCCTATCTGCTGGAGAGACATCGGCTTGAATCCATCGAGGCCGAAACGCATTTTGATTATCTCGCGTTCTGAAGAGGTGAGCGTGTTCAGGACGTTGTTGAGCGCTTCGTGCAGCGATTCATCAAGAAGCTTCTTGTCGGGAGACTCAATCCGGGAATCCTCGACCATGCTCAAAATTGACGTATCGTCGGAGTCGCCGTAAGTCGCATCAAGAGAGATGTAATCCTGTGAGATATTTCTCAGATGGTGTATCTCTTCATCATCCATGTCGAGCTCTTCGGCAATCTCGCTGGGTGTCGGTTCCCTGCCGAGCTTGTTCTCAAGCTTGTTGTGGACCCGTTCGATTTTCTGCATGTCGGCGGTCCGGTTGAGCGGCAGTCTGATGAGCGAGGTCTTCTGCGATATCGCCAGGATAATGGCCTGCCGTATCCACCAGACTGCATATGAGATGAAGTGATAACCTCTATCGGGATCGAATTTTTCAGCGGCTTTGATCAAACCCATGTTCCCCTCGTTTATCAGATCGAGAAGTGATATGCCGCTGGTCTGATACTTTTTTGCAATAGAAACGACGAATCTCAGATTGGCCTTTATCAGCTTTTCCTTCGCTTTTTCGTCGCCGCTGCGCGTAGCTCTGGCGAGCCTGTTCTCGGTCTCTCGTTCAAGGAGTGGTATTTTGTTTATCTGCTCAAGGTACCAGGAAATTGAAGAATCGGAGAATTCTCTCTCCCTTTTCGCTTTTTTCCTTTTCTTTTTCACAGTATCGGTTGCTCTGCCGGTTTTCCTGGCGTCTCCGCTTTTTTTATGAGAGCTTTTGGCCTTCTCTTTTTTAACGCTTCGGGGACGTCCGTCATCTCTCACATCCTTCGGATGAGAAACCTTCTGACGGCTTTTCTTCGTCTTGCGAGTTGCTGTTGGCGTTGTTTCGGCTTTTTTAACCATAAATGTTTTAAACTGCCTCCCTCCCGGGGGCTCTCCTTCACTCTGTCCGTTGGCGGTGTCAGGGTACACTGAAAACACGGCTGATCACTCTCAATTCTGTTTTCTCAAAATAAAAAATCAAGTATTATTTCAGGGACGCTGATCCTTGCAGATAGTAGCTGCGTGCGTTGCCATGAGTATCTTGCACCGTTAACCGACGAGATACATGCACCGACGAAAGGAGTTACCTGTCTCTTGCACTGTTCGTGTTCACTCCTCTTGATCGCACGAACGAGAAGAATAGAACGTGAAGATCGCTTCACCGGAATGCGCCCAACCGCCACTTTATCATACCCGATCGGGAGGCGTATAGTGTTAATATCTTTTCGTATTTACAAATATATTAGTTACTTTCTGGAACAAAATGTTACGTATGGAGTGCTACACTCAAAGCAGGGGAACGGCTCTCTTATATTTTTTTATTCTCTCTGAGGTCTTTCTCGATATCATGGAGAAGATTCTTAAAATCTGAAGCATATCGGAGATTCTTCAGTGGCGTATACACCTCTTCCTCCCGCAGTACGAGTTTTATCTTCTCTTCATTCGTAATCTCTGATTGCGCTCTCATATCCTCCAGTCTGCAGGGAGATCTGTTTTCGAAGGAGAAGCGGAGTTGCTTCTGCAATTCGAATCTCCGTGTTCGCCTGTTTAAGATGAAGAGCTTATATTCGATACGAGCTGGCGTCTTTTTCTCATACTCCAGCATGATCTCTTTCCGGAAGGTCCCGCCGTTCACCACGATCCTGCCGGGGCGGTGATCCCGATAATAGTATCGCGTGGTGATGTAGGGGGTTTTCTTCCGTGATATGCTGTATGAACTCTTCAAAGCGGTCTCTGTTCTGATGAGTTTCTGCGTCCTGTTGTAGAAAAATGACTCGACCCAGACATCCTGCACCGAATCGTCCTTCCCCGGAATCCACCGCTCATAGTACTGTATTCGTAATTTCCCATGGCGGGTATGCCTGAATTTTCTGACGAGAATCGGCTTTTCGCGAGTGGGGATGAACTGAGCGATTTTCTTAACGGTGCCCTGTGCGCTATAGGTGAATGAGAGGGTATACGTGAGCACGCCTCCTTCCATGACTCTGATCTCCTGGAGCCGGTTCTCTTTAAAAACCTTTTGAAGCTCGATTGAGCTACAGCCGAGAACAGGGAATAGGAGTAAAATCAGGATGATACGCTGTTTGCGAATAATGGATGTCTTCATGATTTTTATGTATTCGGTATATCGGGAATCCTCAGCCCTGATGAGAATATCCCTTCTCGGATCTCTCCTTTCGCGATGCGGTCGAAACCGTGCTGGCTGTTTCGTACCCTCCTGAACGGATTGCCGTGCTTCTCCCGCCTGCTGCCGGGAGCTACTGATTGAAGTCGGTCAGATCCTTCATGCTGAGCCCGGAACTCTTCTTCTCCTCCTGTTGCTGAACCCGTTTTGATTTTGCCGGGAGAAAGGCGTCATTATAGAATCGTGCCAGTTTGAATATCTCCTCGTCTTTGAATTCGTCCCGTATCTTTATCTGCAGATTGTAATCCCGTTTTCTGAATCCCTTGTTCATGATATGGATGAGGTCGCTTATCGTTTGCACAAAGTGTCTGGTGTAGAAGAGCATAAAGGCGATGACCGTAAAGATAATGATGAAGAAGTTCCTGATATGCTCGAGAGAGGCATACCGATGAATATCAACCAGCGAGACCTGTACCGTCAGATCTTTCCCCGCCACGGAGAGATAATCATCATTGGTGTAATAGTTCGTAAAGGTGTCTTCGGTTATGCTCGAATAGAGCACCCGCTCTCCGGAGAGCACTCTCAGGATAGATTCATCAGCAACGAAGAATTTCTGAGCGAGCTCTTCCGAAGCAATGCCGGTCGTTTGATGTATGTCGAAGATCTTGTTGAGCTCGGCGGTATACCGGGCCCGCCGCCTGCTGATCATATCATCAATGGGATTTCCGGCTACAAAGGAAAATATCATCAGGGTGAATATTATGCTGAACACGGCGGTTGTTGAGATTGATGCCGTATGGTGCAGCGCCATCTTCGAATCGACATTGTGGATCTTCCCGAAAATCTTGATGATTCGAACGAGCCTGAGTATCCTCGTTATCCGGATGGCCTTGACGACCTTCAGGATGTTGAGAACGCCGATGGTGGCACCCGCCTCATGGATGTGGCCGGAGAGGAGGAGGTACACCGAGGGGCCCGAATCGAGCAGCAGGAGGGGAAAGGAGCTGAGAAAGTCGACCCATCCCCGCTCATAGAGCCAGTAGTGGGGAGCACTCCCCTGCTTTTTCGCCAGAATGGTTCTCGCCGCAAATTCGGCTGAGAACGTGATGTCGAAGAAGAGTCCGGCGAAGAGCAGGAAATTCCGTGTGGCAATGGGCCAGTGCAGATATCTGCTCAACTCGTCGAAAAACATCTGCACAATCACCAGAACAATTGCGACGAATATAAAGTTTTCCCAGAATTTTCTACTTGTCATCGGTTCCCCGTCCTCTCGAGATGCCCCGATTCCCGGAAGATCCCGTTACCATTCGTTATCTCCCGCAATTCGGTAGAGCTCCTCAAGCATCCTCTTATCATATCCGTAATATTCGGCATTGCTTCGGGCAATGCCGAACCAGCTCTTATCGGGTGTTTCTGCGCCGCGATCTATCTTGCTGATCGGTTTATAGTGCTGGAAGCGGGCGCAGAGTATATAGAGCAGGCGTGAGCTCGCATCCTCAACCTCTGTTTGGCTCTCGCGAACATTTGATTTCAATGCGAGCTCTATAACCCGAATTGGAACGTTAGGAATCTCGCCTCTCAGTTTTTTTGCCAGGGCATCGAAGAATTTTTTGAGATTCGTTGTTGAGTTGATGCAATCGGTGAGATTCACCTTGACATCCTCGATGTCGGGATTAAGCGGTATTTTGGGATATGCCGCATTCCTGATGACGAGGAGTGTTTTAAGGAAGACAATGTATTCGTCACTTTCGAGATAGGTTTTCTGGACACGAACCAGCTCGTTGTAAAGGTAGTCTCTCCTGGTGAAGATCTCGTTGATATATTTCTCAATGATGGAGTGATTAAATATGTTAATGACGCAGCTGAGATGATAGCGAACGTCCATGCTGCGTATGATGTTTTTCGCAAACTCGGTTAGTCTTTCCTGATGATAATTCGTTGCAAAGGTCTGGCCCTCGGAGAGCTTGTTCAGAACACCGAAATCGGCGGTACCGATGAAATCGGTGAGCGGCGGGAGGATGGTCTGCATCACCCGCTCATAGAGATTATTGATGATGAGGTTCAGGACCTCCTTCCACTCGAGATGCGGGAAGAACTGTGGCGATTTGAATGTTGCCACGAGCTGCTTCTGATTCTGAATGAGGAAGTTCAATATGAGCCCCTCGCCGATGAGAAGCGGTTCGTTTTTGATATTCGGGTTGCTCATCAGATGATTTATGAAATCATCAACTCTCTGTCTGTCATCGTTTGCCATTTTCTTCACTATCCAAGGGGGAATAGTCCTTTACCGTTGAATGCGTATGGATAAGACCTGTCTGCTGTTCCCGATGAAATTGCAATCGCTTTTTGATGCTACCTATCGCTATACAGTGTGCTCACGACGCGAATCGTGATACTGCTGTAATGCCTCCTCGACCGTGTTGCTATCATATGTCATTCCCAGCTTCGATGAAAGGGTGTCGATAATGAGCTCAGGGACGGTGCCCCGCTCGATTCTTTGCGACGAGAGGTCTTTCAGATAGGTGATGAGCCTCTCAACGATCAGCCCGACACCCGGATTCTGGGCTTTTACCGTCAGGTATGCCAGCTCGCTCA
>CAZZCF010000016.1:0-47414 GCA_964652955.1 uncultured Leptospirales bacterium
GAAGGGCTTCTGGGCAGTTGTCTATTACAACGGGTCTGCATTTCAAAACAGGGAAGGTGAACAGGTTGACAACTGGGTACACACCGATTTGAAAACCGAGCTCGAAAAGATGTTTCAATCCCTTGAAATAGGATGTCAGTGAAATGCGTTTTTAGCATCATCTCAATAGAGAGATTATGATACTAAGTTTCTTTTGTAAGGCGATGGAATATCCCTTTCCCCTGCCTCTGTCGAGGGGGCGGTTCCTTTATTTTATTGCAATACTTTCCATATCGAAATATAATCGCTCAGCTTCAATTTCGATGCGATGAATAACTATTGCAGTGCTCATATGGAATCGATTAAATATCATATTCTGAATGTTCTCGCCATTCTTCTTTTCTCCTACAGTACGGCGATTACCATTAATCAATTTTTTCTCTTTGCCTTTCGGCCTGAGGAGAGCATGCCTCTGAAGACACGAGAACGGATGGGTCCGCGATCGAGCCCGAAAGGCTTTGATGATTATCGCTCGATTCTGGAATCCGGCTTTTTCAAGCAGGCGGCGGTTCCCGGTGAGCATGAAAATGAGCCCCTGGGTAACATGAGCGAATTCCGTCTGCTCGGGACTATTTCAGGTTCCTCCCGAATTGCCCGTGCCCTGATCCGGGTTGGCGAGAACGAGCCGACAATATACAGGCTCTTTCAGAAGGTGAATGGCTATCGGCTCGTGCGGATTGATAATACCAGGGTGTTTCTCAAATCGGGAGAAGCGGTTCAGAAAATTGATCTCTATACACAGGGTGATAAGCGGGATGATGCAAAGAGTACCGAGAGAGCTGAGAAGCAATACTCGCGGGATATCAGCAGATCTGCCATTAAGCAGCAGCTGCGGAATAATTTGATGAACATTCTCCGGGGGGTGCGCACGCAGGCATATCGCTCGGAAAGCGGGAACGGCTTAAAAATATCGAGTATCAGCACTTCTAATATTCTCTACCGGTACGGTGCCCGCCGGGGAGATATTATAAAAAAAATAAACAATAATAGTATTGAGAGCCCTGCAAAACTGTATCGCATTCTCCGTTCGATTGCATCGGACTCGATGATATCCGTTGAGATGGAGCGAAATGGGAAAACGATGACGGTTGACTTCAATGTCAATGAGTGAATACCATCATATGATCTCGCTGCTATACGCTGAGCAGTGGAGCGCCGATAGCTCCCAGATCGATGAGGAAATGGCAGATGATACAGGGTACGATACTTGCATTCTTCTCCCTGATGTATCCCAGCAGTATGCCGTAGGCAAAAGCGAGTATTCCGAATACCGGCCCCCCGATGAACAGATGTACCGGAGCGTATACCAGACTCTGTATGCCGTTTGCCAGATGAAAATTCATTACTTTCCTGAGCAGGGTAAAGAGGACAAGGCGGAACAGTATCTCCTCTGCGAGAGCATTGAGACCGCTGAGGATAATCACCGGCGGCCAGAAGGCTCTGCTGTCAAGCCCGAACCGTACATGCATGAGCAGGTATAGCGAATAGCCCAGCGAAACCGCAATGCCGGCATAGAAGCTCGGTGATATTTTCTTCCATTTGAATGATTCCGAGAGTGAGAGCCCGGCACTTTTGAGCCAGAAGATTGAGAGCGAGGCAATAACTGCAAAGGGGGCATATTCCAGAATGGCCCGGTAAGCTTCCGTAACTGTTCGCATCCGGTGAAAGGGCCACTGCACAATACCTTTGCTCAGAAGGGTAAATGTGAGAATAGCGAAAATAATGCCATAAACTGCAAATCCTGTGATGGCCAGATAGTGCTCTTTATGCCGGCTCGACGATTTCTGCTCTGAACCATCTCTTCTGACCGTGCTCCTGAGCATGAGCGCAATGAAGATAAGAGCACCGAGTATGATAAAGAAAATCATTATGATCTGCGCCTGTGTGAGCCCCCGATACACGACAAGCTCGGTACGGAAGACCTCGAGTATCATCCGGACATTTCCGTAGAGTATCAAATAGAGGGGGATGACAAGCCCGCTGTATTCCCTGTTGCCGGAGTGGTAGATCCAGTTGTATGTTTTACGAAGAATGAAAAATATTCCGAGATTGAGTATAATTGCATAAAGTGGAATGGGATTCTGAAAAGTATAGGTGCTCCCGAGAAGCGTAAGGGTGATCCTGTTCCCCCAGCAGCATCCCACCAGCAGGCATCCGACCCTGCCGATGGCATGGCCGAGGGGGATATACATGATTATTGTATCGACTACTTCCAGGAGGGGAAAGCGCATGGCAATGATAAGAGCGATAAACAGTATTGCCGTGACTATAAAGCTGGCATGATAGGTGACGAATCGTCCTGCTGTTATCTGCTCGAAGAAGAAGCCGATGCTCCAGTAGCTGCTCGGATAGTAAAACATGTTTGCGGCACGCCCACTTATCATCGCAACGGGGAAGATGATAATCATAAAGGTGATGATGAGTCGCCTTACGCGAGCCCGATCGTAGCCAAGGAGGAGTAATTGCCTGAATGCGAGGAGCAGGCTTACCATCATAGCGATTATGATGAGTGAATAGTAGATTGCATTCAGCAGTGTTCCCAGAAGGGGGTAGGTTATTATTCCAGACAGCAGTTTTGCAAGCATCTCTTGTTCGTATTAGCCCGAAGGCGCCTTTCAAGGGATTCTTCTCTCTATAAAATAGCGAGGAGATCGTCAATAATAATTATACTGTATTCGCAAAGGGTATTCCTCACTTCAGTGAGCACTACAGTAAAAATATCTTTTCACTATAGATTGTACAGGTATCGCCGGGCGAGAATAACTGCATGCATCTGATGCTGCGTGACATCTATTCTCAGAAACGGCTCCCTGCGGTGATTCAGTACCCCGCCGACGGCGAGCGGATCGGATGTCTCATTTCTCCGCAGGAAGGCATTCGGTATGGGGCCGCCCACCTGCCATGATGTCATCCGGAGAAGACCGCTGTCAACTGCGCAGGAAAATTTGGCGGCCATATCCCGGTTTCCCTTCCGGCGGGCAAGCTCACCGGCGAGAATGATTCCCTCGTGGGCGTAAGCGGTGTTTCGCGTTCGCTGCAGGGTACAGTGCACCTCTATCATCCAGTCGGCAAGAGCAATTGCCCGATCGGCGTACGGTTCGGTCCCCTCCCAGCCTGATGTTGCCAGCTCGAAGTAGGACATGATACCCCACTGGAAATAGCCTTTGGTATGTCTCGAGTCCGGATCTGCTCTCAGCGCCTCTTCGACATGTTCCCGATGCATGGCTGCTGCAGATTCAAGGGCGATGGGGATCAGATCTTTGCGGTCGAGGTATCGGGCTGCCTTAATGAGCGTTAGCAGTGTCTCGCCATTGTAGTAAGATGATGTTTTTCCGAAACCTGAGCCGTCGAAGCTGTAGAACCGGTGAAAGAGACCATCGGAACGACGCAGTGAGAGGAGGAATGCAATGTATTCAGCGAGATCATTTTGCAGCTCTTCGTACATCTTTTTCCCAACAGCAGGAGACGAACGCAGGAAATCGATAATTGCAAGGGAAAGCAGCGCTATGGTGCCGGTGTGACCGGCGCGATCGCCGGGATAGACAACCCACCTTCGCTTATCTATTCCTTTTCTGGAGTGTTTCTTGAAAAAGGCGAACCCCTTTTTGAAAGCGGTGGCGAGCTTTTGCTGCGGGGTATCGTTGTAAATCAGAGCCAGGCCCCAGAGCGCGCCGGCCTGTCGAACCTGATTGTCATCATTCTTCATCTTACGCAGGATGAAATTATACTCGTAGTTGAAATTTCCTTCGGGTTTCTGATTGTTGAGCAGGAATTGCGTTCCTCTGGCGAGGGAGTGATCGAGCATTCTCCGCGTGAGCACCTTCTTGCAGTTTCTGCTCACGCGGGCACATCGGGTGGTGCCGTACAGTCTCTCATCCGATTTCTTTTTCTGTATGTGCAGTACCATACTGATGGTTATTGCCGAGAGAAGTATCAGAATAATGCCAATGAGCGTAACGGTCCGATGTTTTGTGCTGTTCATTGCTCTCCTCTGTTCAGTATCACGCTACAACTGGTACGGCTTATCCGCTCATGAGTATACATTGAATACCTTTTCCCCCCGAGACTTTTTTCTCAGTATTCCGGGTAAACAGCATCATATGGCCAGATACGTTCACCTATCTGTGTCGAGGAGAGGTCACTTCCATGTAACGTGATTCCCTCTTCCTTCAGGATTCGATAGAAATGAACAATCGCTGAAAGGTTATGCTGTACGCCATCGATGCGCACTTGAAAATCGCTGAAACTCTCCTTAAATCCACCAATACTCCTCGCAGGATTGGGCAGATACAGTGCGCTTTCAGGTCTGAGCTGTGTTCCAAGCTGGAAGTGCATGTTCAGATGAAGGGCGGCAAGGAGGTGATCTGCCATAATGGACTTCCGATACGTGTCCGGAAGGCGGTCGCCGAAGTCCCGTACGAGACGGTATGCCGCACAGAGGGCTTCGCACCGGATAGCGGCCTGTATCGAGCGGGGAGGTGAGAAATAGCTCCCCACCCAGTCGGGAATACCTTTTCTCCGCTGTTTGAGCATAATGCTCCGGGCTATTCTCATGGCATGAATGAGATAGGTTTCTCTCGGTCGATAGCGATAGAGACTATCGAGCGCAATGAGCAGCCAGTGATCATGCTTGAGATCCATTACCGTTTTACCCTTATCGCGAACGGTGATGAGATAGTCCGCCGATCGCCCGGCGCGGTCGAGCCACGCTTCGTTCCGGTCTATCCCGTAGAGCGCCATCAGGCCGCACATCGCCTCACCGGGATAATATTCCGAGACGAAGTCAATCTTTCTGAATCCGGGGCAGGTCCGCATATGAACGAAACGGCCTTCCTCATCCTGCTCGAGTGAGATGTAGCGGGCGAGTCGCTGCATCAGCGGGAGATGCTGCCGATTCCCCGTTGCATGATAGTATTGTGCGAGTGCAAGGAGAGCGAGGCCGGCACCGCCGAGCTTTGCTTTCCCCTCGGAGCAGAGGCAAGAGGCGTCTTCTGCCCTGAAGGGTCGTACCTGTTTCTGAAAGAAGCGTATGGCGAGCGAGCTCGCAGTGAGCAGCTCACTTTCGCCGGTCAGGCGATAGAGCTCGAGCATGGCGACAACAGTGCCGCAGTGACGGAGATAGTTGTAGTCATGCGTTTCGGTATCCTCTTTCGGGAGATAGGCATATCGGAAGGAGCCATCCTTCCTTGTCGCCGCAATGAGATATTTTCCGGCAAGCCTCGCTGCCTGAAGGAGGTCCTCTTTCCTGAGCTGCTTGAAGATACGGTGCCCCCGATAGAGCCGGAATGTTCTTTTACCGTCATTAAAGAATCCACAGGTGGTAAAGGGGGTCAGGTGGGCGATAGTAGAACGCTTCACGTATTGTCCCTCCGGTGTCCGCCGTGCTTCGAGCTGCCGGTGAAGCGCTGAGAGGCGTATCCCGCGGGTAGTGAGATTCGAAGAGGAAATCTCGTCGGGCATAAGAGCAGCACGCGGCTCCCTAAAGGCAATACCGACATTTTGCTCGAGGCCGATTGGAACTGTATTCTCTTCACTGATAGTAATAACTGGAAATGTCTTCTCGACAATATCCAGTTTGAGCCATTTGATGCTGTATCCCCCGGGGATGCGATCTCTCATTGCACGAATGCCATTGAGGAGGGCGGATCGTATTCCTCTGCCGGTTCCGATCACAACGCGTGCGCGCTCCTCACCATTGCTCACCGAAAGGAAAATAATTCGAGGGACATGATCAGTATCGACCCGCGGGGTGATTGTATGCAGCGTCGGCGCTCCGCCCAATCGTTCCCGCACGGTGATGAAGATGTGATGGGCGTCCTTAGCGGTAAAGGGGCTGTTGTTGGCACTGTGCTCAAACCATACCGTATCGGAACCGGGAAGCGGCTTCTGGAGGGCTGTTCGGTTCTGAATGAATGTGATAAGGAAGGGCAGCGCGGTTGCTATTCCAATTCCTGCAGCGACCGTAACGAGGAATATCCATTTCTTTCTCATGGTTCTGTTCGCGCCGATATGCCCTCATTCGGTTTCGAGCTCGGATTCATTGATCGTCACGTTATAGAGATCGAGCATCTTGTTTGCCCACATCGATTTCACCCGAACGCCCTTCAAGTTGAGAATCTTCTGCTCAATATCATCCTTGATCTCCATGAACGGTTTGGGTACCCTGACTCTTTTTTTCCCGTGCATACGGTAGGTAAAGTAAAGTCTCTCTTTGTTTCGGTTATATTCGTCGCGAATCTCCGATGGTGTTGCACTTATTTTCGATCTGCTCAGGTACTCCATATAATCACCGGCAAGGTATATGTCGTGGGCGAATTGCATCTTCTCCTTGAATTCCGGCATCGTATCAATTTTTCTCTTCAGCGCTTCCCTTTTCAGAAGCTCGGAAATGTAGAATCTCTCTGCAATACGCATCTGTATTTTCCGGGGTGTTGATTTTGAGGGAACAGGTGTGAATGTATTAATCATCTCAATTCGCTTCTTGATCCGGGCAACGGAATAGTTTGTAGTGCCGATGGTGAATACCGTTGCGGTACCATCATTGCCAAAGAGTCTTTCCCCGTGATATGAAGTATCTGGTGAATTCTTGAGTTTCTCAATGAATGCAGTTCTCAGTTTTCGAAAGATTATCTTTTTATAGCTTGCTGTGATTTTCGGATTGGCAAGAACAGATTCGATGTTCTCAGGAGTAAGCTCCGCAATATCTTCGCACTTGATAATAAATACCCGCTTCCGTTCTTTCAGATGCAGCGGAGCTGTGCTGTGCTCACCCTTTTTCAGAGAAAATGCCGCTTCGGTGTACTCCCGGGGGAAGATACCCTCGACAATATAACCGAATCTGCCTCCCTTCTCCCGTGTCGCATCTTCTGAGAGCTCCCGCGCCAATGATTCAAATGGTTCCTTTTCGAGTCGCTTTATAGCATTCCGGGCCAGTTCGAGAACCTTTTTCTCGGATGCCCTGTTTGTTTTAAAAACGATATGCCTGACTTTGACTGCTTTTTCCCGATATCCGCTTTGGCTGATAATCTGTTCCAGTAAAAGTGTTCCGAGATACCGGCTTTTGATATCCTCAAGCAGGAATTGAAATCGCTCAGAGGAGTCGAAGCTTTCTTTTCTGGCCTCGATGATAGCAATGCGGTCAGCTGCCATTCTTTTCAGCTCCCTGACCTGTAAATCCTTTTTCTTGAGAAAATTTTTGATGGAGAGGTTTCGCCTGGCGAGCCACTGATAGAATTCTCCGCGGGTTATCTCTCCGCCGTCGTAGGTAACGAGCACATCAGAATCGCCTGTGCAGCCGGCTGTTAGTAGTATAAACGTTAAAAGGTATAGTACCCCTCGTCTCATTGAGCGCTCCTTCGTCATTCTCTACGGATTCACCGGATTCTTCTCGCAACCGTTCATCCCGTACTTGATTTCCCTGAGGAGATGCCGTGATGGTGTTCGTGACTGTTCCTGCTCGTATTGTAACTATCACCACGGGAATTGTGTCAACATCAATTTATGATTTCAGTATCTGCAAAGAGAATTGTTTTCCTGTGATTTCAACAGGTGTCCGGGAAGCGGGAAATATCTAATTTTTTTAGCTTGACAATTCATAAATAATATCATATGTGATATTGGTGACATAATGTTATGAAGAACAAAGAGGCATGTTGTTCTCTGTTCGCTTGAAGAATAACATAAAGGAGGTGTGGATGAAGAGTATTTTTAAAATTGCCTGTATCATCATCGTTGTCTTTTTCGCGGGTGCGCTCGTTTCAGAACCCGTCTGGGTCCCGGCGAAAATAAACGGGCAGAAGGGTGATATTGTTCTCTCGCCAGGCACTCCGGGAGAGATGATATCGGATCTCATTGCCATTATCGGGTGTTACTGGAGCCATAGCGGTATGGTAATCGATAATGGTGAAACCATCCGTCACAATACCATGTACATGAGTGAGATAGAGCAGTTGAAAGACGGATGCGGGATACCCTATATGCTCGACCCTGATGGGCTCAGCAACGGGCTCCCCGGTATCCTCTCGCAGGATGTTGATACCGCATACAATGGCGAAAATCCGGATGGAGGTACCAACTTTACGCTCGCTGGTGGAGTGCTGTTGATGCCGACCGATGCCAATGAGGCTGCCTATCGTCAGTATCTCGAGCTCGCTGCCGACAAGCTCATTTACGTTGTGGGTTATTACCGGGTTAACGCTTATGCGGATATGTTTCAGCTGGAATATCTTAACTACCTGGTCAAGGGTGTGGGAAATCACTGTTCAGGTACCTGCTGGTATGCCAACTACTTTGCCGGCAAGGAAATGAATGTGGCAACCATTCCCCCTTATCTGGTCGATCAGTGCGCGAACAGCCTCTATGAGTCGGTCAAGCAGGAGGTTGAAGATCAGGTTGGTTGCGGTGCAATCTTTGCACCCGACGTGGCAGAAGATATTGCAAATCAGGTGACCAATACCTTCGGCTTCGATCGTTCAGACGATACCTCGGACTACTGGCGCTCTTATGTGGGAACGCTGACAGCTCATGCGAATGCACCCGATCATCTGCTCCTGAATTCATTTACCAATCCACTGGGACAGAATCCCGGTATTCAGACCGAAGATTCATCTTATTACGGAAAGGTGGTGCCTGTTGAGTATACGGATGGGTACTATGTTGGTGATGATGATGACGATGATAGTGGCGGATGCGGTTAATTATGGTTGAGAAGAAATTTATAAAAAACCCTTCCTTCTGGAAGGGTTTTTTTATAAATTTTAATTGATTTTTTGTTTTTACTGTAATTCCCTTGATTTTTGAAAAATATCATTGCGGATGATTCTTCATGAATATCTTCAACAGGCGAGCAGTGCTCGCAACCCTTATTATCATTGCTTTTGGTATTGTAGTACACTTTCTTACCCGTTCGGAGAAGAAGCCGGCTGAGCTTGAAGAGGCGGTTCAGAGAGAGAATGCACATATCGTTGAGGAGCTTTCGGGTGAAGAGTGGAGCGAGTACCGGGTCGACAAATCGAAGCTGAAAGCATATGAAATTGAAAAGAAGAAATTTATCAGGGATGTAATTATAGAAAAGGACCCGGTGTGCGCCGGTGAGGATTTTAAAGTCGAGGTAATTGCATCGAACACGGAGGGAGCCGATTCTGAATTAACCTACCGTATAGGAAGGCAGTTCGGTAATCCTGTTATTCTCAGATATGCCAGATCAGGAGAGAAGGTTATTCATATTTTTGTCAGGAACGCCCGGGAGAATGTCGATCACCGAAAGATTACCGTACGCGTAATCGATTGTCCCGATAAATCCTATGTGTATCTCAGGGCACGATTCAGCAGCGAAAGACCCGATGAGGCCGATTTCGAGGTGGCAGAAATGAGGGGGCTCTCAGGAAAATGTTCCTATCGCTGGGATTTCGGTGACGGCTCGACCCTGGTAACGAAAAGTGGATTCGCAACGCATAATTATGGGAAGAGGAAGCAGAAGCAGTTCTCATCAACGTTTATCGTCACTGTTACGGTTATCGATGAAATCGCGCGCGAAGCTGTCGGACGGGCTTCGATATCCTTTCCGAATGTTCACTGGATGTCGAGCCGGATGGGGCACCCGATAATTCCCGTAATATACAACAGGTTTCCGGAGCAGAAAGGCGGGATCTACGAAGTAGATGTAACGATAAAAAATATTTACGATGAGGACATACAGCTGAAAGATGCGCAGGCCGAGTTTCGTCCCTGTGACAGCACCGTTGCCCCTGAATTCGGAATTTACAGCGCGAAGGCCTTTATCTCCAAAACCTTTCTTCCCGCCAACGACATCGTAAATGACAGGCTCACCTTCAGCGAGAAGATGTTGCCGCCGTCCACCTGTAATGTCATTATAAAGCTCAGCGGCGAACTGCTCGATGGCAGGACAGTGACCGGAAGCCTCTATCTCACTCTTCCCATGACAGCCGAGGAGGCACTGGAGACAAAACGGGGTAAGGTGGTGACTGATAAAGAACTGATTCGAAAAATTAGAAAAGCCCGAGCAATACTTGGCAAAGAGGTCATTACGCCGGCAGAGATACGGCGACTGGAACGAGAAGGGAAGCTGTGATGCAGGCCTGAGAAGCCGGCTATCATTGTGCCCGATGCTCCGCTGTTACCTCGATATGGTATCATTCGACCATCCGTTGTAGTGAAAGGTATTGAAATCGCCCCTCGCATAAAAGATTGGTTGATTATATCCCCTCGTTGATATACTGGGACAAGTGAGATGCTTTAATGAACGGTTTCAGGGCTGCCCGATTATTACGTGATGGGGAGTGTTCGTCTCATAGCGTAGTGGACTGTCCTCGATACCGGTTTTTCCCGAAGAGATCGTGTACTCCGTTTTTGCAGGATTGTGTATTACCTCATGGAGCGGTTAAAATATCACATACTCAATATGCTTTCGGTTTTGATATTCTCATATCTGATGGCCATTACGATAAATCAGTTTTTTATCTATTCAGGGAGCTCCATGCCCGCCGAACCTGTCAGGAATCAGAGAGAGCGAGTCACTTTGCAGTCGAAGCGTTTCGATGATTATCAAACCATTATAGACTCAGGATTTTTCAGGAGGGGGAGCATAACAGAGGATGCACATCATGAAAAAGGGGAGGTGAGCAATCTCGAGCTCCTGGGAACTGTTTCCGGACCGCGGGCTATCGCCCGTGCCCTGATACGGATAAAGGGCGAAAAGGCGCCAAATGTTTATCGGCTTTACGCTCTGGTAAGCGGTTATCGGCTGGTTCGAATTGACCGTCACAGAGTGTTTCTGAAATCGGATGAGGAGATATTTAAACTTGAACTCTATGCGAAGGACAGGCCGAGAAGTGCAGAGGAGAAAAGCGAGACCGGGGAGAAGAGGGTATCGAAGCGTGTCGTTAAGAGAAGTCTGGATCATGAGAGCGTTCGGGCCAATATACAGGCCGTTCGGAACAGGGCGAGAGAGATACTGAAGAGTATTCGAATGAAGTCACTGCGGAATGAGGGAGGAGAAGGAGTGATGATAACACGCATTGATGCAGCGAGTACGCTCTTCAGGCACGGTATGCGAAATGGTGATATTATAAAAGAAATGAATGGCAGGAAAGTCGATAGCATTGCAATGTTCTATCGGATATTGCGTACCGTTGAACCGGGATCGACAGTATCAGTGCAGGCCGAGCGGAACGGATCGCCATTCAATGTTAATTTCAATATAAACGAGTGATCTCAGGTAATTATTGTAACCGGGAGAAAAAAGTGGCGCTCCATGAGAACAGAGTCTATTCCAGAGTTCTGACGATAACCTGTTATGATGGCGGTTTTATCACTGCTCTATTTTTCTTTTTATAAATGTGTGAGCTTGTTGACCCTCATATTTCCCTGAGTGATCTTCCTTCGCATTGGAGAGTGCCCTCGAAGGAAATTGGACAAGTGATTGTATTCTCTGCCCTGCGGGGAATAAAGCCGGTGATTGTACGAACGATAGTGGTTCTGATCCTTACGCTTTCGGGAGCTATCGGCCTCCTGAAGGGATGCTATCTTTGGTTGAATGGGCGCCTGTTGTTGTTCGATTGAAATAATAATTCTGTCAGAAGATATTGTGCGTGCTTTCGCTTGACTTCTGCAAAGGTATACTGAAATCATAATATCGCAAATATAAAAGGAGTAAAAGATTGAGAGCGATAATTATCGGTTCCGGCATATCCGGTTTAACTGCGGCAACGTATCTGGTTAAAGCGGGGTATCGGGTGACGGTATATGAGCAGTTTCCCGAAATCGGCGGTGTAACGGCTTCGGTGAAAGAGCAGGGATTCACCTGGGAGCTCGGACAGCTGGTCCTCGAGGGGTTTGGCCATGGCGAGCAGGTTGGCTCAATTCTCTCGGAGCTCAATATAGCCGATCGGATAGAGATTATACCGGGAGACCGGGTGTACGCCTTCCCCGATTTTATCATTGAGAAGCCGGAGGAATATGCCGGCCTCTTCTGGCGAAGGGAGCGTTTAAAGGAGATCTTTCCTGAAGAGCGCGAGGGATTGGATAGATATTACACTTTCTATGTCCGCTTGATGGAAATCATGACTCTGGCACGTCGATCCGAGCGCGCAAAGGGTATTGCAGCACTTCTTCTCAAAGCGAGGATGTTTGCGAAGCTCCTGCCGCTCCTGCCGAAGATTAACTGGAACGCTCAGCGGATAATGGATTTCTTTTTTGCGTCGAAGAAGCTTCAGGGTGTCTTCATATCGATACTTGCCGACTTTGTGGTGAGACCCAGCCAGTTTATCGGTCTCGGGGTTCCGGCGGTTAATCCTGAGCCGGCATTTGACAAGCGGATTCCCCTGCAGGTTTCTCGGGTGGGATATCATCCCAGCTATCACTTTATCCGCGGCGGGTGCAGCTCGCTGGTTGCAGTGCTGGCGGATGAGATTCGTAAAGGTGGAGGCAGCATTCACACCGGTGCGCTGGTCGAGAAGATACTCATTGAGGGGGGGAGTGCAAAGGGAATCGTCCTCGCGGATGGTTCGGAGGATTTAGCGGATATTGTTCTTGTCAGCGGTGGCGCCCGGGAGGTCTTCTATGGGCTGGTGGGAATTGAGCACCTCCCGGGGAAATTTATCTCCCTGCTGAAAGAGATTCCGCTCATGGAGTCAATCCTCATGATTCACCTGGGTGTTGATTTTGATCCTGCACCCTATCAACGGAGTGCGGTGACCTATTACTACGGAACCTACGATATCGAGCGAGGAGTCGATGATCTTCAGGCGGGACGGTATCATGAGGGAAAGGATGGTTTTCTGATCTATATTCCGTCCTACCACACTCCGGAGATGTCACCTGAAGGGCATTACTCTGTGACCGTCTATACGGTTGCACCCAATAAGCTCGATGATGGTACCTGGGAAGAACGTCGCGACGAGCTTGCCGATGCACTGCTTGAGGAAGCGGAGAGGGTAATTCCAGGCCTCAGGAAAGGAGCGAAGGTAAAAATTATTCTGACGCCTGACGATTTTAAAAAACGTACAGCGCTGAATCATCACACCTTCGGAGGGGCCGCTCCGGTAATGGGGAAGAGCGGTGTGCCGCATAAAACACCGATCAGGGGGCTCTGGTTTATCGGTGCGCAGAGTGAAAGCGGCGCCGGCATCAACAACGTCATGCATGGCGCATGGAGGACGATGAAGATGATCCTCGGCGATCCGGCGGAGGCGGTGAGAAGGAATAAATAGTCATTGCTTCGTTATATCTTGACATTTTTCCTGCCGCCAATAGTCTTATCCTCTTTGGAATTCGGCAAAGTGAGATTTCATGTATGTCATTGGGGATAGTATATGGAAATTACGAAGATAATGCCATGCCTCGATATGAAAGACGGTCGTGTGGTAAAGGGAGTTCACTTTGTGAACATACGCGAGGCGGGTGATCCTGTTGAAAACGCTGCCTTCTATCAGGAGGAGGGTGCCGACGAGCTTGCAATGCTGGACATCGCGGCAACCCTTGAGAATCGCAGCACCCGCCTGGAGTGGGTAAAAGAGGTTTCCTCGGTAATCGATATCCCGCTGACGGTGGGTGGCGGCATCGGGAGTATCGAAGATATTCGTCTGGTTCTTGAAGCGGGAGCTGATAAGATATCAATGAACAGCGCAGCGGTCAGCGATCCGAACCTGATCAGGAAAGCAGCGAAGGAGTTTGGATCGGAAAGAATTACTGTTGCAATCGATGCACGGCGGAATGATGAGATGCCCTCAGGTTTTGAGCTGGTAGTAGCCGGGGGAACCAGTCCTGTGGGAAAGGACGCCGTTGAGTGGGCGCTCATGTGCGAGGATCTCGGTGCCGGTACGATTCTCCCCACAAGCATGGATGGTGACGGCACCCTGGCCGGATACGATATTGAGTTTACACGGTCAATATCCGGTGCGGTGAAAGTGCCGGTCGTAGCATCGGGTGGCGCCGGAAAGCTGGAACACTTTTACGAGGGCGCCGTCAAGGGCGGTGCGACGATTCTCCTGGCAGCATCGGTATTCCATTTCCGTACCTTTACAATACGACAGGTAAAGGAGTATCTGAGAGATCGGGGACTGTCAGTGAACATCTAGACGACAGTAAGGTCATGACCGCTCTTGCATTTGTGCTGGTTATTATATCTGCTTTTATCCACTCATTCTGGAATCTCGCAACCAAGAGAGTATCGGGTAATCTCAGTGTTATGTATCTGGGACTGGTGTTTGCCTGTGTGGTATTCTCCCCCGTAGCGATCCCCCTTGCCTTTATCAATCCACCGTCAATGAGATCATTTCTTTTTATAATAGCCACAGGTTCGATTCACGCGGTGTACTTCTATTCACTCTCGCGAGCCTATCAGCACGGAGATATTTCAGTCGTTTATCCCGTTGCCCGTGGAACCGGCGTTGCCGGTACAGCACTGGTTGCTGCGATTCTGTTACGGGAGGATATATCATCATGCGGAGCACTTGGGATTCTCCTGGTTGTAGCCGGAACCATTCTGATCGGTTTCCGATTCAAGTATCAGCGAGATCATTATTGCGCAGTCATCTTTGCGCTCCTCGTTGGTATGATGATAGTCAGCTATTCGATTGTGGACAAGCTCGCCGTTTCGATAACGGATCCGGTGGTATATATATACGGTCTTTTCCTTACCACAACGATACTCGTGACACCGGTTATGCTTTCAAAGTACCAAGTTGAGATAGCTGAAGCCTGGAAGATATATAGAAAGTACAGCATCATTATAGGAATCGGCTCCATGATTACCTATTTAATTATACTCTATGCCTTTCGGATGGCCTCTGTGAGCTATATAGTAGCTGCGAGGGAGATCGCTGTCGCTCTAGGCGCCGTGATGGGATTCGTGATTTTAAAAGAGGAAATCAGGGCGATGAAGGTTATCGGCATTGCCGCAATTGTACTCGGCCTGATCATACTGAAAATGGCATGATGCTTCATCTTCCTTCAAGATATACGGCAATCATTCTGGCCAGCTCCCGGTAGACGATCCCGGGATGGCTTTCGGCGCAGCATCGAGAGCTCGATCCCGAGCTGAGCACCGATTCGAGGCCCTATCACCGCCACAAGCGGCTGCTGCCGATTGAGCCCGGCACGCCGGTCGAGATTCAGGTTGAGATCTGGTCCACCAGCATGGTATACCGTAAGGGCTCCCGGCTGGCGCTGGTTATTTCGGCTGACAATCCCATGACCATGCAAAAATCTCCAGTGGGGCTGTACCGGGCACGTCATGGGAAGGATACGATTCACACAGGTGGGAAGTACAATTCATATCTGCAGATTCCGGTTGTACCGCCGAAGGAGTGAAGGAACGTTCTCTGAGCATTACGACAACTGCACATGGCGGCATGAGCGTATTCATTGCTGCCATGTGCTATCATACGGAACCGATTAAACAAGTATTCATTGACAGATTATAGTGCTCTGTGTTCTCATTGAAGCGTACGGGATAACCGATCAGGAGGAAGCGATGAGATACAAGGAGCGATATTTCAGGTACAAGGAGTTCGGTGAGGGTGATCCTCTGGTGATCATACCCGGCCTCGACGGGATTACGGAGTTCTTTGCCGATATCGTTCCCGAGCTGGCCCGCTTTTATCGGGTCATCGTGTACTATCTTCCGCTGATTGCCGAGGCGAAACGGGAGAAGCGGGATTACACCTTTGAATATATTGCCGATGATCTGAAGGGGATTCTCGATGAAATCGGCGTGAAGAAGGTTTCCATTATCGGGGAATCCTTCGGCGGTGTCTGCGCGCAGGTATTCGCGCACAACTATCATGAGCGGGTGAACAAGCTTATACTGATATCCACCGCGCCGCGTTTTAATGTATCACAACACAACCGTATATTGGCAAAAGTATTTAAATTCGTGCCGCAGTGGCTCTTTGCACGACTGCACGTCTCCGATGTCTTTGAGAAGAGAGATCCGCAGTGGGCGAAGGATCTCTTTACCCGCGAGGCGGCATGGGCCTGCCATCCGTCGGTTGACAGGCGTGTACAGATAGTCATTGCCGCGGACTACCGGAGCCGCGTGCGGGAGATAACGTCGCCGACGCTGCTGGTCATTGGAAAAGAGGATACGTTCACCGGAGCGGATTCCCGGAAAATGATCGATCAGCTCCCCGACGGCAAGCTGGTGGAGCTCCCCGGCGGTCATCTCTGCCATCTGATACATCCTGGCAGATTCCTCGCGGCGGCATATGCGTTCCTCGGAAAGGGGAAGCTCCCGAAGCACAAAGCGGTAAAATAAAAAAGCCCGGCATGTACCGGCCGGGCCGTTCCTGAAGGCACTATTCTCCTTTGAAAACCGGCTTCCGCTTTTCGAGAAAAGCGGCGATGCCCTCCTGCGTGTCCTTGCTCTGAAAAACCTCGACGACACTTTCGCTCTCGACTTTCAGCCCTTCCTCGAAACCCCTGTCCTGGCCTGCGTTGATTGCTCTGAGAAGAGCGCGAACTGCCAGCGGGGGTTTCTCGGCGAGCTCGCCGGCGAGCTGCATGGCATCATTCATGAGATTTCCGGGATCGGATATCTTATCAACAAGTCCGATATCAAGCGCTTCCTGCGCGGTCAGCCGCTTCGCAAACATCATTAGGTCCAGCGCTCGCTTTCGTCCCAGAAGCCTCGTCATCCGCTGAGTGCCGCCCCATCCGGGGATGAGGCCGAGGTTGATTTCGGTGAGGCCAATCTTGGCCTTCTCTGCTGTCGACATGATCCTGAAGTGGCAGGCAAGTGCCAGCTCGCACCCTCCGCCGAGGGCGAAGCCGTTGATGGCGGCGATAACCGGCTTGGGGAATTTATCAACCCGCGTCCAGAGACCCGCGCCGTCGGGGCCTTTCAGGACATTTGCCGTATCGCTTACGTCAAAGCCCGCTGAAAAGGCCTTATCGCCGGTACCGGTGATGATGACAACCCGCACCTCCTTATCCTTCTCTATCTCATCGAGCGCATTGCTGAAGTCCTCGCGCAGGCCGAGGTTGACCGCATTTGCCGGCGGTCTGTTGAGTGTGATGATGGCGATGTTATCCTTCTTTTCAAGACTCAGGTTTTCATATGCCATAATTAAAACCTCCGTAATCTCTTTGGGTTTGAGAGTAGCACTGCTCTCATATGCATTGATGATCAACTGTGCATGAACGATTCTTCAACCCATTCTTGTTATGAAGCCTTCTGGTTAAGGGTGGTATGGCAATTGTAGAAATGGCGTATTCATATGTCCACCATAATTTGGCGGAGCTCGCAGTTGTTGTGATGACGGCAAGAGCATTTTCATCCTGCTCTTCCCGTTGTTTGTCCTTGACTTTTTATTATGGTCAATTTTTGATGTTTAGACTTGATCATTTTATTTTAATTGATTGGAGCTCAGCACAAGAGCGCTCACAGTGAATAAGCAAGCCGGTTAATGATGGTTCTTCTGTTGCACATATCCCGGGTGTGAGTGTACAACTCGTCCTGTTCATGATGAGCTGCTCGGACAATTGTATAATTGAGGCGACATGAAGGAGGTGAAGTATGAGCTTTACGGGGGAAGTCTCAGAGAAAGCTCGAAAGCTGCATCACGATGCCATTGTTTTTGATGGATGTACATTCTTCTGCGAAGGATACAGCGCCAATCTGGAAAAAGCTGGAACAACTGTTCTGAACGTCACCGTTCCCATGACTGATGATGATGTCGGGGATGCTGTCAGGAACATCGCGAACTACTATCAACTGTTCAGAGACAATCCGAAATTAATGCTCATCGAAACAGTAGATGATATTTACCGGGCGAAGAAGGAGAACCGTGTGGGATTTATTATCGGCACACAGAACTCCCGTCCCCTGTATCATCGCTATCTTGGCCCCATGGTGGAGATATTCTACCGGATCGGCATGCGTATCTCCCAGCTCTGCTATAACGAGAGAAATTTTGCCGCTGACGGCTGTGGAACCGATGCGAATGCCGGTCTCAGCAGAGAAGGGAGAGAGCTCATACAGGAGATGAATCGTGTCGGCATGATACTCGACCTTTCGCATGTTGGTGAGCGATCGAGCCTCGAAGCGATTGAGATAAGCGAGAAACCGTGTATCTTCTCCCACGCCAATCCGAGGAAGTGGTGCAATGTGCCCCGGAATCTCAGCGATGAGCAGATAAAGACCGTTGCGGCAAAGGGAGGGGTGGTCGGTCTGACTCCCTATGCGCCCCTGAACTGGAAGGGGGGAGACGCAATCCCGACGATGGATGATTTTCTCGACAACATGGAATACGTAATCGATCTGGTCGGCATCGACCATGTTGCGGTCGGAACTGACTCGGAGATAAGCCCTGGGGCCTATCCGCGTGATGAGATTCTCTACGCAATGCGCACCCTTCAGCACACGGTGGGAAACTACTATCTGCATTTTGCTGATCGCATCTTTGAAGCCTTCAACCTCAACGGTTTTTCGGGTATGCAGGATTTCCCGCTCCTCACTCAGAATCTCCTCGACCGGGGATGGGACGAGGAATCGATTCGGAAGATATTGGGTCTCAATATGGTGAGAGTATTCAAAGAGGTGTGGAAGGAGCAGAGCGAGGGACAGAGATGATAGCGGTTTTATTTGCATTATTCTGTGTACTCTTTCCGGTATTGATACTCTATCTCTGCCATCGGTATGCCTGGATGGACAGGATCGGTGCCGGCCTGTTTAGTTTTGCTATTGGTATACTCATCGGCAACATCAGCATATTGCCGGATGAAGTGAAAGCTGTTCAGAAGATCATCATGTCAGTGACTGTGCCGCTGGCTATCCCGCTGATGATATTTCCCACGGATCTCAAGCGATGGGTACGCCTTGCCGGGAAAAGCCTCCTCTCCTTCGTGTTTGTCATCTGTTCTGTTATCACAGCGTCCTTTGTTGCCTATATAATATACCGTGATAGTGTTGAGGAGGTTTGGAAGATTGCCGGCATGCTTGTCGGTGGATTTACCGGTGCGACGCCGAACTTTTTTGCCGTTGCAATGGCATTGAAGGTCAAGGAGCACATGCTTGTCCTTGCAACTACCGCTTCATGGCTCGTCGAGGTCCCCTGGTTTCTCTTCATTCTTGCTTACGGACAGCGATTTATCGGTATCTTCCTACCACCGTTCAAATTAGAGGATGCATCTGACGGTGCGGAAGTCAACGCCGCCCTGCAGGCAATCGAGATCGAGAAGTCCAGCTTTATAAACTATCAGGGTATATTCACAAGAGCAAAGCTCATACCGCTGATGAAGGCCCTTGGTCTTGCCGTTGTTATCTTTGCCATTGGCGGTGGGCTCTTCTCCATCGTTCCCAAGGAGCACAACATGGCCGTCCTGATGCTGTCAATTACGACCATGGGAATCGCCTGTTCCTTTATCCCGTCAATAAGAAATATCGATATGTCCTTTCAGCTCGGACAGTACATAATACTTGTATTCTGTGTGGCGGTGGGTACCACTGCTGATTTTTCCAAACTGGTCGAATCCTCACCGGCTATAATCGGTTTCGCGTCGGTGGTGCTCTTCGGTTCCTGGGTTCTACATATTGTTCTCTCCGCACTGACGAGAATTGATACCGATACACAGATCATAACCTCGGTTGCGGGGATATTTTCTCCGGTGTTCGTCCCCATCGCCGCAGCGGCTCTTAAAAACCGGGAGGTTATTATCTCTGGCCTTGCCGCCGGTATTATCGGCTATGCAGTGGGCAACTATCTGGGAATCTCGTTCTCCTATATTCTCAGGCTTTACTTCTGATCGCTTCGAGCGTGTTTTTTATTTCGGGCATGCCGAGCTGCTCCAGAAACAGGTTGAGCTTCTCACAGGGGTACTCTTCACAGTGGGCGCAGTTGTCAATACCCTTTTCCCGATTGGAGCGCCGTATGGTACAGGTACCGCAGTGCTTGAACAGCCTTCCGGAGGATGATAAACAGCCATCGCAGTTGATATCCTCTGGAAGTATCTCTGTTTTTAACAGCGTAGACCACTGGGACGCAACCTTTTTTCTTGCACCGTTATCATCTTCCTGCGTTGCACGGTAGGCAGGGCAGAGGGTGCAGGTGATACCGCAGTATGCAATCATATTCATCATTCATTCTTCCCTTCTTAATTATTTCTCTCGAGAATAGATGCCTCGATGAGCACTTCGCCCCAGCCGCCGCAATCGAGACCGATATCGTCACAATGCCCCCGGTAAAAGAAAGGACGTGGGTCCAGCCCTTCGTAGAGGCGCTCCTGTATAATAGCCATCATGCGGGTCATTGCCGGCATCAGGTAGGGACAGACTTTTTTCGGCCCTTTATGGGCGAGCATATACCCTTCCGCGGCAAAGAAGAATTTATCTCCGACTGCGTGCTCAACATTGCATCCATGGGATTTGATAACTTCGAAAACGATCGTTTTGTTTATAACAGTTTCAAGTCCTTGCAGTATCTTTTGCCAGCGAGGATCGCGTCTGAACTTTTCAAGCTCATCACCGTTGTAGTTGAGCCGTTGTTGCATGAACTTCCATATACTGTCGTGGACATCTGTCCTGTTCATGATACCCCTCCCTGTAGAATGATTTGATTGTATCGTTTATGTAAGCCGTATAACCTTCGGCATTCTGAGAATTATTTGAAATGAATCAATCTTCCCCCCCTCGGCGGGGGGAGAAGCACAGAGGTGTTAATGTTAAAATAGTTTGGCAAGAGGATATGCTCGACATGAGCATTACACGGAAATACTCCCCTGGTAAACAAGCAATCACTGTTTCCCGCCCGCCGGAGGCGGGCGGGAAACAAGTATTACCTATCGCGTTATTCATCGTAATCAAATTCATTCCAAAAGAAAGAGATCCTTGAATGAATCGTTGCTGAGGAGATCTTTAAGCCAGTCTCTCAATGGTGGCTCATAAAAGGGGTGTTCGCGAAAGAGGCGGGTGAATTCACTGTAGTAGGAGTTGCTGAACTCATCCAAACGGTCATGAATGATGTCCCGCACTTTTTGCGTTTTCCCCCGATGGAAGACAATCCTGTTGGGATTGATCCATCCCATGTTGATATGACCTTTCAACTTCAGTCCGCAGTGACAGGGATTTGCATCGCTGAAGAGCTCGCAGTTGTTATTCAGGTAATGGTGGAGTTTTTTCCTCCCCCGGGAGAGGATTTTTCTGAAGTTTGCTTTTGTGATCCCCAGGAGCTCGCTTCCCACTGAATCCGATACGTTGAAGATAGCACCGAAAATAAACACGAGCCGTTCCTTTCTGCTGAAGCAGAGGAGTGAGCCGAGAAAACAGCTGATCTTCGATTCTTCGATGAGAATAGTATATTCTGGATACGCATCGGGTCTCTCGTCGGGTACCAGGTCCATATCAAAGTAGGCGTCGAAGCTTCTGATCATCCTCTCGTTTTTGCTCTTCTTCATGTTGATGATGTGATTGACAACAATACGGTAGAGCCAGGTCCGGAATGAGCTTTTACGAGCGTCATAGGTTGAGAGCTTGGTGATTATTTTAATCAGGATCTCCTGAGTGATGTCCTTTGCGTCATCGTGGTTGCAAACCATTCTCAGCGCAATGTTAAAGATCCAGGCCTGATGAAGCGAGATGAGATCTTCCAGCGAATCGAGGTTCCCGCTCAGCGCTTGTGATATCACCTCCCTTTCATTATATTCTTCTTCCTTATCGATAAATGGATTCACGGCACTCTCTTTCACCTGTATTCCCCTATATGGTGATACCGGGAAAAAAACAGACTGTGACAGTATACTTGAAAAAAGTGATTTTTATATGCATGTACAAGTATCCGTTTTCTGCATGAGTATAAGATGTAATGCATAGGAACCCGGAATCGGAGCATCTGTTTTTCCATGATGGATGACCGGTTTTTGCACAGTTCTTTATCTTGACCCCGGTGACTCCTTGCGCTACTATTGTTTATTCAAGTCTGTTTTCAACAGCTTTTTTCTCCTCGCTGACTAGATTTGAGTGAATTGTATGCGGGAAATGCCCGGATTCTGCTGAAAAGGAGTCTGTATGATAATAGGTGGAAGAGCCCATAACCTCAAGCAGATACGTGAAGTGGGCGAGCTCGGCTATCCCTATGCCGAGATAGATGTCAGGGATCCGGAAGAGGTACGGAAGCAGTTCGCTGAGCTTGTTGAGCTGAGAGAGCGGTACGGCATGTTCTATCTTGCTCACTATCCAAACGAGGATAATCCAGTGGACGCCGGAGTTCTCCGCGAGCGGTTCGTCCCCAAGATGAAGGAGCTCCTTGATCTCTCGCGTGATCTCGGCATAGAGAAGGGCACTATACATTTCTGGATTGATAAGAGATGGGCGCCTCCCGGGCTGGTTCCGAAGAAGATCGAACTCCTGTCGGAGCTTGTGGCTCATGCCACCGGAAATGGTGTCGTTCTCTGCATCGAGAATCTTACCGAGCGGTATGACAGTTTCTCGGTAGCGTTCGATGCCGTATCCGATCTGCGGATGACGCTCGACATCGGTCATGCTCAGCTCCTCTCCAGCGAGAATACCTCCTTCAACTTCATCAAACACCGCTTTGAGAGGATTGCTCATGTGCATGTTCATGATAACAGGGGAGGGAAAACGGTTAAGGATGATCTGCACCTCGCCCTCGGGGAGGGGATTGTGGATTATCCCGCGATACTGACCCGGCTTCGCGAAAAGGGGTACGCATCCACGATCACCATGGAAGTTATTCCGGATGATATGCCGAGGACGAGGGCAGAGGTCGAGCGGTATATATGATTACCGTATTTTCCCCGGTATAGTATGATTGTCAGACATATCGCCCATGTTTTTACCGTAATCGGAATAGGCAGTATTCCCCTGTGGTTCCACGATTGAAAGAGCGGGCAGAAGCCATATCTGAGAAAATCAAAACTGAATTATTCACCTCTTTAATAATGTCGTAAAAGCGCAGCGATTTCCCCCATGGCGTATCGAAGATGAAGCCTGCTGCTTTCATCCCAGTAGTAATTCTCCATAGTGCTCATCGCGAAATATTTCTGAAGAGAGGGATTATTGATTTCACGTGAGTTAAGAAAAAATGCAACGGGGACGCAAATCTCACTGCTTTTGAAATTTCAGAGTGAACCGTGTACCGCTCTTGCGATTGAGCTGTATGCTCCCCTTGAGTTGTGTCTCGGCGAGAGTATAGAGCAGTTTAAAACCGAGCGAATTAGTTTTTTTCGGGTCGAGATCCTCCGGTATTCCGATGCCGTTATCGGCAACGCTCAGCTCAATGAAGTCATTCTCCCGCAAAGAGATGGTAATTGTTCCACTTTTGATTTCATCGGGGAAGGCGTATTTTAACGCATTCGAGATAAGCTCGTGAACAATCAGGCCGCAGGGAATGGACTGGTTGATATTCAGCATAACCTCTTCTGCGTGTATATTCATAATGATAGCAGGATTCTTCGCATATATCTGAAACAGTTCCTGCGCCAGTATGTGAAGATATTCTGAGAAATCAATGCTTGTAAAATTCTCAGAGCTGTAGAGCCTTTCATGGATGAGCGCCATTGCCCTGACGCGGTTTTTGGAATCCATAATCGTTCTGGCAAGCTCTTCATCGGTAACCCTGCTTTCCTGCAAACTCAGCAGACTGGAGATTATCTGGAAGTTGTTCTTTACCCGGTGATGAATTTCCTTCAGGAGGACTTCCTTTTCACCGAGGGATAGCTGAAGCTGTTCATCCATTTGTTTTCTTTCAGTGATATCCATATGCGTTCCGAGGATGCGGAGCGGCCTCCCATCGGGACCGAATTCGACAACCTTGCCTCGGCTCAGAACCCATTTATAGTCGCCCTCCTTTGTGCGCATCCGGAATTCCGATGTGTAGCTATCGGTGTGCCCGTTAAGATGTTCATTCATTGCTTCAAGAACTCTCGATCGATCGTCAGGATGGATGAGATTCTCCCAGGTGCTCGTATGCGGCTCAATTTCATCCTCCGCATATCCGAGCATTCTTATCCAGGTAGGACTGAAATAAACGTGATCAGTGATGAGGTTTCGATCCCAGACGCCGTCTGAGGTCACCTCGAGAACCATTCGAAGGCGATTCTCGCTCTCACGTAATGCCTCTTCAGACTCTTTTCTCATTTTTATCTGTGATTGCAGATCATCGAACAGCCGGGCATTTCGTATTGCAATTGATGTCGTTGCGGCAAGTGACTCCATGAGGTAAAGATCCCTTTTCTCAAAACGATTCGGCTCGGTATCGACCACCTGAATGATGCCAATAACCTCGCTCTTGAAAAGGAGGGGCACACTGAGTATGGAATGGATAAAGATACCGGTTTTTCGGTCTATACCGGTGAAGTGACGCTTATCGTGCTGTGCGTCAGCGACGATAAGACTTTTGCCGTGACGGATAACCCAGTCGGCGATTCCCTGCCCATCCGAGAGCCGCCAGCCGCGAAGTATCTCGCTCTGGGGATCGGTCGTTTGGCGGCATATCAGTTCGCCACTTGCTTCATCGACCAACCATATTGAGCAGGCGAAAACATCGAGCAGGTGCTGTGCTTCCTCCAGCACCCTGAGAAGAATATCATCCAGGTCAAGACTTGAAATAATAGTCTGGCATACCTGATTGAGTGCTGAAAATTCCCGGTTGCGTTTTTCCATGGACTCCTCGGCAATCTTCTGCGCGGTAATGTTTTGTAAGATGCCGGTCACTCCGACAACTTCGCCGTTCTTCATCACGGGGCGGCTCGATGTCCTCACGTAGAGAATGCTTCCATCCCTGTTATGAATTCTGAAGTTGTAGGGCTCGAGTTGTCCGGTGATTGTCCGCTGGAAGCTCGCAATCAGCCCGGGGAGATCGTCTGAGTGGACGAGTTCTGAAAAGTTGATACCTATCAATTCGTCCGTTCGATACTGACTTATCTGTTCGACGACAGGATTGATGTAGGTAATAAATCCCTCGTTGTCCAGGTAAAAGACTACATCGTTGATGTTCTCTACCAGGGTCCGGTACTTTTCTTCATTCTCTCTGAGTTGTTTTTCCAATCGATGTCGGTTCAGGGCTGTTACTATGGTGGTATAGAGATCGTTCTTTCCGATCGGTTTAACAAGATATCCATAGGGTTCGGCATCCCGTGCCCGCTGAATAATTTGTTCGGTGCTGTGTGCGGTAATGAATATTACCGGTATATCCATTGTATCCCGTATCTGTTTTGAGGCCTCGATGCCGTCGATATCGCCTGCGAGCACTATATCCATCAGGATCAGATCGGGGTTGATTTCCCTTGCTTTCTGAATCACTTCTTCCCCTGTTTCAACAACGGCTAATACGTCGTACCCCAGGCTGATGAGAGAATCCTGAGTATCCATTGCGATGATCGGTTCATCTTCAGCGATGATTATTCTCGCATTACTCACGAAGGTTCTCCTTAACACAGACGGCAAATTCATTTCCTCGTTTCTATGCTATGAAAATAGCCAATCGTATTGGGAATATCAAGTATAAAATATTGGTTCAATTCCCCTGATGTATAAATTTTAATAGAATTTTTTATTTATTCAAAATTCTCTTTTGTTCTACACAGCGCTCTTCCCTTTCGTATCGGAATTTATGATGGATAGCAAAATATTAATTTATTCATTGTAATCATAATGCCTTTGATGTACAATAACCGCTTGTGATTTTTGATTTATTCGATGTGTCGGTGCTCGGGTTGATATGCCTCTTGCAGAGATGGGGTTTTTCACTGTTCTCCAATACCGGACCAGTGATCTCATTGTGGCAAGCGGCCTCAGGCAATGCTCACCATCCATTCCGTCCAATGGCGGGTTGCTCTTGCAAAACAGAGTTTCCGTTCTTGGAATATCCATTGAAATATGTTACGTATGTGGAGGGATATAACACCTCCGGTACGGTACCCATCTGAATCTGTTTTAAAGACTCTGCACTGTTTATAAACATACAAGGGGAGGTTGCATATGAACTATGATGAACGGCCGTGGACGAAGTATTACGATGAGTGGGTTGACCCGAACATAACCATTCCGGAGAAAACCTATCTCGATTTTCTCCAGGAGGGATTACGCAGAAATCATGCACACCCGGCAATGCATTTCATGGGTAAAACGATTACGTACGGAGAACTCGATGAATTATCCGGTCGTTTTGCCAATTTTCTCTCTTCCATCGGTTATGGCAAGGGAGTGGCTGTTTCGATAGTTACCCCGAACATCCCGCAGAACCAGATTGTCAATGTGGGGATATGCAGGGCAGGATGTATCGCTCAGGGGATATCGATACTCCTTACACCGAATGAGCTGGCCTATCAGCTCAATCACTCGGGAGCAAAAGTCCTGTTCATTCTGGATATGGCCTTTGAACAGACATTCATGAAGATTCACGATAAGGTGCCCGAGCTCACCCATATTGTCGTTTGCACTATCGGTGAATTCCTGCCGCCGCTCGTGCGAATTCTTGGAAAGGCGCTTAAGAAGCTTCCGAGCGGGAAGGTGGTTCCCGTGCCGGGCAAGACCGTCCTCACCTTCCGCGAGATTTTGCGCACGTATCCCGATCGTCCTCCCCGCGTTGAGATACAACCGGATGATACCTGTCTCATACAGTATACCGGTGGAACCACCGGCACTCCCAAAGGAGCCGAGATGACACATCGCAGTGTCGTGACGACCTTGGTCATGTACAATCACTGGATGCAGACAGAGGTGATGGGAGAGATATGGCTTTCCGCCTTTCCCTTTTTCCACATAGCGGGATTATTTGTCGGCATGGTTCAGATGACTACGACCAATACGCAGATTCTCATTCCTGATCCCAGAAATGTGAAGCATCTCGTCAAGGAGTACGCAAAGTATCGTCCGACCGGCATCTGCAATGTTCCGACTATTTATCAGCGGCTTGTTGATGAGCCTTCGTTCAGATCGCTTGACCACTCGAACTGTCAGGTTGTCTTCTCCGGTGCCTCCCCGCTGACCGATAGCCTCTTGGCAGAACTGGAGTCTGTTATTGGCGAGGGGAAGGTGCAGGAGTTTTACGGCATGACTGAAACGATGCCCAGTATTTTCGATCCCCGAAATAATAAGAAAAAGGTCGGATCGGTTGGACTGCCGTGGCCGACCTATCGCGTGAAGCTGGTTGATCTGGAAAACGGGACCAGAGAAGTCCCCGTTGGAGAGGAGGGGGAGTATATTGTACAGGGGAAGGGGGTCATGAGAGGCTACTGGAGAGATCCGGAGGAGACAGCACATGCAATGCGGGAGTTTCAGGGAGAGAAGTGGTTTTTTACCGGTGATGTTCTCAGGATGGACGAGGACGGTTATTTCTATCTCGTCGACCGGGTCAAAGATATGATAGACGTCAGCGGCTACAATGTCTTTTCCCGTGAGCTTGAGGATAAGCTCTATCAGCATCCCGCAATCGAATTCTGTGCGGTGGTCGGTGTGCCCGATCCACAGAAGCCTGCCACGCAGATTGTAAAAGCGGTGATTCAGCTGATACCCGAGTACCGGGAAAAGGATTCCAAGGCGGTAAAAGAAGATATACGTGCCTACTGCAAAGAGAACATGGCTCCGTACAAGGTGCCTAAGATCATAGAAATCGTTGACCAGATTCCTTTAACGGCTGTTGGAAAGGTGGACAAGAAGGCCTTGCGGTAAAAATGGTTATAAACATCTTTTCAAAAAGTTGTTGTAAAATCAACGCCCGTACAACAGAAAATAATTATAAAAACTGTTTCAAAGAGAGGTGATCTATGGGTGATATTTTTGGAGGTCATATTGCTGCAAAGTACTTGAAAGAGGTTGAAGGCATTGAAACGGTCTTTTCCTTGCCGGGAGGTCATATCGACCGGATCTATGACGGCTTTCTTGAATATGGTGTCCGCATCATCGATGTTCGCCACGAACAGGCAGCAGCGATGATGGCACATGCATGGTCGATCTTTACCGGGCAGGCCGGGGTCTGTCTCGTAACCGCCGGTCCCGGTTTCACCAATTCGCTCACCGGTGTCGTCAATGCATTCCTTGAGAACATGCCGGTCGTGATTATCAGCGGCATTGCCCCGATAAAGGACTGGGAGAAGGGTGCCCTTCAGGATATGGATCAGATGTCAATGATACGGCCGGTGGTTAAGTGGACTGCCCGGTGCCATGATATCCGGAGGATTCCTGAATATATCTCTGCCGCT
Organism: uncultured Leptospirales bacterium; assembly: GCA_964652955.1. Lineage (GTDB taxonomy): Bacteria > Spirochaetota > UBA4802 > UBA4802 > JAKQUI01 > CAZZCF01. Next base: position 28,216 of record CAZZCF010000016.1, read on the forward strand.
TTCAGGCATGCTGTCTCAGGCAGACCCGGCCCGGTGTATCTGGAACTGCCTCCCGATATTCTGAATGTCAAGATGGATGAGGCCGAGGTTGTGTTCCCCGGGAAGGGAGCGGTCAAGTATCAGGTGGTTCCCGATATGAGTGCCGTCAAAGAAGCAGCGAAGATGATAGATAAGGCGGAAAGGCCGCTTATCCTTGCGGGGAGCGGTGTCGGATGCAGCGAGTGTGATGATATACTCCTCTCATTTATCGAGAAAACCGGTATACCCTTTGTTCTGATGGACAATGGAAGGGGTGCCATCCCCGATGAGCACGAGCTCTCCCTGTGGGATGGCGGCCTTATGGGAATAATGACAGCGCTCGGTCAGGCAGATGTTATACTGAGCATCGGCATCCGGTTCAACTGGGTCCTGATGTTCGGGCAGGGATTTCCCGAGGCGAAGCTTATACGGATTGATATTGAGCCCACTGAGATTAACAGGAACAAGCCTGCGGATGTCGGCCTGGTTGGCGACGTGAATTCAACTCTCAGTTTGCTCATTGATGAGGTTAAGAAGAGTGGGCATGGTGATTGGCTCAAGTCACTCAGGACAACTTTTGCTGCTATTACCGAGAATGACAGGAAGCTCATGGAGAATCCATCCGATCCGATACATCCCTTTCGCCTTATGCAGCAGATACGAAATGCTGTTGGCGATGACGCCATATTTATCACTGATGGAGGTGACGCCAGCTATTTTGCACTGATGGGATTGCGGGCAACAGAGAAATCATCGGTTATCGGAGGCGGGACACTCTTCGGATGTCTTGGCGTCGGCGTTCCCTTCGGGATCAGCGCCAAAATTGCACGACCCGACAAGACGGTTGTTCTCGTCACCGGTGATGGATCTTTCGGGTTGAATGCAATGGAATTTGAGACGGCAGTTCGCCATAAGGTACCATTCATCGCAGTAATCTGCAACGACCAGGCATGGGGCATGATAAAACATGGCCAGGAGATGACCTATGGAAATGAAAGGGTCATCGGTTCCGAGCTGGGTATTGTCCACTATGAGAAGGTTGTGGAAGCACTGGGTGGGCACGGGGAGTTTGTCACGAAGGATGAGGAGATTGTGCCGGCCATAAAGAGGGCGCTTGATTCGAAGAAGCCGGCCTGTGTGAATGTTTTGACCGATCCGACAGTGACAAGTCCTGCAACCATGATGTTTGTCGATTCTTTCAAAATGTAATCGAGGAGGTGCGAGATGAAAGCGCTTCAATTCAATGTCAGTGCGCCCAGATGGCTCATGGCGAAGATGCTCGGCGCACTCATGGGAAGATGGGTGTATTACAGTAGCCCCCTCGCGACGATAAAATATGTTGATATTCCTGAACCGGGACTTCCCTCCGAGAAGTGGGTAAAGGTGAAGACCATCTACTGCGGTTTCTGCGGCAGTGATCTCAATCTCATCTTTCTCCACGACTCACCGACGGCATCACCCTTCACCTCCTTCCCCTGCATTATCGGTCACGAGTTTATCGGTGAGATTGTCGAGATCGGCAAGGAGGTGCGGGTAGTAAAAAAGGGGGATATCGTTACTGTCAATCCCGCACTGGGATGTGCCGCCCGGAACATATCTCCACCCTGTCCCAGCTGCAGTATCGGTATGCCGGGCAACTGCGAGAATTTTGCCGAGGGGGATATTCCGCCGGGCATGTTCATCGGGATATGCAGCGGTGTCAATGGCGGTTTTGCACCCTCTGTTGTCGCGCCGGGAAATCAGGTTTTCAAGGTGTCGGATGTGAGCAATGAATGGAGTGTTCTGACCGAGCCGCTTTCGGTCGGAGTACAGGCGGTTCTCAATAATATGCCTGAGAAAAGTGACAAGGTCCTCGTTATCGGTGGCGGCGTTATCGGGAATATGATCGTTCAGGCGATTCGTGCGCTGGACATCAGATGTTCTGTAACGGTTATTGAGCCATCACCGTTCCATGCGGAGTTAACGGGGCAGGTGGGAGCCGACAACCTGATTGTCAACGAAAATGTCTTTGAGCGAACATCGGAGATAACCGGCGCCAGAATTTACAAGCCGATGATAGGAACTGAGATTCTCATGGGAGGCTTTAATCGGATATTCGATACGGTGGGGAACTCGAGCACACTGAATATGAGCATGAAAATACTCGCAGCACGTGGAACACTGAGCGTCGTCGGCATCAGCGGTGATGTGAAGCTGGATATTACCCCTCTCTGGCTGAAGCTTCAGAAAGTACAGGGAGTCTACGCCTATGGCCTGACCACCTTCAAAGGAAAGAAGAGGGAGGTATTCGATATCTCACTCGAGCTCATGAAAAAGAAGAAAGTGAAACTCGATAATCTGGTGACCCATATGTTCAGGCTCGAGGATTATAAAGAGATGATTAAGGTCAATATGAATAAGGGCAAGCATAAAGCGGTCAAAACAGTCGTATCCTTTATTTAATCGGTGTATGGGGGCCCTGGCCCCCTTTTTCTTATTATTTCAGTATCATGTTCACTCCATTATTGTTTTTAACATACCATGACGGATTCGGACAGGATTACAGATTGATAGAGATAAGCTCGTATTATGTTGTGGTAATTTGAACATACTCCTGAAATAGTTACTTCACCTGTAAAATTAAGCTGGATTGAGCAGAGGTTTGATTAAAAACAGTGTGTCGAATCATCGTAATCCTGTTATCCTGTCTGATTCCCTTTCTGAACGCGAGATGTTAGCGTGAAGGACCTGTCGCTGATATTTGAGGGGAGAAGCCTTTGCGTTTCCCCCTCAACCAGTTGAGGAGGATATATATGAAAGCATTAGTAACCGGAGCGGGTGGCTTTATCGGTTCCTTTCTATTAAAAGAATTGCTGAGAAGAGGGTATTCGGCGAGGGCCCTCTTTCTTCCCGATGAGGACGCCTCGGACGCACAGCAGTTGAAAGCAGAAATAGTACGGGGTGATCTCACGAAACCGGAGACGCTTAAGGGGATTTCTGATGGTATCGATATCGTGTTTCATCTGGCAACGAGAGTGCTGGACTGGGGTTCAAAGAAGACCTTTCAGCGGGTTATGGTGGAAGGGACGGGGAATCTACTCGGGGAATCGAGTGGAAAGATCGAGCGTTTCGTCTATTTTTCTTCACTCGCAGCTCTCGGGCTCGGTCAGGATGTCGTGGGTCTTGATGAAGATGCGCTACGGAAGAGGTGCGGAATACCCTATTGTGACACCAAGATAGAAGCAGAGGATCTCGTCACATCATTCTGTAATGAGCATGGGATGGCCTATACTATCATACGCCCGGCCAATGTCATCGGACCGGGGAGTGCCTGGGTGCGGGATATCCTGGATGCCTATTATCGGGGGCCGCTCCCCTTGATAGACGGCGGGAAAGCGCCCGGTGCAATGGTCTATGTGACCAACTTGGTGGATGGCGCTCTTCTTGCGGCGGAATCGGATAAGGCGATTGGGAGGATATATCATTTCCGTGATGACTATGATATCACCTGGAAGGAATACCTGGAAACACTGGGGAGCTGGATAGGGAAAAAGCCTCTCGGGAATATTCCCTTTAAACTTGCATGGGGGCTCGGAGCATTCCTCGAAGCTCTTTTAACGCCGTTGGGGATTCGTCCGACCATGACCCGCCTGGCCGCCGGCGTAATGGGAAGAAATAACGATGTTGATAACAGCCGTGCTCGGAAGGAGCTCGGATGGAAGAGCAGGGTACACCTTGAGGAAGCGATAAAAGAGATAGAGCAGTGGGTGAAGAGCGTGTATATTCCGGCAAGAAAGGGTAGTTGAAATAGGAAGAATCAGACAGGGTTACAGAATGGTGGGGATAGATTTTAATAAACAGTGTGTCGAATCATCGTAATCCTGTCTGATTTTTTTCATGCCTCAAGGATGTGGGTGTGCCGGTAACGTAATAGTGCAAGAAGAGCTGTTTTATTTGATTCTCTGCATGTGGCAGACAGGAGTCTTTGCTGATTACGGGGGCTATTTATGTGAATAGCCTGAGAGCCGAGTCCCCGGTGTTATAAGTTATGCTGATCCAGGAAATTCCTCAGGGCTCTGTTGATAGCATCCGGCTGTTCCAGGGGGGCAAGATGACCTGCGTCCATTATGTGGACGCGATGTGCTTTTTCAATGTGCTCTTCAAGATACATTCCGTATTTGACGGGTGTCAGCTTATCCTCCTCCGCGGTTATAATGAGCACGGGTACTGAAATATCTGCAATTTTTCCCATGACATCGAAGGTATCGCATGCCCTGAAATCACCGGCTATTATTTCCGGCTTGATACGTGCTGTTTCCTTCAACAGCGGTTCCAGTTTTTCGGGCGGTGTTTTTTCTGATACTGAAAAATCACCCATCGAATTGATGTACCGGTCGAAATTATTTTCTATCATCTCGAAAATAAGCGGAAGGACCCGCAGGCGGGCGCCGGTATTGATGAGAACTCCTGCTGAAAAAGTCCCCGGGTCCTCGATAAGGAGTTGTTGGACGATTGCACCGCCAAGGGAGAGCCCCACGGGGATCGGTTTCGGCATACGAGCGATTTTTATAAATTCAATGATGGCATGCGTATAATCAATAACAGTGTTAAATCCGTCCCCGTCACTGTTTCCATGCCCGGGGAGGTCAATGGCGATTGTGTTTACCCTGTCCCGTAATGACTCAACCTGATGCTCCCACATGATACTTGAGCCGCCTGAACCGTGAATAAAGAGAAGTGATGATTGATTTTGATCCAGAGGCCATCTGCCGCAGATGAATCCGTATCCGGATATGTTTTGCTCTTCCATATCGAACCCCCTTTATTCGCAATGTGGCTTTCATGTAAAAAATCCATCCAATACCTTTCGTGGAATCGAAAAGCGGATAAGAGCTCTTTCCCAAACGGTTTAGCTTATAAAAGCTGTTTTTAAGGTAAAATTTTGAGCTGTCCATTTCAGCTTTCGTTTTTGCATGAGCGCCATTTACGATATGCAATTATAATGAATCGTGTCAATTTTTTTTACTGTCGTATATCGAATTCACCAAAAGGGCATTCCTGATCCTTTGTGAGCAGTGTATACTGAGAATATCTGTGATAGATTATGATACGGTGCCGGCGATAGAGGTTCTGTTTCCTGCATTGATATTTTCGTCGATATACATACCGGTGCAAACCGTTGAAAAAAACGGGAAAAGAATTGAAAAAAGGAGGTCGGAATATATAATTGAAACACTATTTGAGGACGATATAACATGGTCCGCCAATAGATATCCCGGTAACCGGTGTATACAATTCAGGGAGGTGTTTTATGAAATCCATTTATTTTGATGTTAACGTTGCTAAAATTCTCGCAACAAAAGCATTATCCGGCATTTTCCCTTTTGTTTATTACTCTCCGATTTCACCGGTTCGCTATGGTGATATTCCCGAAAGGGATTTACCCGGTTCCCGCTGGGTGAGGGTAAAAAATATTCTCACCGGTATCTGTGGTGCTGATATCTCGATGTTCTACGTTAAGGCGAGTCCGAAGATATCGATTGCCGCTTTGCCAGGTGTTCCCCGTGCCTATATGGGACATGAGGTGATCGGCAAAGTTATAGAGACTGGTGACGAGGTCAGGGGCTTAAAAGTAGGAGACCGGGTTACGCTTCAGAAATATCTTCCATGCTGCTCAATGAAGGATATTACGCCTCCCTGTATTCACTGCCGTGAAGGAAACTATACCCTCTGTGAGAACTTCTCCGAGGGAACAATGCCGGAAAATCTTGGTGCGGGATTCGGTGATCATTTCATTGCGCATCAATCACAGCTTGTCAGGGTTCCGGACGCAATCCCGGATGATAGTGCCGTTTTGATTGAACCTGCCGCTGTTTCACTTCATTCGGTTCTCAAGCGGCCTCCCCGCAATAAAGAGAAGGTTCTCGTTATCGGCGCTGGTACCATAGGGCTTAATGTCATTCAGTTTGCAAAGGTCATCAATCCCCGATGTACCCTGTATCTCCTTGAGCGGATAGCATTCAAACAGGAGCTGGGGTTGAAGCTCGGCGCAGATCATTTAATTGAGGGTGATCCCTACGAATCCATTTCTCAACTGACCGGTGGAAAGCTGTATCGCGCTCCTCTCGGGAATAATAATATCCTTGGAGGCTTCGATCTCATCTATGATTGTGTTGGCTATTCGAAAACGATTAATGACGCTCTCCGCTGGCTCAAGGCAAAGGGCACCTATGTGATGATAGGGAATCAGCTTGAACCGGTCTGTTTTGACCAGACTCCCTTATGGCAGCAGGAGCTCACCATGATGGGGATAAATGCCCATGGCTGTGAAGAGTATAAGGGGAAACGTATCAGCAGCTTTGATCTTGCAATCGACATGATTAAAAAGAAGAAGGTAAACCTGAAAGACTTTGTCACACATCGCTTTTCGCTCAAGGAGTATAAAAAGGCTTTTGCGCTGGTCAAAGACAAGTCGGAAAAGGTGATCAAGGCGGTGTTTGAGATCGGCTGAGAGATCGTACCTGAATTTTCATTGTTCACGTGGACGGCCTTCAAAGACCTTGAGCATTAAACGGAGTGAGCCTGTCCAGGAGCCCGAGAGAGCGCGGAAGTTCCTGAGAACCTTCATCCACATCCGTCTCTCACGAATGGTGAGAGGGAGCTGCTTGATGCTTATATTGTATTGTTTCATGGCGATGAGACGATTCTTCTCTTTACGAATCCACTGATGCAATCGCCGAAGAAGTGATTTTTTTATCTTCTTCGATTGTAATTTTTTCTCGCCGGTTGTAACAGTTCTTGCAATCGATCCGGCTGACTGAGATTCTCCCACAAGCACCAATCCCATGAGAGAGCCCTTCGGAACATCTTTTGTCTCTTCGTTCCCCTTAATGGGGTAGATGTCCCACCCGGAGCGCGCTGCCATCGTATATACATTCATGCCGCACGATTCCATCGAAGGGCAACTGAGCTCGGGAACACGGCAACTGCGGTTCAACAGTGTTCGTTGACACATGAACTGCAGTGAGCAGAGTATATCGCGACAGTCACCTGCTGCGAAGCCCGCAGTCCGATATCCGAAAGTTCGGGCCTCCCGTTCGAGCAGCTTCACAATGCTGAAGACCAGGAAGTAATAGGGGCCGATGTTTATGCTGACACCTTCATCGTCCAGAACATTGTTCAGAATAGATTGCGCAATGAGTGGATTTGCAATGATATCACCCTTTCCGGTTACTCGAAAAAAGATCCCTGAACGGTACTGTGAGAGTATTTCCTTCATCTCTGCATTTGAATGTCCGTAGGGAGGGCAGTGGCTGCACATCCCTGAAGTGTGGCATCGAGGTATCATGCACTTGAACCGCACCCGCGGATCCAGGATCACATCGGATACCGGGATAATCACGACATCATCAGCACCATGAGTAACAGCATATTCTCGAAAATGCTCGAGCGGATTGGTGGTGTTGTCATCGGGTAAATTGCTCACGTCACTTTCCGTAATCCTTGTATGGTTTGTATGTCAGGCGACCATGATGAGGCCCGCGAGAAGGGGCGAATCGCTCTTCGTTGACCAGTTGAGATTTTGTGCGATAGCGCGGGCATCGATGCCGAGTGCTTCGAGAGATGGTCTCCCCTTGTAGGGATGGCGGCAGGGATATCCTTTTGTCATCGCCTGGCACTGTTCTCCGGGGCAGAAGATGCTGCGGCAGTTTCCCGTTGCAAATCCCAGGGAGAGGTGATATCCCATATAGAACGATAGAGACTCCATGTCGGTGATTAACTTGTAAAGCTTGAGATACTCCTGCCGATGTTCTTCATTCTCAATAGGCCCTCCTCGATAATCGGGCATATCAGGGGGAGAGTCGATGACCAGGAAAATACCACGAGAATAAACCTCAATTGCTTCCTGAATTGAATCTTTCGGATAGGTAAGGGGCCAGTGTATTGACGGAAAATCGGAAGAAGCAGCCACGATCTTCAGGAGCTCAGGATTAAAGATTATAGCTGCAGCGTCCACACACGCAGCCTTGTCGGCTCCCCGGCTGAAAGCATTCTCCTGAAGCACGGTGAGATCGGCTTCAAGTTTTTCTAGATCGAGGGTGGGTTCAATTCTTCTTATCTCCATCTATATATCTACCAGCGCGCGAAGTTCTTTCCGCGGTATCTTCCCGATGGGATTTCGCGGCAGCGCATCACTGAGCAAAACGTATTGAGGAATTATATACGTCGCCGGATCTTTTCGGCAATGGTGTTTGATATCTTCGAGCCTTTTTCCGTTCGACGATGTACGGATAGCCATCCTCATCCCTTCGTGCCATGTCACCCGTGTGAAGCCAGCCGTCAGTAAGAGTCATGGCCCTTTCTTCTGAAATCTTATAGTACCCTGACGAAAGGTTCGGTCCTCTGGCGAGCAGTTCCACTATCTCACCGACGGATCCGGGTTTTCGCTCCCTGTCGGGACAGTGAAAGCTCACAATCGGTGCTGCTTCCGAGAGCCCATACACCGAAAGAATCGGGCAGTTGAATTTTTCCTCGAAGACGCGGAGAACCTTCAGAAGGAGCAACGCTCTTCCCGTTTGCTATTTCAGCATATCGCGCGAAAAACCGAGTATGTTGCGAGCGATAATGAGCATTTGAATCTGGCCGGTCCCCTCGAAGATATCGTTGATCTTGCAATCCCGCATCCACTTCTCAACAAGCCATTCGCGGGAGTATCCCAGGGGGCCGAGGAGCTCGACGCATTTCTGCGTCACCAGGGTTGCCGCTCTTCCCGCTTTCGCCTTGGCGCACGACGCTTCAAGGCTATTCCGCAGGCCGGCGTTCAACATATCAGATGCACGATAGGTCAGAAGACGGGCAACTTCCAGATTCGCTTCCATCTCAAGAACGCTTTTCTGCACATAATTCAATTCGTGCAGACTCTTGTCGTAGGGGAAGGTAAATCCCTCATCAATCAGTTTCTCCTTGGTATACTCGAGGGCGGCACGGGCAACGCCGATGGCCATGATAGCAACCAGCGGTCTGGTCATGTCAAAGGTTTGCATGACTCCTTTGAAGCCGCCGGTCTTCTGTTTGATCTCGGGGCTGCCAAGGATATTGTCATAGGGTATGCGACAATCTTCGAGTACAATTGAGCCGGTATCGGAAGCCTTAATCCCGAGCTTGTGCTCCAGCTTGGTGACGGTCATGCCGGGCGTACCCTTCTCGACGACAAAGCTCTTTATGGCGGGACGGCCCATGCTCCGATCGAGAGACGCCCAGACGACAACGGCATCGCAGCGTTCGGCACCGGTGACGAATATCTTCTCGCCGTTCAGTATCCATTCGTTGGTTTCCGAATCGAGTTTTGCGGTCGCCTGAATGCCGGCTGAATCAGAACCGCAGCACGGTTCGGTGATAGCCATGGCGGTGTACTTTTCCATGAAGCGATTCCGCTGCTCCTCGGTCGCGACGGCAGCAATTGCCGCGTTCCCCAGGCCAACCTTGGTGGCACCGAGGCTTATGCCGGCATCGCCCCAGTAGTACTCCTCGGTAGTCAACAGGCCGAGAAAGGCCGCGTTATCTCCGGGACTATCTTTCAATAAGCTCATCATGGTAAGTCCGACTTCAGCACGCTTCTGGCATATCTCATCAGTTTCCTTGATCTCTTCATGCTCCTGATCGTCGTAATATCGTGCAATGGGCCTTATGTGCTTTTCGGAAATTTCATGTGACAGTCTCTTGATTTCTCTGACAACCGGTGACAATTCAAAATCTATCATGATTATTCTCCCTTACGGATTTCGGCTGTATCCTGCAAAGCTTTTCATGCCGTTCACTGCTCTGTTCTAACAGGTCGAGAGCCCCTCGATAATCGAGAAGGAGCGGCCGTTTCTCAACCACAACTCGACGGGATGATCTCGTATATAACCATGCCCCCCCAGTATCTGAACGCCGTAGTCCACTATCTTCATGGTCTGCTCCGAGCAATACATCCTGGCAAGTGACGAATCGCGGGTTGCGTCCTCATTCCGGTCGAGACGCCATGCGGCACGCCAGGAGAGCATGCGCATTCCGTCAATCTCCATACACATCTCCGCGAGCATGAAAGCGATGGTCTGTCTGCTTGCGATGGGCTCTCCAAAAGCGGTTCGTTCACGTGCATATTCGAGCGCGTATTCATAGGAAGCGCGTGAAACGCCAACAGCCATGGCGCAGAGGTTTGCACGGGAGAGATTCATCAACCGCATATACTCTATTCCCCGATCGCCCCCCACGCGTCGTGATTTCGGAACCTTGCAGTCATGAAAGGTTATCGGATAGAGGGGGAGAGAATGGAGACCCATATACTTTTCCCGTTCTCCAATTTCCATGCCGGGGGTATCCCTGTCGACGATGATTGCCTGTACGGAGGATACCCCTGATCCCTTCGATGCCGTTGCATAGACCAGGATGTGCTCGGCACTGTCAGCAAGGGGGACCATGCATTTCATGCCGTTGATGTACAGAAAATCGCCGCTCAGTTCTACCGTTGTGTGGAGATTCAGCGGATTGAAGGTGATCCGGGGTTCCATTATCGCGGCGGTAACGGGAAAGAACTTTTCGGCGCAGAACCTCGGTAACCACTCCTCCTTCTGCTCCTCGGTTCCAAATTCGAGGATGGGAATCATCATGAGCTGTGGAGAGAGTGCTCCAATCGTCAGGCTCAAATCGCCCCAGGCGAGCTCTTCAACCATTATTGCGGCATTCACCGCTGAGCGGCCCATCTCATATCCGCCATATTTTTCTGGAATGAGGTTTGGACAGAATCCCAGATCCCAGACCTTTTTGATGGTTTCATCGGGAAGTGTAGCATTTTCATCACACTCCCGGGCGATTTCCCGGAGCTCAGTCTGTGCGAACTTGCGCATCGTACTCTGAATAAGTTGCTGATCTTCTTCCAGGGTAAAGCTTGGCATTTCCCCACCTCCTTCTATCAGTGACAACGTTATGGCGAACTTGGAAAAAGTCAAGTCAATAGTAAATGCATGATACTCTGAAGCGAAACAGGGCAGTATGTACAGTCAGGAATGCATATCCTCGACTACCGGACTATTTCCGTTGCAGGAGAGCAGAGAGGATACGCACTCCCTTGCTTATTTCGTCAACCACGGGAACGCCCACCTGTTCAAATTGACTTTTGAGTTCACTTGAAGAGGTATCGTCACCGAGAGTCCAGACCACCATGGGCTTGTTGACGTCCTTGAGCATTGTACCGATTTTTTCATATTCAAAGAGCGGTTTGTCGGAGGGAAAGGCGAACAGGTGTGCAAAGATTCCATCGACCTCGGGGTCGTGTATTGCTGCTTCGAGCGATGGCTGCATCACCTGGTAATAACCGTTTTTTTCCATTGCAGGATAGAGGTCCAGCGGATTTGACGGTTCCATCCATTCGGGGAAGAGTTTCTTCAGTTTCTCTGTGGTGGAGCCGTTAAATCGCGCGAGATCCATTCCGTAGTCGTATATCGTATCAGATGACACCACTCCGGCACCACCCGAGAAGGTAAGAACAGCTAACTGGGTACGCTTTGGTGATTCCACATTCACAATGCCGAAGCAGCGGGCGATTTCGATGAGCTCATTCATGTCGTGAACGCGGATAACCCCGGTCTGACGAAGAGCTGCATCGAGGATCGTGTCGTTCTGGGCAAGGCTTCCGGTATGCGATTGTGCTGCCTGAGCTCCGATTTTTGTTCTTCCGGCCTTCAGGACGACAATCGGTTTCCGGGTGGACTGGCAGAGCGTGAAGAAGCGGCGGCCATTTTCAACGGATTCAAGATACATGGCAATTACTTCGGTTTCCGGATCACGTATCAGATACTCAAGGATGTCAGATTCGTCGATATCCATCTTGTTTCCGATTGAACATATCTTTGAGAGGCCGAAGGGATTGCGGCTCAGTATTCGCGTAAGGAAACCCGCAGAAAGCATACCGCTCTGAACAACCAGTGAGACCGGACCGGGAAGAAACTTCTCTCGCCACATATCATGGCGGAAAAATGAGATAACTTTCATCGTATGAACATTGATGACACCCATGCAGTTCGGTCCCCATATTCGGATATCGTTTTCACGGGCAATCTCCAGACACCGCTTATGAAGTGCCAGTCCTTCTGCGCCGGTCTCTGAGAAGCCTGCCGATTCAATGATGACCCGCTTGATGCCTTTTTCCCCGCACTGTTCCAGGACTTCAGGAACCCTGTTCGCATTGATAAAGATGACGGCAACGTCCACCGGCAGCGGGACGTCGAGTATGCTGGGATAACAGGTTTTTCCCTCAATGGTGCCCCCTTTCGGATTTACCGGATAGAACTTCTCTCCGAAGCAGTAGTTCAGGTTCAGGAAGAGCTGATAACCAGCTCGAAAAGGATTCTCAGTGGCACCGATAAGTGCTACTGTTTCCGGATCAAAGAAGTGTTTCATTGAAATATCCTCCTGTTATTCACCGAGGGATTCTCAGCGATGGAGCAGAGCATCGGGACGAGGAAGGAACGAGTGCTCCGGATGAACTATGCTGAACACAGTGATTGGTTTTCCATTGCGGTTGCATTCATTCCGATCATCGTATCTGAAGCAGTGGAATGAACTGCGTGGAATATTCCTCGATCATTCTACAACCGCTATTAATTGAGCGAGAGGGAGTGTCAAGAAAAAAAGCATCTCTCTGTGAGATGCTGTCCGGTATCGGAATGTTGCTCTTCCCGGTGTAATTTTGTTTGCGAAGGGCCATTTTATCTTGATTTTTCAGATTCATTGTCTATCATTGCTGTCATGGGCATCAGTGGCTATTTTCACGGATACATACATTACCTGCTCAGGAGGATTGTTAGATGGCTGAAAAGAAGTTTGTATCAAAGGAGGAGTTGCTCGATTATCTCGATGACAAAGCTGAATGGCTTCGCAAGGAGATAATACGTATCTCCGCCATTGCGGGTGGTTCACATCTTGGCGGTGGACTCTCCATGGCGGACATCATTGTCGCATTATTTTACTATAAGCTCAATCTGAAGCGGGGTGATCCGAAGTGGCCGGATCGGGATCGTTTTATTCTCTCGAAGGGGCACGGTGCTGTTGCATACTGTCCGGTGCTTGCCGATTATGATTTCTTTCCCCGGGAATGGCTGGATACCTTTAATAAACTTGACAGTCCCTTCGGGGTGCACCCCGACATGAACAAGATACCGGGTATTGAAATGAGCACCGGTTCGCTGGGACATGGTCTCTCGGTGAGTGTCGGCATTGCGCTCTCGGCACGGCTCGACAGAGGGGAATGGCGGGTGTTTGTTCTTATGGGTGATGGTGAAACCAATGAGGGGATGGTATGGGAGGCAGCGCAGTCAGCGAGTCATTACAAGCTGGGTAATCTCACCGCGATTATCGACAGGAACAAGCTGTGCCTCGATGGCCCCACCGAGGAGATAATGAGTATCGAACCGATTCAGGATCGCTGGGAGGCTTTTGGCTGGAGGGTGTTTGATGTTGACGGTCATGATATGGAACAGCTTGTGGATGCTCTCGATAAGGTTCCTCAGCCGAATGACACCAAGCCGACCCTGATTATAGCGCGGACGGTCAAAGGGAAAGGTGTCGACTTCATGGAGAATGTTCCCATCTGGCACTACTCCGGTCTTGACAAGGGGAAGTCCCTGGAGGCGATAGCCAGCATCGAGAAGAACAGACCGTCGAGGAGGGTGTCATGAGCGAAGATATTCAGAAGCAGATTGTCGATGGATTTACCTTCACAACCGATACGTATAATGAGCTTACCCAGGCCGAGGTTTATGGGAAGGTTATCACTGAATTGGCCAAGAAGAATGAAAATATAGTCGTTCTCACGGCCGACCAGATGCGTTCAAACAAGACAGGTGATTTCAGGCAGGTATTTCCCGAGCGATTCTTCAATTTTGGTATTGCCGAAATGAACATGTTTGCCGCCGCAGCAGGAATGTCAGTCAGTGGCAAGATCCCCTTCGTATCAACAATGGCTGTTTTTGCATCCATGCGAAGCGCTGAAGCGCTTCGAACCGATATCGCCTATCCCAACTTAAAGGTGAGGATAATATCCACACATGGAGGTCTTTCGCTGGGGAATCAGGGTACGACGCATCACGCAACCGAGGATATTGCAATACTGCGGTCAATGGCAAACATGACGGTGATTGTTCCCGCCGATTCCATTGAAACCGCAAAAGCCGTTGTGGCTTCCGAGAATTTAAATGGACCCGTGTACATACGAATTGGCCGTTCTCTTGAACCCATGGCGCATGAGAATGATCAGTTTGAGTATACCATTGGAAAGAGTATCATGATGCGTGATTTCGGTACCGATGCTGCGGTGATTGCCTGCGGGGTTTGCGTAAAACACGCTATCGATGCGGCCGATGAGCTGAAGGAGGAGGGGGTTAACATCCGGGTGATAAACATGCATACCATCAAGCCGTTGGATACCGAAGCGGTGCTCGAGAATGCACGAGCAACAGGTGCGATGATAACCGCAGAGGATCACAACATCATCGGTGGCCTTGGAGGCGCTGTTGCGGAAACGCTGGCTGAGGCGGGCATCGGTATTTCCTTCAGGAGACACGGGGTGCCTGATGTGTTTTCCGATATCGGATATCCGGAAGATCTCTACGAACGCTATAAGATAAGCACTACCGGTATCAAAGCGGGGGTGAAGGAGGTTCTTGCTCAAAAGTAATGGTAAAAGTGGTGCCCTTTTCCCTCTGAAGCTCTACTGTACCGTTAAGCTGCTTGGTGAGCATAGTTACCAGCTGAAGTCCGAGCGTTTCGATTTTCTCCAGAGTAATCTCTTGAGGGATCCCGACGCCGGTATCGCGAACTGAAAGAGTATATTTTCCACGTTTGTCTCGATGAAACTTTATATGGATTGTTCCCTTCCGCCCTTCCGGGAAGGCATATTTGAGTGAGTTGGAAACGAGTTCGTTGATAATCAGTGCACATGTAATGGCGATGTTTACGTCGAGATGGGTTTCGGTAATATCTGTCTTGAGCTTTATTTCTTTGCCGGATATCTGATATGCGCGAAAAAGCTCGGTGACAAGGGTCTCCAGGTATCGAGAGAAGTTGATTCGTGACAGATCGTCGGATTGATAGAGCTTTTCATGAATGAGGGCCATTGATCGAACCCGCTGTTGGCTCTCCCTGAAGAGATCTCGATCCTCCTCGTCACGAACGAGCTTGGATTGTATATTCAGGAGACTTGAGATAATCTGCATGTTGTTTTTCGTGCGGTGATGGATCTCCTTCAGGAGAACTTCCTTCTCCTGCAGCGAGGCTCGTATCTTCTCCTCGGCGATTTTACGCTCGGTGATATCAATCATAAAGTTGAGTATGGCGGGCTTTCCTTCCCAGTCGATGACGATGGCGCTTATCTCCATCCATCGGGTGTTACCGAATTTGTCAATTATTCTGAAATGGAATTCATCCGATATCTTCTCGCCCTTGAGCCGACGGGTATAGCGGTCGATCATTATCTCCCGATCGTCGGGATGAATGAACTCGATGAAATTCTTTGATGTCAGCTCCTCCTCACTGTAGCCGCTGATATCCAGGGCTTTTGGGTTGATGTACTTTATTTTCTGATCCTGGGTGACGAAAATGGCAATACTGATACTCTCCACGAGCTTCTGATATTTTTCTTCAGCCTGTTTTCTCTCGCTGATGTCCCGGGTAACGCCATAGATCCCTATGAGATTATTCTTATCATCTCGGAGTCCCGAAATCTTAACCTCGGCAGGGAAGGTGGTTCCATCTTTTCGAATGTGCTCCAGCTCGAGAACTATTGCACGGTTTGGGTCCAGGTTCTTCTCCCTTTTTTCCCTCTTGAGCTCTTCTATTAATGCTTTTTTTGCAATCTCTGTGGATTCAGGAGTTAATGTCTCATCGATAGTATGCTTCATGGCCTCTTCGGCGGTATATCCCCGCATGTGGAACACCGATGGGCTGATGTAGGAGTAATTCAAGTTAAGATCCCGTATCCAGATGACGTCCGATGCATTTTCGGCGATCATCCGGTACCGCTCTTCGCTCTCTCGGAGCTTCTGCTCCGCCTCTTTCTGCTCCGTGATATCGACCACAATTCCCCGGAGCCCGGCCGGTTTTCCGTCGCGGATGATTGCTGTTGAATATATGCGAATCGGGAAAGTGCTTCCGTCGCTTCGCAACGCAGTATATTCGTTTCCCACATGCCCCTCATCCCGGTAGAGCTTTTGAATGTTATCGACGGCACGTTCCCGGTCTTCCGGAATCATCATGTCCAGGATATTCACCCCTCTTCCGAGATCCTCTACGGTATACCCGAAGGTTGTATAGCCGTGCTGATTGGTGTAGGTGAACTTTCCCGTCGGATCGCACTCAAAAACCGTCTGAGGCAGGAGATCGGCCAGTTCCCGATATGCCCGCTCGCTCTCTTGAAGCGCCTGCTCGACGCGCTTTCGCTCGCCGATATTTCTTGCGATGCCGTGAACAGCCACAGGATTGCCGTCGGAATCCAGAATTGGCCTGTTGATAAAGGAGAACCACTCGTAACTCAGGTCGCGCTGCAATATGCGCATCTCGAACCTGCAGGGCTCACCCTGCAAGCCCTTCCGGGCGGCTTCGAGGGCGACGAGACTGTCATCCGGGTGTACCAGGAAACTGAAATTTCGCCCGATAATTTTATCCGGCGTGATATTTCCCGAGCGGAGAAAGGCCTCGTTGACATCTATGAAGTTCCCCTCCGGATCGACGGTGTAGATGATATCGATTGCATGGTCGATGAGATCGCGGTATTTCGCCTCGCTTTCACGAAGCGCGAACTCGGCCCGTTTACGCTCGGTGATGTTGTGCATGATAATGAGATCAGCGGGTCTTCCTCCGTAGGTGATTATACCGCCGCTTAACTCAACATCAACTTTTGTGCCGTTTTTATGAACTAATACAGTATCGTATATCTCCGGTAATTCCTCGCCGG
This sequence comes from uncultured Leptospirales bacterium, assembly GCA_964652955.1. Classification (GTDB taxonomy): domain Bacteria; phylum Spirochaetota; class UBA4802; order UBA4802; family JAKQUI01; genus CAZZCF01. The sequence continues at coordinate 45,203 of CAZZCF010000016.1, forward strand.
CAAAGCGCTTCTGATAGCGCTCGATCATTTTTGGCAGTTCATCCGGATGAAGGTATTTTGTTACGTCCGAACCGATGACTTCGTCCGGAGTGTATCCGAATATCTCGGTTGCGCGGGGATTAATAAATTTGAAAACACCGTCCTGGATTATCCCGATAGTATCATTCGCCCGCTCAACGAGATTGCGGTACAGCTCTTCGCTCTCGCGGAGGGCTTGTTCCGCATTTTTCTGCTTGCTGATGTCCTTGACATATTCTATCACCCCGGTGACCCTGCCGTCTTTCAACAGGGGAAAGGCTGTGAGCTCAATCCATCCGGTGGGATTCTCCTCTGCAGGATAAGGGACAATCTCTGTTTGTTTTTTTCCGGTTTCGAGTGCGCGAAGCGAAGGGCACCAGGGACAGGGGGTATTCCGGTTCTGATAGGCGGTATAGCACTTTTTGCCTCTGAGGGGTTTATAATCCGAGTACATCTCATCCATCCAGTAGTTCACCTCCCGGATGGTTAGGTCGACGTCGAGTATGCTCAGACCGTCCTGAATGGCGTTAAAAACACCACGGAGGTATTCCTCCTTTTCCCTGAGCTGCCTGTTCAGTTCGAGCAGTTCGTCCTGTGTCTTCATGAGCTCTTCATTGGTCCTGTTCAGCTCCTCGTTGGTTGCCTCCATCTCCTCATTGGTTGCTTCAAGCTCCTCCATGGCCGCTTGCAGCTCTTCATTTTGAACTTCCATCTCCTCATACTGTTTCCTGATCATCGACTCGAGCCGCACCTGTTCGGTGATATCCTGGGTAATGAAGACAACCATCTCAACGTTTCCGGAATCGTCGATGATGGGTGAGCTATTTATTGAGAGCAGAATGCGACCGGTATCGGTTTCTATAGCGTGCCGAATGTTCGCAACCGGCTCACCGGTTTTCATGACGAGATGAAAGGGGAGTTGATCCTCGGGATATGGATTTCCGTCAAAGTCGGTTATTTGCCATTTCGGTGAGTTGTATGAGCGCGATGTTATCTCATCTCTGCTGAGGCCGAACATCTCTTCTGCCAGTTTATTCGCGAAAATGATTTTCCCCTCGCGATTGACGAGCGTTATCGGCAGCGGACTGGCTTCTGCTATGCTGAGAAAGAATTTGTGCTCATGTTTGAGCTCCTTTTCGAGCTCGTATTTATAAAGTGAGGTGACAATCGTCGAGTAGAGCTCGTTTTCATTTATCGGCTTCAGAATATATCCGTAGGGCTGTGCCTCCTTTGCCCGGTTTAAGGTTTTTTCATCAGAGTGTGCGGTGAGGAATATGACGGGTATATCGTACTTTTTCCTGATTTCATCTGCAGCCGTGATGCCATCAATCGATCCCTCGAGGATGATATCCATCAGGACGATGTCAGGATGAGAGTCTTTTGCTTCCCTGATGACGTTTTCACCTGTTGACTGTATGCCGATTATCTCGAAACCGCGACGCTCGAGAAGACTCTTGATATCCAGCGCGATGATGCGCTCGTCTTCGGCAATGAGTATTTTTGCTTTTGTCATAAACGGCTCTGTGGAATTCTCCTGTCGTAATAGGTGCGTGACCGCTCATCGATTAGTACATACTGATAGTGAGTAGCTGTCAATTAAATTACAATCAACGTGTTGTATTCTTGATGAATGGATCCTTCCGGCTGCAGACCGAAGATAGTTGCTGCGCTGATGCTTTTACATGGCATCTCCGGTACATTAAACTGGTCTTTCTTTCAACAGAGCCTCTCGAATGCGGTGAATTATATGAATGATGGTTCGTATCATCAGAAATAAACTTGACATTTCTCGTATTTAACATGTTCATATTTTAATACAATGGAAATGATAATAACGGTCTCCTTACCGGTTATGCGGGCATAAATTGAGAAAGAGTATTTTTTCCGTATTTCATGGTGCGAGTATCATTATCCTGTTAATGGATAAAAATGTTCCTGTGAGCGCTTGAAGAGAGTTGCAAAGGGGGAGTGATGATGTGCAGTTTAACTGTTGAAATAATTTCGTCTCTCTTCCCATTTCTCATGTGCTGATATCTCTCCCCATTCAAAAGGAGGAGCCCTTTGGACAGAATTGAACGGGTAGCTGTTGCTCTCGAACACCGGGAACCTGACAGGGTACCAACAATATCCTGTATGGATGTACAGAAATATGTTTATGAAGCTCTTGAAGAACCGTTTCCGAAAAATATGTATC
>CAZZCF010000017.1:0-25575 GCA_964652955.1 uncultured Leptospirales bacterium
TTTCTGGTAGCACTACTCTTCTTCTTTATACGGGACTATCGGACGGTCGAGCTCACGAAAACGACTGCGGAGAGGAATAACGGTACCGCTCACAAAATGAGCACCGCCGACATTGTCCACGAATTTTCAGGAACACCATCACTCATATTCACCTATCTCGCATTCGCGGGGAATATGTTCGTGGTGACAGCGCTCTTAAGCTGGCTCCCGACATATTTCTTCAGAACAGCGGGTATGCCGATGGATGAGGCGGCTGTGAAATCGGGAGCGGTGATGCTCCTTTCGATTGTCGGAGCACCGCTCGGCGGATTTATAGCAGACAAGTGGTTTGAGAAAAGAATCAACGCACGCCTTCTTTTCTGTTCAATCTCAACCCTGATCACCTCGATAATCTTTTTCATCTCTTTCCACTCCCTCACCGGCATCACGCAATACATCGCCATTCTCATCGGCGGCATCTCCGCTATGTCATTCGCACCGGCGGCAATCGCGGTTACTCAGGATGTCGTTCATCCTGGACTGCGAGCGATATCATATAGTCTCTGCGTTATCTCACAGAATCTTCTCGGGAGCTCCTTCGGACCAATCTTCGTGGGCTCACTCTCGGATAGATACGATATCGCAACGGCACTTGTCGTTCTCCCGGCATTTACCCTTATCGCAAGCGTTCTCTATTTCATCGGGTCATTCTATTATGAAAGAGATCTTGCCAAAGTTGAAAAAGTAGCTCTTCTCGTGGAGGACTGATCCTGCAAACAACCCAACCGGGATTGCGGAAATGCTTAATTATCTGAAGGGGAAAAGCACTACGAAATAATACCCATAGTAGTGGAGTTTCACACAAACATGTTGATACTCCTGTATGTTATCAAACGAGATATTACTGTCCTTGGAAAAAGATCCTTATTATCACTTTGAATAGCATCAATGCTAAAATTTTTGCTTTTCAGTTCGCACTTTTTTAAGGGGAATAAGCTCTTCACTAGAGAGCATATAGAAACATCAACGGAGAATAATGTAAAAAAAAGTTAAATACTATTGACAAATTAATTATGAACGGATACTCATATTATGAATATTCATTCATAAACTATTTAGTTCGCTTCAAGGGAGGATTCTATGGGTTTCGTCAAAACAAAAGAAGAACTGGATTACTACTATAACCTCTCAACGCGGGAGTTCCCCGGAGCACAGATTCTCGGCATCCTCTACGAAACGGAGCCGGAGATAATCAAACAGGTACTCCCCCCGCCCCTCTCACCGGCCCCGGAGCCGTGGGCGCTGAGCTTTATCTCACATTATCCCGTGACTAATCTGGGCCCGGGGTATCACGAGAGCGCCCTCTTCGTCCGCTGCCAGTATAACGGAGAAACCGGAAACTACTGCCTCTCCATGCCTATTGACGACGAAGCGCGATTGCATAACGGCCGCGATATATACGGCTTTCCGAAGAAGCTTGCTACCATTACGCTCGAGCGGGACGGCAAGAGTGTCGAAGGACGTGTAGAGCGGCTTGGCTATACGGTTGTTACCATCCGCGCTGAACTCGAGAATACCATGGATGAATCACCGATAAAGCCCGGGCCCAACTTTCTCTACAAGTATCTGCCGGCAGTTGATCTCAGCAGGGGATTTGATGGAAAGGTTTTTCTGATACGGCAGCAGAATGAATTGAAAACACAGAGCTTCGAGATGGGCCCCGGAGAGATCACTTTCGGAAACTCCCCTCATGATACCTGGCGCGAGATAAAAGTGAAAAAGGTAATCTCGGCTTTTTACATGGTGAATAACATATACCTGCAGCCGGGCGCGGTGGTGGGTGAAGCTGATCCGGAGGCGTTTCTGCCCTACTCCTTCATCATGACCGATTTCTGTGGAGATTTCACTAATGATTGACCTCTCCCCAAGCGAAGAGCAACTGGCGATTCAGAATCTGGCGCGGAGCTTCGCCCGTGAGGTTATCCGACCCGCCGAGACCGAGCTGGACAGGATGCACGATCCGGTGGACGTTTTCAGGAGCGATATCTTCAGGCAGACCATCCGGATGGCTTATGAGCTCGGATTTCACCGAATGGGAATCAAGGAGGAGTTCGGAGGGCTGGGGCTTGATCCGCTCACCACGGCACTTGTCTGGGAAGAGCTCGCGGTGGGTGGTGCTGGCATTGCAGCAACCCTCCTGGCGGCACCGGTGGTTCCCCTCTTTCTGAGCATCATCGCCTCATCCAACACCGAGCTGATTGATAAATATGTGACACCGTACTGCGAAGATACCCGTGCAGATAACATCTCCGCCTGGGGAAGCTCAGAGCCGAATATCGGTTCTGACGGGAGTAACTATTACGATCCCTCGGTATGCCACGGGACCCGGGCGCGCAGGGAAGGAGATGATTGGATTATCAATGGAGCAAAATCGAATTTCGTGAGCAACGGCGGTATCGCCAACATCTATCTCCTCTTCGCCTGTGTTGAGCCGTCACTGGGTATTCGCGGTTCGGGGGTATTCCTCGTTCCCGAGAGAGAGGGCGTCAGCAGGGGAAAACCGCTGGACAAGCTCGGCTTGCGCGCCCTTAATCAGGCTGATGTCTTTTTCGATGACGTTCGGCTCCCCGGGGAATACCTCATATTCCCCTGCGGAGATGATTACCCGATGATGCACAACGCCATTAAAACCGTTGGCAACATCGGCGTCGGCTATCTCGCCGTGGGAATTATGCGGGCTGCCTACGAAGAAGCCCTCGCCTATTCCAGGGAACGGGTGCAATTCGGCAAACCGATTTTTGAGCATCAGGCGGTGGCTTTCAAGCTCTTTGAGACCTTCCAGGCAATCGAAGCCGCACGCGGCTTTCTCTGGAAAGCTTCATGGATGCTCGCAAACACCTATCTGGGGGATCTCAAATTCTCAGCGGGAGCGCGCGTCTTCGCCACCAACCTGGCCATGAAGCATACCGTTGAGATGATACAGGTTCTCGGCGGATACGGGATCTCAAAGGAATTCGCACTGGAGAAGTATATGCGGGATGCAAAGCTCCTTCAGATAATGGATGCCACCAATGAGATCATGACTATCAAGGGTGCCGCTCTCCTCTGAGGAGACATCGATGCCATCACGGTGTCGGCCCGATCCCTCACTCAATCCACTTATTGATGCTGTGAATCTTCTCAATTGCATCATCAACCCACTGATTATAGGGCATCCCGGTCACCAGAAACGAGAATTCCTGTTTGGCGCGACGGAGCCTTTCGGCAAGCAGCTCGAATTTACCCTCGAACTGTTTATCTCCATCACCGAAATAATCATCAAAAGCGGTCTGGAGTATCTGAAATCCCCTTTTGTATTGCCGGTAACAGGGATCCGTATCCCCGGAAAGAAGCGGTTCCTGAGATATATCACCGAGCAACCCCTTCTCAATCGCATCGCGCAGAAAGGTATAGCCCTCATTGATAATGATCATCCGCTCATCAGAATGCACATCACGATTCACATCGGGGTGGTACAGTTTCGCGAGGGTCCGATACGATTGATTCAGCTCAGTGAGAGTGCTCGTCTCATACAAACCGAAGATCGCAAGATACCGGCGGGCCTTCTCTCTTAATTCTCTCTCCATGTATACTTCGTATCAGCCGTTGAGGACAATGCATTCAGCACCCCTTCGAAGGCGATTATCCCGATCGGCGTCCATCTCCCCGAATATGATGCTCAAACGTGAAAGAGATATTTGACGATATCACCCTCCCTGATAACATAATCCCTTCCTTCAGTGCGGAGCAATCCCTGCTCACGGACAGCGTGCTCCGAGCCAGCCCGCTCCAGCTCCTCGTAACCGTAGACCTCGGCGCGTATAAATCCCTGCATAAAATCAGTGTGGATCCTGCCTGCTGCTTCAAGCGCCCGGGTACCACGACTGAGCGTCCACGCCTGAAGGTCCGTAGCAGCAGTGTAGTAGGTGATAAGATCGAGCATCTGATAGGCGGTCTGTATTAACCGGTTGAGCACCGATTCTTCAATGCCCATCGCCCCGAGAAACTCCTGTTTCTCATCGATTGACAATTCCGATATCTCCTCTTCCAGCTTTCCCGCTATCGTCAGGAACCCGGCCCCCTCCCGATCAGCATATTCGGCAACACGATTCGCCACTGCTCCCTCCGTTTCACCCTCGAGACAGTTCGCAAGATAGAGAACAGGTTTCAATGTAATCAGCCCCATCTCCCTGATGAGCGCGAGCTCGTCTTCCTCCAGATCGAGACTCTTCAGCGGTCTTCCTCCGTCCAGATGATCGAGGAGTCGCCTGCAGAGGTCGCTGGTCGCTTTCACCTGTTTAATCCCGGATCGAGCCTGCTTGTCCATTTTATCCACCGCCCTTCTTAAAATCTCCAGATCTGCGAGCATGAGCTCGGTATTCACAATCTCAATGTCATGCAGAGGATCGATCTCCCCCGTCACATGAACAACATCTTCAACCGTAAAACATCGAACAACATGAATGAGAGCATCAACATTTCTGATATGATCAAGGAACCTGTTTCCCAGCCCCTCACCCTTCGACGCCCCCCTGACAAGTCCCGCGACATCAACAAATTCTATACGTGTTGGTATTGGATTATCCTTTTTCAGCAGTCCGGCGATGCGCAGCAACCGATCGTCTGGAACAGGAACAATCCCCCGGTTCGGTTCAATCGTACAGAAGGGATAATTCGCCATTTGAGCGCCGGCACTCGAGAGGGCATTGAAGATGGTTGATTTCCCCACATTGGGCAATCCGATTATTCCACAGTTAAATCCCATTGCTCACTCCTGTTTTCAGCATTCCGAGAGACAGAGAAGATGCGCTAAAAGATATTGACATATAAACCGGTAGTGCAACGATATGCCAAATGCCGTCATCATGATATCGCCTCATTTTCCCTGCCGAAGGGGGTGCGAATATCTTCTGTACGATGGCGTACGTATCTTAATTCACCTCGTCAGAGTGGTAGGGAAGGATTCCGGTATACCAGAGATGGATGCTTTTATAATCATTTTCATCATCAGCAGCACCCTCATTGAGCTCCTTTTCTTCCTCTTCATACTCGATAAAAAGCAACTATACAGCATCATTCTCAATACTGCGGTAGTGCTCTCACTGCTCCTCCCCTCACTCTTCGATGCCCACATGCCCCAAGAAGCGGTGTCATTCATTCAGGCAATTGGCCTTTCTCTCTTCCCGACATCATATTCCCTTCTTCTCAATCATCTCTACTTCGGCGCACAGAAGATGAGAACAGTCCCGCTTGCCTTTTTTTCACTCTTATTTCTCTCAGGTGCGCTCCTTCTTGGCGATCTCTCCGTTCTCTCCGTACTGATAATTGCACTCTGCTTTTATACCGCATATGTTATAACGAACAACCCCCCGCCCATTACGAGGAGCAATCTCCTTCTGTATGGTCTGATCGCTCAGGTACTCGTTACCCTGGCAGCACTGTATACCGGTACTGAAATCTATCTGCTCGAATCCGTGGGAGGAATATTTCTCCTCACCACGTTTCTCTATCTCACCCATTACCTGAACCGAACATCAATCATACTGAAAAACATAAAAAAATCAAGAGAATTAAACAAAATACTCCTCCATAAGATCACGCAGCTCTCCAACAAGACAGAACGGTTGCAGAGAATCATACATCAGAAGGATCTCGAGCTCCTCCAGATGTCAAAACATGCCAGCCTCGCCGAGATCACTGCAGGCATCGCTCACGAGCTCATGCAACCGCTCACCGGAATTAAGTGCATCTCGCATAACATGATAGATGATATCAACTATGAGAAACTGGAGAACCTCCATGCGGTATCAGAACTTTCAAAAATCGGAACCCTCGTTGATAAATCATCCTCGATTATCAATCACATCAGGAACTTTTCGAAGAAGAGCAGCTTCACCATGCAGTTCATAGATATCAACAAGGTTATTCTCGGTGCTCTGGATCTCATCCAGCTTCCGATAAAAAAATACAGCATAGAAATTATCTTGGAACTCGGCGAGGATCTTCCGAAAATATACGGTGACACTATCGCTCTAGAGCAGCTCATTATCAATCTGCTCCTGAACGCACGAGATGCAATCACTGAAAAGCGAAAAGTTGACAACAAAGACTATAAGGGCTATATTCAAATAGCGACTCAAAAAAATAATAATTCGATCAATCTGATAATTGACGATAATGGAATTGGCATAACACCGGAGAATATCAAGAGCATCTGGATACCCTTTTTTACGACAAAGAAGCGAAGTGACAGCACGGGACTGGGGCTCTCAATCAGCAACAAGATACTGAAGGAGCATAACGGTAAAATACGAATAGATTCAAATCCGGGACAGGGAACCCGTTTCACCATCTCTTTCCCCATGCGTGATGCCGTTCGTGCTGTCTTGTGATCTCTCGCACACCAGTGCCGCTCAGAACGCAAGGAGGCTCGCCATGAAGGTCATTGTACCCCTCGCCGAGGGTTTTGAAGAGATTGAGGCGATTACCATTATTGACGTATTACGCAGAGCAGAAGTCGATCTCACAACCGCCAGTCTGAAAAAAAATCCTGTCACCGGTTCACACCAGATCGCAGTAAAAGCCGATACCCTTATTAAAGAGCTCGATATGGTAGATTTCAACTGCATTATACTTCCGGGCGGAATGCCCGGAAGTGAAAATCTAAAAAAGGATGATACCGTCCTCTCCTATATCAAACATATTTACTCTAAGGGTGGATACGTCGCGGCACTCTGTGCCGCTCCGATCGTTCTCGGTAAAGCCGGCGTCCTCTATGGCAAAAAGGTAACCTGTTATCCCGGATTTGAAACCGAGCTGGTTGATGTTCACTATCTCGAAGAACCGGTCGTTGTCGACGGTTCAGTCGTTACCGGCAGGGGAGCGGGATGCGCCATTCCCTTCGCACTGGAGATGGTTGATCTTCTGAAGGGGAATGACGTTATGGAGAGGATTAAGAACGCCATGCAGGTTTACTGGATGTGACGGAGGATCTATGAGCGATCTCAGGAAGAACTCTTTCAAGCGGGGAGCCTACATTTTCGTCGAAGGCGACGAGGATGTCGACGATATATATCTCATTGAGAGTGGTGAGGTTGAGTTAAAGAGTGTTTATGAGAAGATTCATCCGTATCGGAGCATTGCAGGGGAAGGAGAGATAATCGGATTCATCTCCTCGCTGTGTAACCGCCCGAGGCTCCAGTCCGCAATCGCCCGAAGGGACACTGAAATTCTTACCTTTAAAAAGCCGAAGTTCATCGAGCTTGTTCAAAAAAACCGGGATATTGCTTTTAAGATAATACGCACTTTCGCGAATGAGCTCCGGGCATACGATGACATGATGCTCTCACTGAGCGGAGATCCGGATATTCTCAGCGATGATGTCAGGCTGTTCACCATCGGCATGTACTACTACCGAATTGAGAATCATGCCCATGCATCCTATGTGCTGAACCGCTATCTGCAACTGTATCCCGCAAGTGAAAATGGAGAAACAGCGAGAAAGGTTCTCTCCGAGATAAAAAACAGCGGACGACAAGATAGCAGCGGACACATTCAGGAGGGAGTATACCGGGTGTACAGCGATAAGCAGATGATATTTTGCGAGCACGAGCCGGGAGACGATCTCTTCATTATCAAGGAGGGCAAAGTTAAAATAGTCAAGGTGCGAGATGAAACCGAGATAATGCTTTCAGTTTTGAAAACGGGTGATATCTTCGGCGAACTCGCGATTGTCTCTGACAAACCGAGAAATGCCTCAGCAATAAGCTGGGGAAAGACCACGCTTCTCCCCATCAATAAAGATACGCTGAAAGTCATCCTCCCCCGCTCCCCGAATATTATCCATACGATTTTTATGGCCATCAGCCAGCGAATATGGTTTACCTCGATACAGCTCGAGTCAAAGCTCTATAAGAAACCGATCACGCGGCTGTATGCCTCCGTGGAGAACCGGCTTCGCGAGGAGCGTATCTCACTGAAGAGCACGAAGCCGGTCAGCCTCAACTTCGGCATTGATGAGCTCCTGAAAATGACCGGCATTACCCCCGCAACAGCGGCTGACGCGATCGATTCACTGCTCAAGGATCCTAATCTGAACTTTAATTTCGGACAGATTACCGTCGAAGCGCCCTGCAATCTCTCAGCGAAGGCGAAATATTATCGGTCACGCGATCACCTGGGAATTGCTGAAGAAGAGGGAAAAACCGAGGCCACGGAATACACCCCGCCCGCACCGGAGGAGATGGAAACCGCCCCTTCGCCGCAGGCTGAAGAGCGAATTCTCGGGCTGGACATCGATGATCTGAGGATTCCCTCTGACGATATTCCCATCGACCTTGACTGACACTCTTGCCGACTCGTGTATGATCGATCTTCATCGCTCCCGTGCGTCCCGAAAACTCCCGTTATAAGGACAGTGCCGCTGCCCCTCCCTGAATTCTCGCGAAACCCCGGATTCGATACGAATATACGGCGGGAGCACGAATCTGTTAAAATTATTTGAATCGGCTTCTATATTTTTATTGACTATTTTTTCAAAAACAACCTTATTACAATAAGTTCGGAATGAGCCCACAGTAACTCAAGCGAAACCGCTCTCAGGGCAATGACATTCGCATGCAATGACATCAGAGCGAAACAGATCGAGATGCTATTTTTTGCGAGAGGTACGCAATGAACTATACGGTGGTCAAGCAGTTTTACAACAATGCAATTGATAATTTTTACACCTTCTTCTACAAGATAGTTGATTTCGGAAAAGTGCTCTTCGAGCTCTTCTTTGCTTTCTACGAGATATGGGAAGCCTTCTTTCTGATATTCATAAACATATTCATGTACATATACCACACCATCCTTTTCATTATAGACAAGTCAACGGAGTCACGATGGAGTATATTCTTCTGGAGAAGAATACCAAAGAGGAGTGCCTACCGCCCCTCACGGGCATATACTGCTGATTCCTATAATCCGATACCCGCTCAGTACGGGAAAGCGGCAATTACCGCTGCATCAGCTGCGACGAGCGCGACGGTGCGGGCAGTCTCCGAAGGAGCACGAAAGATACGAAGCACTCCATCCGGCGCCCGCGTCTCCCCACTCAAGAAAATATCCGAGATTTTCGGATCCATCGCAAGCGGCATAGGCAAAGCCGTCCTCTGGCCCTTCAGAACCATCGGGCTCTTCTTCTCCGGAAGGATGAAGCCGGTTAAGGAAGCACCGGCATCCGGCAAAAGCCTGATAGACGAGTACATGAAAGAATACGAGCAGCGGAGGGGCCGATAGACCTTTACCCGTGCCGTTTATGAGAGGATCTGCACGATAATCTCTCGCTGCCGCGGCCTCGTATCAAAATCAATGAGAACGACCTGCTGCCACGTGCCCAGCGCGAGCTTCCCCCCGATGATGGGAACCGTGAGCGACGGGCCGACAACTGCTGCCTGCAGGTGGGCTGCACCGTTATCGTCATGCCATGTTTCGTGGTGATGATAGTATGCTTCGTAAGGAAGCAGCCGCTCAAAGAAGAGATCAATATCCTTCACCAGACCCGGTTCGTACTCGATGGTGGTAATCGCAGCGGTGGAACCCGGGACAAAGGCAATGGCGATACCCGCCTGTATGCCCTGTGCTGCCACTATCTCGCTAACCATAGGCGTTAAGTCGACAACACTTCTCCTCCCCTTTGTCTTTACCTGTATAAAGTCGGTGTGCACTGACATGATTGCTCTCCCGTAAAATATCGGCTGATACTGATGGGAATACTCACTGCGAACTCACCCCGCACCATCGAGGATCCGGTATCCCCTCAGAAGAAAAGGAGTAGGCCAAACCACAGATGCTGTCAACAGATTATCAGCGGCAATCGGCGAATCAGCTCACCGAGGATTTCCGCGCAGAGAAAACATATACAGAAAGAGGTGGAATACAATCGAAGCATCGGAAATTGGTTAAGGACTGCACCACCTTATCAATAAGCCGGTCGTTTCGTACGCCTGCGCAGCCACTTTTCCCCCTCGATGATCAGGTAGGCCGCCGCTCCTAAGGCAGTGATCATGAACCACGATGATACTGGAAGGGGAGCAGAATGGAAGAGCCGGTTCATAAGGGGAAGGTAGGTAAAGAGAATCTGCAATATCACCATGATAGCGACACCCGCAAAAAGAATGGGATTGGAGAAAAAACCGATCGAGAACGCGGATTTCTTGAGCGACCGGCAGTTGAATAGATAGAAAAGTTCTACCAGAACAAAAACGTTCACGGCTACGGTGCGGGCCTTTTCAACCGGGGCTCCAGTTGCTATCTCGTATTCGAAAAGCCCGAAGGCACCGGCAAGAAGAATAAGGCTTACGGTAAAGATCCTAGCGATGATGCCTCCCGTGAGCAAAGGGGTCGAGGGGTCCCGCGGCGAGCGCTTCATTATATCGGGTTCCTTCGGCTCAAAAGCCAGCATAAGCCCCAGCAAAACAGCCGTCGTCATGTTTATCCAGAGGATCTGGAGAGGGAGTATGGGGAGCGCAACACCCGCGAAGATGGCCGCAAGGATCACCAAACCTTCACCGAGGTTGGTGGGAAGGGTCCAGGTGATGAACTTGGTGAGATTGTCGAATACGCCCCGCCCCTCCTCGACCGCCGCTTCAATAGAAGCGAAATTATCGTCAGTCAGCACCATGTCCGATGCCTCCTTGGCGACCTCGGTGCCCCCCACGCCCATGGCGATTCCTATGTTTGCCTGCTTGAGGGCAGGAGCATCGTTAACACCATCCCCCGTCATGGCGACTACATTGTTTTTTGTCTGAAGGGATTCCACCAGACGGAGCTTCTGATCCGGTGTTACCCGTGCAAAAACATTTACCACATCGGCCATCTCGACCAGGTCGGCGTCGCATAACGCTTTCAGTGGCACGATTCCCGGCTTTGCCGTTATTTTCTCCCCATCCATCTCGACCAGGTCGGCGTCGCACAACGCTTCAAGCTCCTCCCCTGTCATTGCTTTCTCGTCGCCGCTTCCGTCCTTAAAAAGTCCAATCTGTTTTGCGATTGCCCGCGCAGTGAGAACATGATCGCCGGTGATCATTTTCACCGATATTCCGGCGTTGTGACAGGTTTGTATTGCCCTGATGGCCTCCTGCCGGGGCGGATCGATCATTGCCTGAAGCCCGATAAAGGTGAGACCTGATTTAAGATCTTCATGGTCTATGGACTTCAGGTTAGCCGGTGTATGTTTGCGTGCGAAAGCGAGAACCCGCAATCCCCGAGAGGCCATCTCCTCGGCTTTCTCCTTGAGCGCAGTGTCATTAATCTCAACGGTGTTCCCGCGCTGATCCAGCATGGTGTCGCAACTGCTCAGTACTGTTTCAACGGCACCCTTCATATATATCAGAGTATATGTACCCTCTTCGAATCTGTGAAGCGTTGCCATATACTGATACTGTGATTCGAAGGGAATGGAATCAATACGGGGGTACATGCTTGAAATGGAATCGGTTTCCATTCCCGCTTTCTCAGCGGCAACGATAAGGGCGGCTTCGGTTGGATCGCCCTCCACTGTACGAACGCCGTTTTTTTCCGTCAGGGCACTATCATTGCAGAGCAGGCCTGCAAGGAGACACTCTCTGAGTGCGGGGAACTCCCCGGCGACGATCACCTCTCCCTCAAGGATAAATGTACCGGTAGAATCATAACCGGTTCCGGTTACTGAATAGGGAGTGGCTGCTGCAAATAACTCAACAACGGTCATCTTGTTTTCTGTCAGGGTTCCGGTTTTATCGCTGCAGATGACCGTTGTGCTGCCCAGTGTTTCAACCGCTGGCAGCTTGCGAATTATGGCGTTTCGCTTTGCCATTCGGGATACTCCGATTGCCAGGGTAATTGTCAATGCGGCGGGAAGACCCTCAGGGATAGCGCCCACGGCCAGCGCCACAGCAGCCATGAACATCTCAAAAGCTGACTGACCGCGAAGTACCCCAATGGCGAAGGTGACACCGGCGAGACCGATAATGACAAAGAGCAATATAAGGCTGAATCGGGCGATCTTTTTCGTAAGGGGCGTCTCAAGTTCACTCGCCTCGCTGATGAGCTGTGATATTTTCCCAATCTCGGTTTTATCCCCGGTGCCCACAACAACGCCGGTTCCCTGCCCATAGGTCACCAAGGTCGAGGTATAGGCCATGTTCTTTCTTTCCGCGAGCATCGTATCATTGGGAAGAACGCCAATCGTCTTCTGTACCGGAACCGATTCACCCGTCAGGGCGGATTCATCAACCTGCAGGTTCTTCACATGGAGCAATCGCATATCAGCGGGTGCCTTATCGCCGGACTGCAGCAGCACAATATCTCCGGGAACGATCTCGGCAGCGTTGATCGCCTGTCTCTTCCCCTCCCGGATTACGGTCGTTTCTGTTTTTATGGTTTTCGCCAGTGCCTCGATGGCCTTCACCGCCTTTGACTCCTGTATAAAGCCTATAGCAGCATTTACCAACACCACGCCTAGTATAACCCCAGCATCCACCCATTCTCCCAGAAAACCGGTGACTGCACCGGCGACGAGAAGAATATAGACAAGGGGTTGATGAAACTGTAACAGAAACTGCAAGAGCGGGCTTGTCTTCTTTATTGCCGTAAGGGCATTGGGCCCAAAATGTTCCTGACGGTGCTTGATCTCGAATAAATCAAGGCCTCTGTTTCTGTCGGATTTGAGAAGGTGTACAACTTCCCCGTCTTCAAGGTGATGCCAGTGTTCAGAAATCAGCGTTTCCATTGCACCCCTGTTTCGATATTACATTTATTTCCTGAATTTCTTTGTGAGCATCTCTGCACTTATTCTTCGGGCGAGAGATTCGTCCTGTATTTCCTTTACCTTTTCCATGTATTTTTTCACCTCGGCATCCTTTCCGATCTGGCTGTAGGCAGCTGCAATACCCTCCCAGGCAGGTGCATAGAGCGAGTTTATAGTCAGGCAGCGATTGAAGTGATTAATGGCCTCTTCTGCCATTCCAAGGTTGAGGAGCTTTTCTCCCTGCTCGGCACAGGCATGAATGTCTTTCATTTCTGCTTCGAAACGCAACCGCACCGAATCTTCCGCTTTCACGGTAATAATGGAGGTGGGCACTTCCCTGAGCACCTTCTCGGCAACGTTACCCATGTATGAAAGCCGTGTCGCGTTTGCACCGACCGATCCCATCACGATAAGGTTTGCCTTCAATTTAATTGCCTGATCCAGAATCTCCTGGTGTGGAATACCGTGCCGGATAACCTTGTTCCAGCGCACGTTGTGGAAATTGAACCCTTTAAGAAACTTTTCAAACCGCGGGAGATTCTTCTGCTCCGATGATTTCTGCATTGACCGGATCAGATCATCGCTTATCCCCTTCAGAACACCTGAAAAGCTCTTGATAACCAGCACAACGGTAAGCTCAGCAGATAGGACACGTGCCAGGTGTATCGCGTTTTTAAGCGCTCTTCTGGAGGGAGATGAGAAATCCACCGGACACACTATTTTTTTGATTCCTCCGTACGATTTAACAATCCACACCGGCTTCAGTGACTTGCGTATGACCTTCTCGGCAGTCGTTCCCAGCTTAACCGAGTCACCTGCCCGCTTATCACCCGATCCCATCAAGATAACGTTGACGTCGTGCTTCTCTGCCTGATTGATGATGCGGTAAAAAGGGTTCCCTTTCAGGAGCAGGGGCTTGTGCACCTTGAAATCCCTTTCGGACAAATCGGAAGAGATCCGGCGAAGTTCCTTCTCCGCGGCGCTCTTCACCATTTTCATGTTAACCGCTGGAACATCGAGATCAGGAATGACATGAATCGGAATGATTTCGGAACCGAACTCTTCTGCCAGCGCAGCAGCCTCCTTCGCCGCTTCACCGGCAGTCTTCCCGAAATCGGTTGCCAGCAGTATTTTCTCCATGAGCTTCATCGATTATTCACCTCTACAACTCAAGAAGCATCTGCAAAAGGCCCTTCCCGCTGCCTTTCTCTTTAACCGCAAGAAGGGGTGTATCCGTCTTGCTGAGCACTCTTTCGGTGGTTGTTCCCAGAAGTGACGCAATTCCGTCGCTCCTCCCTCTCGATGCCATGACCAGCAGGTCAACATTATGATCGTCAAGGGTCTCCAGGATACCCTTGCTGACACTGTCATTTAGTATGAAATTCGGCGTGAGGGTAATACCTCGGAGATCAATATCCTGAATGAAGGTATCATATTCCTTGCGAGCGTTATTCTTCATTATTTCGGCAAACTGGTCGTAGCTTTTTCCGGTCTTGTAGAACCCCATGGGAACTCTGTATACATTTATGACATTAATAGATTTGGCTCCTGCGGCCTTCGCCCATGCCGTAGCGACATCGACAGCATACCGTGCATGTTCCGAGAAATCCACCGGCAGGAGTATATTATGAAAATCACCGGTGGTGCAGCAGGGAACGGTAAGAACTGAACAGGGTGCCTTTCGCGTAAGTTTCTCCGCAAGAGTACCCGATTCCCTGACCTCGGGTCTTCTGCCGGTGATAATCAGATCTATGTCTTTTTGCGTCACAAGTCGCAGGAGCTCATCAAGAGGATTCCCGTGCGGCACGCTGATGTCGATAGTAGTCTTTTCCGTGGCTTTCAGATACGACTGTGCCTTCTCTTCGATATCGGCAACGATAAATTCATCGGTTGGCCCAAGCATGGACGGATATTCCTTCTTAACCTCTTCAGGCAGGTCCAGACTCTCCGCCACATGAACGACGTAGATCTTCTCCGACTGCGCAAGGTCCGCTACCTTTGCCGCATAGTTTAAGAGTGCTTCATCCTGATCATCGAGTGCCAAGTTCACCAGTATCTTTTTGAAACGGTACATGCTCTCCTCCTCGTAACCTTGTGTTCTGTCTGATTATTTATAATTTATTAAGTATTAAGATTATTATCTAAGCAGCAAAAAAGCCACCGTTCAATTTTTTTTTGCGAATCTGATGGAACAGGATGACATATGAAAAAAATATTTATACAAACCGATACCTTCATGCATGCGGAAAGCACGGAATACCACAATCAACATTTTGAGTAAACAAAGGGAACTCCTAAAAATTATTAATGTGATATCCCCCCGGGCAGCTTTTTTTTCACATCCTGTGCACGCTTACATGCGCGACATCGTGTCGCTGTATGCACCCTGCCTGATAAAACCGGTAATTACAATTTGGATAAATGAAAATACCGGTTTTTAGCGGTGCCCATAAATTTATGATTGAAAATAATTAACAGCACCATTTTTAATACTAACCATAACCACGTCTTATGTGGTTGCACCGATTTCATAGGTGATAAACGTGAAGGGAAAAGGATCGAACCCATGAAAAGGATCGCCGTGATCGGAGGCGGCGCTTCGGGTCTCGTTGCAGCGTTCTTCGCATCGGAACATGCTGATGTTGTCATCTTCGAGAAGCAGAAAAAAATCGGTAGTAAAATTCTCGTTACCGGAAACGGCAGATGCAATCTTACCAACAGTTCACTGGATGTTACCCGCTATCACGGGAGGAATCCGAAGTTCGTGCTCAACCTCTTCTCCCGTTTCGGTCTTGACGAGACCCTCTCTTTTTTCGAGCGCATCGGTATACCGGTTGTCGAAAAGGACAGGGGCAGGCTCTTCCCGGCATCCCTTCAGGCTTCCACGGTGGTATCGATGCTCGAATACGAGTTGCGCAGGCGGGGAGTTGCAATACAAGTACATCGGAGAATTGACAGGATCATTCCCGAAAGGAAGCTCACCGTTATTACTGCCGGCAGGGAGCATCACTCCTTTGACGCAGTAATTCTCTCCGCCGGCAGCTGTGCCTATCCACCGGTTGGCGCATCGCATATTGGCTATACCCTCGCCGTTTCTCTCGGCCACACCGTTCACGAGCCCTTCCCTGCGCTCCTTCCGATTACGATACCGCTGAAAATCATCCACCGGCTCGAGGGAATCAAACGGGATTGCGGCGCCCGGGTTGAACTCGATGGACGAGCAATCGCAGAATCAGAGGGAGAGCTCCTCTTCACGAAATACGGCATCTCCGGTCCGGCAGCGCTCGATATATCGCGGGCTGTAAACGAGAACGTCATTCAGGGACAAAAGCCAGTTATACTGATTGACCTCTTCCCCGAGCTGACCGCCGATGAACTGCGGGGCGTTCTGTTCGCTCTATGGCGCGACGGTGATAAAACTGTTTCGTTCAGCCTTTCCGGCCTTCTCCACCAGAGAATGCCGTCTGTCCTCCTGCACGTGATGGGACTCGATCCCGAGAAGCGGGTGGCAAAGCTGAAGGAGATCGAAAAAGAGACCATCGCAAAGACCATGAAGGCGCTCCGGCTTGTGCCCGGCGAGCCCCGCTCATGGAGTGAAGCGGTGGTTGCTGCCGGCGGGGTAGCGGTTGATGAAATCGATCCTGCCACCATGGAGTCACGAATCGTTAAAAATCTCTACATAACCGGAGAACTTCTTGACATCGATGGTGATAGCGGGGGATATAACCTTCAGTTCGCCTGGAGCACCGGCGCCATCGCAGGAATGGCACAGTAGCCGTTCAATAACAATGAACAAGATTATAAAAGATCACTTTATCAATCCCCGAAACATTGGCGTACTCGAGAAACCCGATTGCGAAGCCATGGCGAAAAGCGACATCTGCAATGATAGTGCGAATATGATGATGCAAAGGGACGATTTCGGATGCATCGCAAATATAAAAACAAAGGTGTACGGCTGCGGATATGCCATTTCAGGAACTTCGGTTTTCATTGAAGCCGCATGCGGCAGGCGAATGGAAGATGCTCTTGACATAACAGAGATGGCCTTCGCCGAGCTGGCAAAAGGTATCCCCTCACGGCATCCGAGCTGCATTCGTCTCGCCCGAAAGGCATATCGGGAGATTTACGAGAAGTATTCAACCGAGAGTGGAAATGGAACTTCCTGAATCGGTAACCATCACCGCGATGCAATATGCGCAGGGGAGTTTCACCCCGATTGAGCTCAGCGTGAGCGCCGAGTATCCGATAACACTCAGCATCAACGATAATCCCTATGTGGTCATCGCATGCTCCGGCTCTGACCTCGAAGTGCTCGCCGTCGGGCACCTCATCACCGAAGGAATTATCACCTCAAAAGACGAGATTCGCGAGCTTTCGATTGACACCGATTCCCTGAAGATCAATGTCGAAATTGAACAGAACGATGCAATTCCGGAAAGGCTGTTCAGGATTCACTCAATCGTATCGGGAGGCGGTCACGGCAGATCCGAAGCGCCCCCCGCCAGGCACCTTGCCGCACCGAGCATCATGCCGGAGATCATTCTCACCTGCATGAGAACATTCCTGCACGCATCAGAGCTCCATAAGAAAAC
This sequence comes from uncultured Leptospirales bacterium, assembly GCA_964652955.1. GTDB lineage: Bacteria > Spirochaetota > UBA4802 > UBA4802 > JAKQUI01 > CAZZCF01. The sequence continues at coordinate 17,386 of CAZZCF010000017.1, forward strand.
GCGGGGAGTTCACAGCGCGGCGCTGTACCGTGCCGACGGGCAGGAGCTTGTCTTCTTCGATGAAATCGGCAGGCATAACGCCATTGACAAGATAATCGGTTATGCGAATGAAAAGAGAGTATCCCTTTCGGATAAGCTGATCTTGTCAACCGGCAGAATATCCAGCGAAATCATCTACAAGCTCCTCTATGCCGCTGCTCCGGTGATCATCTCAAAGGCATCACCGACCAGCCTTGCTATCGACCTCGCCCGGAGATACAACATCGTGATGATCGGCAAGGTTACGGGGAATTCCCTCTGTATTTTCAATGGCGAGGTGAATAGAGCGATCTGATTCCGCAGCGGAATGCGGGGAACAACTCAGAACATCGTGAGCACCCCGTTAAGAGAAGCTATCCGAGAACAGATGCTGTTCAAAACCTCTTCCGAGGGGAAAAGTGCCGTTATGGTGAATGATATAAATCTCCCCCCACTGCTCTCCCGCTCGCTTATCTCCGGCTTCAGGCGGTGTTCGTCGATGAGATTTCGTATCATACCCCGGAGATCGGGCATGTTACGACATATTACCTTGAAAGTGATCTCAACGGGGAAATCATCCATAGAGCTCTCAGCAATAATAATGCAGTTTTTCCACAACAAGCTCTTACCTTCTTACCTGTCCACTCAACGGTCAAGGATAAATACTTTTCACGGCACTGCACATCCTTCAGTAAACTGAATCAACAGAAGGGCGCATCGAATCGATTAATGGAATGAAATTACTTGTTGCAAAATTTCGCTCCTCCCGTAGGATTGAAACCCATATGGAATATACAGGACCGAAAGAACAGACCCTCTCTGAACACATTTTCTTAGATCTGCTCCTGGCCTTTCTAGGCATACTCTTTGCCGGCGGTGGCACCGTCATCCTCTGGATCGGGGTCGCGATAGCCATTGGAGCGGCTCGAATCTCCGGAAGGCTGATTGTAAAGGTTGTCAACACCCTGATTGACGCGAGAACGGTCGGGATGAAAGAACAGGGGATCGGAATCCGTGGACTTGTGCAGAGCGCTGCATTCAGAGGAGCAGTCATCTCATCACTCATCCTGATAACAACCTCATTCCTGATCAATCAAAGCTTCCTCTACCTCTCCTGTTGTGCACTCCTGATGATAATCGCCTACCCCTTCGTCAGGAGATTTACCTCAACAGGAAACTTTTTTCGGAGCTTCCTCATGGGACTGATACCGGCGGGAGGCTCCCTCGCTGTGAAAGATGAATTAAACAGCGTGCCGCTTATTCTTGGCTTTGCTACCATGATGTGGTTTGCGGGCATTGACATAATTCACATCAGCAAGAACAGTACCGCTACCGGTCAGGAAGGGGATTCTTCTTTCGCAACTCGCATGGGTGAAGAGAAGGCACTCATCATATCACTAATAACCTATCTCTTCTCTCTGAGCGCATTTATCGCTGCAGGGATTTTTGTCAGAATGAATATCGCTTACTGGGTTTCGCTGGCGTGCGTCGCCCTCATCTTTGCACGGCAACAGCTCCTCAGTCGCAAGGAGGATTACGAAGCAGTCAGCAAAGAGATCATGCAGATAAACTCATACGTGGTGCCCGTCCTCTTTATGGGGACAGTCATTGATGTATTTATGAGATAGCCATGTCCTTTCACGTCGGGAGGTGTATCTTTCGCTTCTCCTCATCAGGATTCTCCCGGTAGAGGATGCTGACATTGCCGATTGTTCCGACGACGATGCTTCCCGTTCTTTCGGCGATGAGCCCAGAAAGCTCTCGCTTCTCATCTTTATAGTCGACGAACTTGACCTTGATAAGCTCATGGTCATCGAGCGCTCTCTCAATCGATTGCATGACCGATTCGGCGAGCCGCCGCTTCCCAATCTGTATCACCGGTTTTAACCCGTGCGCCAGCTTCTTGAGATATCGTGCCTGATCATAGTTAAGCTTTCGCATCTCCTACCCCTCCATTCCGGCATGGCGAAATTACTGAGAACTCATTCTGTCAGGGCGACCGGCACACTGCAGAATTATCAGCATGGTAAAGTGCATATCTGAGCAGCTCCCCGAATAATCGATACAGAATAAGTATCCCGACACTTCCTGTGAAAAAAATTGAAAAACTGAAAACCGATGTAAGCAGATACCACTGTCTCCCGAAGGGTGATGACCCGGTGAGCGAACACCGTCGAGCCATCCAAGTCACAACGCCGGCAACGCAACCGGAAAGCCCCCTGAAAAAAAAGGGAGCGTCAGAGGAATCCCCAGAACCGCCTCCTCCCCCCGCAGGATGCTGAATGGACAGCGATGATGCAAATGGTCAGAGCTGTTCGGGCTGATAAAGGAAAGCATGGCAGCGAAGCAGAAGAAAAAGTACAGCGGTGAGAGTATTCCGTCGATACCAGTTCCGGCAGTGCTTTTCTTTACGAGTGCGATAATACCGATCACATTCGTTGTCACCGACTATCCTATATCGATCATATGATAGTTTTAGAAATTATCAAGAAATAAAATACGGCACATTAATAAGTATTATGAAAAAAAATGTTTTATCGTTTCTCGTAATGATGATTATAAGTTATGTCATTGCGAGCGAAGCGAAGCAATCTCTGTTAATGTAACCGAAATTGTAATCAATTGGGATTGCTTCGTCGCCAGTGGCTCCTCGCAATGACATTTGAAGAGAAACCATATTTTCATCCCATCAGAAAAAATCATTGACAGGGCAATTAACTGTTTTAAATAGTATAGTACTAATTAAAACTATTCTTTTGCATTCCTTATGCCAGCAGGAGATACCGTCATGAAGCTCGAACGGGAAGGCGCCTTTCTCATTGCACAGATACATCAACTGGGGGGGAGAATATTCTCCGGCCTCCTCAGAGAACATCGGCTCAACGAGATCTCACCCGCTCAGGGGAGAATCCTCTTCGTCCTCTGGCAGGAGGACAATATCTCCATACAGGAGCTCGCCGAGAAAACATCGCTGAGCAAATCGACCCTGACCATTATGCTGGATCGGCTCGAGGAGTCCGGCCATATTGTTCGTGTCCCCTCACGCGGGGACCGGCGAAAGATTCTCATACGGCTCACCGAGAAGAACCGGGCGCTTCAGAACAGCTACGTGAAGGTCTCAAAGGCGATGATTGAGATATGTTATGCGGGATTCAACTCACGGGAAATTGATGCATTTGAGAAAAATCTCAGGAAGATACTGGGCAATCTCAAAGCATGCGAAAAGAACATGAAGGACACTGCTTGATAAAATATGCACGCCTGCACATCACCTCAATGAAGGGGAAGGTAATATGAAAGAATACATTGCCATTGATGTCTGGATGCAGCATCCGACAGTGCAATTCATCAATCATCCGATGTTCGAATCACTCCGCCGATGGATGGGTATCGAACAAGTCACCGACGAGATTCCCCTTGAAGTAACAATCGAGTCGATGGACGAAGCCGGCGTGGAGAAGGGGCTCATCTGCGCATGGTGGGGGCCGGGAGGAGCGCTCATCTCGAACGACGAGGTCGCCTTACTGGTCAGGCAATTCCCTGACCGCCTCATCGGAATCGCTTCGGTCGACCTGTACCGGCCGATGGAGGGGATACGCGAGCTCAGGCGATGCGTTCGCGCGATGGGTTTCAAAGGGCTCAGAATAGTACAGTGGTACTGGAATCTCCCCCCCGATGACCGCCGCTACTATCCCCTCTACGCCGAGTGCATCGAGCTGGGAATCCCGGTCTGCCTTCAGGTGGGGCACACCGGCCCGCTCTGCCCCTCCGAGCCGGGCAGGCCCATTCCCTACATCGACGTGATCGCCCTCGAGTTCCCCGAGCTGATGATCCTGGGAGGGCACATCGGCTATCCCTGGACCGTTGAGATGATTGCCGTTGCGACGAAACACACGAACGTGTATATCGACACCTCCGCTTATGTTGCAAAGCGATTCCCGGCCGAGCTGGTAGACTACATGAAGGGGAACGGCAAGAAGAAGGTTCTCTTTGGCACCAATTACCCGATGCTCACCGCTGCCAGATGCCTCAGGGATCTCGACTCACTGGGGCTCGATGACGAACCCAGGAGGCTCTTTCTCCGCGATAATGCGAGAAGGATTTTTAAGATCGATTAATCCCGACTGAAGAAGAGAGGTGTTAACAGGGTGATAATCAGCGCGAGCAGACGAACCGACATACCGGCTTTTTACAGCGAGTGGCTCTTAAACAGGCTGAAGGAGGGATATGTGCTCGTCCGCAATCCGATAAACCGCCTCGTGAGCAGAATCGCCCTGGAGCATGAGCTCATCGACTGCATGGTCTTCTGGACCAAGAATCCCCTGAACATGTTACAGGCGCTTGATACAGTCGACGCATTCGGAATACCCTACTACTTTTTATTCACCGTCAATCCTTACGGAAGGGAGATCGAAGTTCACCTCCCCCCCGTGACCGAAATTATTGACACCTTCCTGAAGCTCGCCAACCGGGTCGGGAAGGAGCGCGTCATCTGGAGATACGATCCCATACTCCTGAGCAGAAGCATCGATCCCGCCTATCATTACGAGCGCTTTGAAGAAATCGCAGAGCGGTTGCGGGGATACACCGGGAAATGCATCATAAGCTTTCTCACCCTTTATAAGAAATGCAGGCGAAATCTCAGCGGACTCGGCATAATCGAGCCGGATGATACAACGAAGAAGAGCATTGCGCAATCACTGCAGACAATCGCACAACACAACAATATTGACCTCGCGATCTGCTCCGATGAGACCCTCGCAGACATCATACCCCCCGGCAAATGCATCGACGATGCGCTCATCTCCCGCATCACCGGCAGGCCCTTTATCGGGAAAAAGGACAAATCGCAGCGGCCCGCCTGCCGCTGCGTGGAAAGCATCGACATCGGCGCCTACAACACCTGCCTTCACGGCTGCCGGTACTGCTACGCAAACTTCGACCGGAAAAGCGTCGAGCGGAACTATGCCCGCTATGATCCGGAATCGCCCCTTCTCTGCGATACTGTCCGCGGCGACGAGCGTATTGTTGAGCGGAAAGTGAAGTAGGTACGAGTGGCAGGTGACCGGTAGCGAGTGAGCAGATATGATCATCAGTTAGCAGTGAGAAAATACCGGTGAGGGGCGGTATATTATATTTTAAAGAAATTTACAATTTCATTCAAATTCTCAGCAACTCCATATATTTCTTCCGAAACGGTACTGAGTTCCTCTGAAAAGGCTGCATTGTCCTGACTTAAATTAGTGATATTGGAAACAGCATTTATTATTTCATGAGATGCCTGATTCTGCTCATGTATAGAAACTTTGATTTCATTTGAAAGATTTTTAACGCTCTCAACTTCTGTATTGACGAGTTTCATTGCCTCAACTTGTTTCTCTCTCTGACTGAGTAAATTGGTCATTTTCGTATTTATGGACGTTACTCCATTAATTATATCACTTATGACATCAATTGAACCGACAACACTATCCTGCCCCCGGTGAATCTCCGTATCATTTGAAGCAATGAGATTCTCTATATCCTTTATACTTGAAGCAGTCTGATCTGCAAGCTTTGATATTTCATCAGCAACAACGGCAAAGCCTCTCCCATAATCACCTGCCCGGGCAGCTTCAATCGCCGCATTGAGAGAAAGCAGGTTTATCTGATCCGAAATATCATTGATAATGCCAACAATGGCATTAATTTCACCTGAGCTTTCAATAATCCGATCCATGCTCAGCTTCATGCTCTTTAAGTAATCCTCACCGGTTCCCGCCTTCTGAGCAATTTCTGATGATGTATCTGCGGTGCTTGCCAATACGGTATTTATTTCATCAATTGCAGTATTGAGTTTACGCATCGAATCACTTAACAATTCCATGCTTTCATACTGTTTCATGGAATTATTAACAATACTCTCGAGACCTGAATTTTTTTCCTCAATCGCAGAGGTTATCTCTTCTGCAGCCGCTGCCTGATTTTGGACATTACTGGTGAAAGTAACTGATTTATTTGACAGCTCAGACGTTTCATTTGTGAGTTGATTTGACATACCGACGATTTTTGAAATGATGTTTTTTATTTCATTGATAAAATCAGCAATTACAAAAACAAATTTACCTATCTCGTCTTTACTCTCTACTGCAATATCGACTGACAGGTCACCCGATTTAATTAAAGATCCGATCGCTTCCACATGACTGAGCGGTTTTTTAATGATGTAATACGTTGTAATCAGCGATATGGCTGTTGCTATTAATATGAACATTATGGAAATGAAAATCATCGAAATAATCAGCTGACGCAACGGTGCAGCCAGAAAATCATCTTCGAAAGAAGACGCAACCAGAATAAGATCTGCTTCTCTAATATATCTGAAAGCAGCTATTTTGTAGGTGTGCGTTTCCGGAGACAGGTATCTGTGAAATCCGCTCTTATGTTCAACTATATATTTTATATGTGGTCTGTTTATCCAGTTTTCCCCTTCGACCTTTTTATGAACCAGCATGTTGCCCGCACGGTCGACTATGAAAAGAAAACCTGTTTTCCCAATAACGATCTTCTCATTAAAAATTTCACGCACTCTCTCGAGCGTCTCTTCCCTGCTGGCTCCACTATTGAGCTGTAATGCTATATTCGTTTCGTAACATTTAACAATATCTTGAACATTTTCTTTTATGTTATCCCTGATGGAGCTCTTTAAATTTATAAACAGAATAGTACCCGATATCGCAAGAGAGATAATTATGGAGGGGATGATGACCATTAATACGATTTTTTTTGAAACTGTCATAAGTGCTCCTTGTTTTATGATTATTTACAGTGAATCCCTTTACCGTATATCAAAGCAACACAAAGGGACTTCTAAAAGCTATTAATATGATGTTCCTTGGCCGGCTTTTTTTCGCATATCCTGTGCACACCGACATGCGCAACATCGTGTCGCTGTGGGCTCGATGTTTGATAAAACCAGCACGTGCAATTGAGGATCAATGTAAATACCGGTTTTTAGAGGCCTCCATAATCCATTCTCTCATATGCCCGTTTCCATTACAGGTTATCTCGGAGCTGCATTATACCTGTGCGCAGAACAAAAAGGAGAAAGTATTGAGCAATAATTTCTCTTCTCACATTGCATAAAACGCTCAATTTGTCAATAATTATTTAGTCAATAAATGTCACAATATGTCTAATGCATACGGTATCGTAATACAATACATACCCGCTCCCTCCGCGCACCATTATCAACCATCCCACCCGAATGCAACAGAGAGGATTCAAGCCAATCCCCGGTCTTCCTCGAACCGGTGTTACACTCTTCGCGTAATTGGATACAAAGCCCTGAACCTCACGATGCGCAATTTCACATGGAATAATGCTTTCCGAACCGTGAGGAATTAGGAAAGTTATGGAAGATCCGGAATAAATCTACGGTGCTTTTCCCGACGGAGTATCTGCTTGGGAAGGTAACATTGAATACGCATTGGGACGCTATCATTTTGAGGACTGTAAAAATTTAAACTGTATCAATATGAGGTCAATTGATTGGCGCTTTCCCCACAGCTCGTTATCTGCAGTTAAGACATTTCTACGACCTTTTTTCTGCACAATTTATTATTCATATACTTTCAAGGGTTTTCGGCTGACAAGCCTTCGATACTCTATTTTCGCATAGCCCAATAAAAGCCCGCACACCACTATCCGATGTGGTGGTAAATTAATAAGTTTACGCAGCTTTCTGGAATATGGCATGGAATTCCTGAGCGCTCCAAAATAACACGATTGCAATCCAAGAATTTCAGCCGACAGGAGCGTCTGATATGATAAAATCGAAGCGTCTATTTCACTCTCCTTCACACGGTTGTCCGTGATGAAGAGCAGCGCAAGAGGCGCATTACGGGTGGAAGGGTCCACTCTCAATTCGATCATCCGTTTCCAGAGACGCATCTGCCTCCACTGAAGGTTCAGCACATCGGAAATCCAACGGGTGAATTTCAAATATTTATTCAATCGCAGTATTAGTGAATTCATTTCATCACGTATCCTTTTTAGATTCTCTGCTTCAATTATCAGAATTTCTGTCGCCTGCCGGTTATGCCCGGTTGGAGTATATCGCGTCGATTCATCCAATATTTTCTCTATTAATTCTCGCCGAACCTTTCTATTTGAAAAATTCCGTATGCTGCG
>CAZZCF010000017.1:25585-43970 GCA_964652955.1 uncultured Leptospirales bacterium
ACGGGTTAATGCGATAAACTGATTCCATTCTACGTTTGGCGCGGTATCTATTTCCGGAAAGTCTTCCAATACAAGATGGCTATTTGCAATAGCATCTTTTGGACATACAGCAATGCACTGTCCACAGCGAATACATACTGACGGATCGGTAATTATCGGTTTCTTTGATGGTGAAGGGCCAATTTCATATGACAATACCCCCATGGGACAAACTTCAACACATTTACCACAGGCAATACATTGATCGCTGATTTGCATCTCTATTCCCGGATCCTCTCCATTATTTTTCTGTCGCATAATTCGTTCCTCTCTTTATAGTTTCACATCATGCATCATCCTTTGAAAGCGCGCTGTTCGGGCAGGCCTGTAGGCATGCAGGATCGGCATACTGAACACGGAAAACCGGCAAATCCAGTCCGGTCATTTCATCACGAGAACAGCACCTGCCCCGAGTCCTTCAGCCACATCTTCAAGATCGAAATTAGAGAAGCATCGTTCCCACGGGCACAAAGTGCAGCCAATCCCGTATCTGCATCTTCCTCGCATCATTGATGATGCTCTGCACGTATAAGTAGAAGAGCGGCCCCAGCGAGTATCCCACCGGCAACTGCATGAACAGTATATGGGGCATATCGAATATCATTCTCGATTCGAAGAGATATGCAAAGAACTGCATATAACCGGCAAAGAGCAGGAGAATTGATACCACGGCATTTCGGAATTTCAAAGGGCGCATCAGAAGGCTGAGTACCATCAGAACGGCGACTCCGGAGGAGAAGAGGACGATGAAATCATACAGATTCACTGGTTATACTTTTCCAGAGTGGATGAACAGAGAAAAAAATGACCCCGCAGCATGCTGCCGGTTGTATCGCAGTCGATGCAAGCGGCAACGGAGTATTCTGTTACATGGTGAGCCCGCATCGCAGGTGTCCCCCTCTGCTGTTTATAGCAGCATGGACTCCATTCCGGGGCTCGTCTCGAGGCATAATGCCTTATCATAAACACGAATGCAGTAAAAGTCAATCACAGTTTGGAAAGGGAATCGTCACTGTAATTTCAAGCTCCCCGGCGACGTATCGCGCGACATTCACATTGAGCCGGTACGGCTGACGGGCAGAATGCACGCAGAGCGCATTGTACGGTGGGATTGCTGTACTCTATATTTCGTCGATATCCAGTTCCTTCATACACCGTTCAATATAATCGTCATCGATATCATCGCCGAAGTATTTATATATGGTGGCAATATCGAGCATATCCTGCGGACGATGAGCGCATTTTTTTAGAATGATAAGGTCTTCCGGCGTGACAACCTTGAGTCTCAGTCCGAAAAAATCGAGCTCCATGGCCCGTTCAATTGCATTCCGGTGAAACGGGGTTTCAGCAAGCATAAAATCAAGAATAATTTCACGACTGTTTTGAACGCTTACGGCTCGCCATATTGTCACCGCTTGAAATCTTAGAGGTTCGCTGTGAACAATCAGGGTGTCAAAGTATTTCTCCAGCAGTGGAAAAAAGCTTTTCGTTTCTTCCTCCTTCAGCATGATGATCATATCGATATCCACCGTGGCCCGCGGTTCGACAAGAGCACTGAAAGCAAGCCCTCCCGCGAGGGCATGGTCAACACCTATTTCCTGCAGCGCTCTCAGGATAATGCGCAGATGGTCAATCAGTGATTCACTGATTCCCACTTTTTCTCCTTCATGAGAACTATTTCCGAGAAAACCATTCTGGTCAGCTCTTCATCATCATCAATTCCACGCTTCCGTTTCAGGACCGATTTTCTCAGCTCAAGGCAGAGTGCTGTTATCTCTGCCCAGGCCATGATATTTTTGAAACAGTGCTCTCTGTCGGCAATTCGTTTTTTCATGAAGGTGACCATTGAAGAGAGAATGATCTGTTGTGATAAAAGGATATATTGAAACTCATTATATTGAAGCTGTTCACCGGTGTCAAATAATTTAAGGGAGAGTATGGATCTGAACAAGCACGGCGTATCGATGATATACGGCAGTATCAAGTCGAGAAATGGTATGAATATGAGAGATACTCAAAATGCAAGAACAGTCTCCCTAATTCCAAGCTCCCCGGCGACGTATCGCGCGACATTCACATTGAGCCGGTCCGGCTAAAGGGCATCCCAGCCGAGAACAATAACGTATCTCTGTACCAGGGAGTAGGTGCTTCGGGGGAGTTACCGCATGCCCATATCTTTCGCGTCAAATCTTCTAACATCACTTTGAATCCATACAACAGGTTCGCATCAAGCAGGAGCATCATTTAACGAGCATGATAAATAGCACTCCTGCAAACTATCCCTGGTTTTTACGAGGTCGCCGAATACTCATCTCTCCTTGCCGGATATTTCGGAGCTGACGAGCAATCGAATGCCGCTTCCGATATATCCCCCCAGGGCACCGAGAATGCCGCCGAGGATGACAACAATCACGGCAATCACAAGCCCCTTTCCGGTGCCACCGATAACTATCCCGCCAACCTGCTCGAGAAGGGTCCATCTGCCCTGTACCAGAATATAGAGCAGGCCACGCAAGGGAGACCCCCAGAGCCGCGCTCAGCGCCCCCCAGCGCATCTTCCGGGTAAACCAGCCGCCGGCGACACCGGCGAGGAGAACCAGATACCAGAAGGGAGTCAGCGCAAAAAGGAGCGCGAGAAGAAAGCTCACTCCACCGGGCATCCACCGAGCATATCGTTGCAGTACTGCAGTCACTTTCATCACCTTGCCCCCTTTCTGAAGACAATAACCGACGTCACCGATTTACACTCCTGCAGGAAGCGCTCCGGCGTCGCCGCCGTGAAATGCTCGGTGTGATAGGCATCGCTCGTGAAGAGGTCGAACTGATTATAGGGGGAACCGAGCGTTGTGAGACCGCTCACTCCTCCGGGAAGAACCGAGCGACAGTTGCGCAGATCGCCGAAGTCGACCACCATGCGATGATGAGCGCCATGGGTCACATGCGCGGGCTTGAATTCGCCCTCCTGCAACAGGGTATTGTGCGGCGCCGTAACCGTATTGGAGGAGCCGTTAATCGGCACCGGGCCGTAGGCGAGCGCTTTAAGCTCTGTCATATGCACGAATTGGAGTTGATGGATCTTCCCCCATTTCCACTGTGATATATCATCAGTTTTGAAATAGCCCTTGAGAGCAGCGAGCGCCTTTTCAAGTGAGCGGAGTATGATATCGCGGGCCCCTTCAACCCCGGGAGTGCTGACATCATCGAACCAGTGCGAGCCGGGATCGGTACGAACGAGCTTCTCCAAAATGGGATCCAGCGGATAGAGGCGATCGTCCAGCCCGAGCATCGCCCACTCATCTCGGAAGGTATTCTCGGAAAAATACTCCACCCACGCCTTGAATATGCTCGGTGCCACTGCTTCCTTGTCCATTCTGAAATCCCAGTCAGTGAGAATATCAAAGGTTCGCTCCTCGAGGGGCGTCTGCTCCTTTTTTGTCGCCAGCGCCTTCAGAAGGTGGGGAACAAAATCCTCCGCCCGGATGCTCTTTGCATCCGCCTGCAGCTTCATCATATCCCCTGCCGTGAAATTGTGCCGCGAGGAGAGCACCTCATTGATACGCCGTGCGCGGTACCCCTCGCGGTAGCGGAACTGACCGGCATGCTTTTGAAAGTACCGCGGTCCCGCGGCAATCTGATTGGCGCCGACCACATATCCCCCGGGAGGATTCTTTGTATGCGGCAGATCCTCAAAGGAGACCATCCCGATCCACTCACCCTCACCCTTTGAGCCGTTATAGGGGAGAAAACCGTTCCCGAGATGCCAGGAGGGGAGGTTTCTGTTGTCTCGAATCGGAAAGCCCCCCATGGAATGAACGTAGACATTCCCCTCCACATCCGCATAGGTGACATGATTCGGCGGAGCTTCGAAGCTCTCGAGCGCTTCTCGAAATTCTCTCAGGTTCCGCGCCTCGCTCATCCCCAGGAGTGAGGTTCCCAGCTTGATCACCTTCGGCGAGCCGTGAGAGAGCCATCGGGCGGCGATGATCATGTCCTTGTACGCCGCGGGGAGGTTTTTAAATGCTGCGGGCGTGTCCTTCGCCAGATCGGAAAAGACCGGGCCGTGCACCGTCCGCCTGACGGTATGCTGAACCGGCTCACGCCCTTTGACCTTGATATCAACGGTAATCGGCTCCTCGTACGCCTTCGGTCTTCCCCGATAGAGATAGTGGTTATCGTCAACCTTCTCGTAATAGTACCAGTCAATCTGATCCCAGTGGCAGACGGTAAGACCATAGGCGAGATACTGATTGTGACCATCAACGGGAGTGCCGGCTCCGCCTGCGACATAGTAGCCGTAGAAGTTCATGCCGGTTTTCATATTCACAACATGGGTTTCGTAGTAGATATTCGGAAGCTGCCACGGCTCATGCGAATCGGAGCAGGCGAGCGGCTTTCCCGACTTCGTTCTCTTTCCGTGCACCGACCAGCTGTTCGATCCCGAAAAGGCAGTATCAATATACCGATTTTCAAAGGGCATCTCCTCAATTGCCGCAAGTAAGCGGGAGAAATTCGCCGCGAGTTCATGTATATCGGATGCTTCTCTGTTTGCGCGTGCCATCCTCTTCCCGGTTGAAACGATATCGGGATACTCCCCGTATCCCGGATTGACGGGAATCTGATGGGGAAGCATGATCCCCGCGCCCGGATTCCCGAAGAGCTGGGAAAAGTACTCAACGCCATTGTGCTCTCCATACTTCTTGATAAAGGCCGAGAGAACGACGAGCCGGTCAATATCCCAGTATCCCCAGGGGCCGCCCTCGAGCATGAAATAAGCGATTGCCATGCAATCGAGGCTGGTCCAGGGTCTGAACTCGTAATCAAGCAGGCGGAATTCGAGGGGAAGATCGGGATGGGTCTTTACGTAGAAGTTCACTCCCCGAACAAAGCGCTCAACGTATTCGTAATAGGCGCGATGCTCCGGATCGGACGATGATTGCAGGGAGTGATACATCTTCTCGGCACTGTATTCGAGGAGCTTGTTCTTCGTCACCATGTCAGTGCCGAGGGTGCTGAGTCCGAGAATCTCCGAGAGCTGCCCCCGCGCAAAGCGACGCGCCAGATCCATAAAGAAGAGACGATCCTCGGCCTGTGTGTAGCCCATGGCAAAGGCGATATCGTTCTGATTTTTCCCGTAGATATGCGGAATTCCCCACTCGTCACGGTACACCGTGACATCATCTCCGAGCCCGTCAACAGCCCACTCTTCAGATGAATAGCCGGCCGGAACCTCCCATATGCCGCTCCCAGGAAAGAGGAGCACCCCGAGTGGCGGTGCTGAAGGATCGAGGGGAATGCCGAAAAGCGCTATCAGGGCAACTGAGATTAGTGCGGCGAGCACTATCTTGAATAATAAAATATTCCTTAAACTTTTCATAAGATATCACTCCCTTCTCGTTATAGGCTCGTCAAATACGCACCGACTCCCCATGCAACCTTTACGGGCGCTTTTTAAAACTACGAAGCCAGAAAAGGATACTTCTATAAATCTCTTTGTTATAGTAATTCTCACTAAATTACCATATCGTCCATCAATACCGGACGCGCAAGAAATTGCCACTATGATTAACACTGTATATTACCTGCAGAGATGATCAAGTGAAATTCTCTGCATTCGCCCTTCTCAGGCCGGGATATGAAGGGCACTATAAAAGCGGTAAAATACCTTTACATCCTGTATACTGTCTGATAGGAATATTCGCCATGAAAGCAGCCATCGAAACAATGATGATCGAACATTACGATGCGGTTAGAAGGCTCTGGGGGGAGTCTGAGGGAATCGGGCTCAGCAGCGCTGATAATAAGACAAGCACAGAGCGTTTTCTGAATCGAAATTCAGGTCTCAGCTTCATCGCTGCAATGGATGATGCGATTGCCGGTGCCATCCTCTGCGGGGAGAATAGTCGGCGCGGCTCTATTCATCACCTCGCGGTCGCTCAGAAATTCCGCCAGAACGGCATCGGCACGGCACTCGTCAATCGCTCTATCATCGCCCTTCGGAAGCGGGGCATCAAGAAATGTCACCTCTTCGTCTTTATGACAAATACCGCACTATCATTCTGGCAGAAGACAGGCTGGCGGGAGCGTTTTGAGCTCATTTTGCTGTCACGCGATCTTATTTGATCGGCGCCATATTCTCATCCGCTCGGCCTCACGTATCAGATCGTCTCTGAAATCAGGGTGGGCGATGCTGATGAGCTTCTCAGTTGTTCGCTCATTGGAAGAGATATCGATCAATCATATCAGAGAGCTCATCGATCAGCGTATCCTTCTTTATGTCATGCTGAAAAATGGCGTAGGCGTTCATAACCTCTTTCAGAGTGATAAGCACCATCCGCGCCGCAATATCGACATCCTTCCGCAATGAGCCCTCAAACCGTATGAGAACATCCCTGATCAGCTCCAGGGTCACCTTTTCCTCATTGTGATAGAAGCGCTCAACCTCCGTATCCAGACATCTGAGCGCATAGGCTTGTCGCATGAACGCCTGCGGCAGATCTCGCTTTTTCATGATACCCTCTATAAGAGAATAGGTTGTTTTCGGTAAATCATTCTGTTTCCCCGAACGCTCAGCACGCTGAAGCATAGCGGCAATGGATCGATCCTTGTTCCGCTTAATTATATCAATAAAGAGCGCCTTCTTATCCGCAAAATAGCTGTAAAATGTTCCGACGGAAACACCGGCCTGCTCTGCAATCTCCCTGGTGCTGGTCTCCTCATATCCCTTCGAGATGAAGAGATCCATGCCGGCATCGAGAAGACGGTTCTTCTTCGCTATGCTTCGATCCTGCTTCGGGATTCGCACTCTGTTATTTACCTTCATATTCACCTCCAATTAATAAATTTGCATCCCCCCTCGGAAATGTCAAAAAAAATATGAATTTTTCTCATATTTTTTGTTGACAAACATGAATATTATTCATATTTTACAATTGACACGTGAGAGGAATATCAACACGATGTCATCTCATTGAAGCACGCAAATCCTTTTGTACGAATCAGGAGGAACGCCATGCAGACCACCCGTAGAAACTTCATAAAAGTGACCGCTCTCACCGGCGCAACAATCACCCTGGGGGAGTTCCTCCCCTCATGCAAATTCAAACCGTCAAATCTGCTTGAGGGAGAAGGGAGCCTCCCAACATCCGACGGAACCATAATTGCAATCAGCGATGTGGATGCGCACTCGCAGTGCAGCATGCGTATAGAGCTTACTGAGGGGAAGGCAATAAAAATCAGCGGCAATCCGAAGGATCCCGAGAGCAAGGGAGAGCTCACCAGCAGGGACAAGCACATGCTGGAAATACTCTATACCCCGGATCGGCTTACCCATCCCCTGAAACGGAAGGGGAAGCGGGGTTCCGGACAGTGGGAGCGGATCTCATGGGATGAAGCCCTGACAACCGTTGCGAACCGGTTGTCGAAGATAAAGCAGGAAGATGGAGCCGAGGCGATACATTTCATCCACGGCCACTATCACAGCGGTGATATTCTCGGCAGCTTTCTGCCGAGGCTCGCGAACCTGATCGGAACACCGAATGTTTCCAATCCGAGCTATGTCTGTCATATGCCGCGCGTTTTTCTCCAGTACAACTTCGATCTCGGCGCCGTTGTCCCACCGGATATCCCCAACACGAAATGCATCATTCTCTGGGGAGGAAACCCCCGGGCAACGAATAAACCGCAGGAGATTGCGCTGAGAGAAGCCCGAGAAAGGGGAGTGAAGCTCATCGTTATCGACCCGCGCCGTATCGCATACGCGGAGGATGCGGATATTCACGCACAGTTGCGGCCCGGCACCGACGGCGCGCTCGCACTGGGCATGCTCAATGTGATTATCACTGAAGACCTCTACGACCGAAAGTTTGTTCAGAAATGGACTTACGGCTTCGAGCAATTGAAGAAACATGTCGAATCCTATACTCCTGAAAAGGTGGAGGATATCACCTGGGTGCCCGCTGAGACCATTCGAAAAATGGCACGTATGTACGCCACGAACAAACCGTCCTGCATCAGCCCGCGCAACGCACTTGACCAGCATACGAACGCCTCCTGTGCCATCCGCGCCATCAACATTCTCATGGCCATTACCGGTAATATAGATGTGAAGGGTGGCAATCTCATCATCGTTCCCATATCACTGGGACTGGAAGACCTGAAGCTCTATGAGAAGCTGCCCCTGGAAATGGCAGCAAAAAAGCTCGGCGCAGACACCTCGCTCTATTCAAAGCTTTCTCAGTACTGGCCCTCCGCGCACACGCCCGCGGTGTGGGATGCAATCCTTGAAGGGAATCCCTATTTCGTAAAGGGAATGTTTGTTATGGCAGCAAATCCCGTCCTCACCTGTGCCAATACGAATATTGTGCAGAGGGCATTGAAGAAACTGGACTTCCTGGTGGTTACCGACTGGTTCATGACGCCCACCGCGGAGCTCGCGGATATTGTTCTGCCGGCATGCACCTTCCTTGAGCGAACGCGGTTCACCACTTACGATACCCATGCCGATCACGGATGGAATCAGACCTCACGGCTGGTTCTCAGTCCGAAGGTGGTCGAGCCGGTCGGCGAGTCCTGGTCGGACTGGAAGATCCTCTGCGAGCTCGGGAGGAAGATGGGATACGCCGAGTACTTCCCCTGGAAGACAGAGGAGGAAGCCATTGACTATCAGCTCTCTCCGCTCGGCGTCACTGTCGACGAGCTCAGAGCGCATCCCGAGGGAATCATCATCGATATTCCCCCCATCCTCTACAAAAAGTTCAGCGGATTCTTCGGGGGAATCCTAAGAAAAATTCTCGGCATGACCAAGCTGCGGGACTACCCCGACATGTACAAAAAATACGAGACGCTCCTCGACGGTTTTATGACCCCTTCGAAGAAAATCGAGATATACTCCGAGCGGCTAAAGGAGTACGGTCATGATCCTCTGCCGGTGTATCACGAGCCGGCCGAGAGCCCCGTCTCGCAACCCGTTCTGGCGAAGAAATTTCCGCTCATACTGATAGCCGGCACCAAGCTGGAGATGTACACGCACTCGATGATGCGCAATATTCCGGGATTGCGCAAGGAGTGCCCCCACAATCTCCTTGAGATCAATCCCCGAACCGCTAAGAAGCTCGGAATCAGAAACGGAATGACGGTTCGTGTCGAGTCGCCGCGCGGAAGGATTACCTGTCCCGCGAAGGTGACCGATCGCATCGATCCGCGGGTGGTCCATCTCTATTTCGGATTTGCCGAGAGCAACTGCAACATCCTCACCGATCACCGGGCATTCGATCCCATTACCGGATCGACAGGGTTGAAATCGCTCCTGTGCAGGGTAGAGCAGCTCTGAACGAGCTTCAGAAAATAACAAAAGTGATTTATTGCTGCAGAGGTGTGGTTATCGATGGTCACCGTCATCCCCGGATATTCTGCCCTGGATAAGATTTTGCAGCTCACGGAGCGCCTTCTGACGCTCCTCCTCGCCGGCATGATCCCACTGCACGCGGCAGCGGAGCTCGTTCTTGCATTCCGGATCGGGCATCCCCAGTATTTGAAAAAGCGCCGCGGTACAGTGATAGCGGGGAAGCATATATCCCTCGCCAGGATGATCTTTCAGATACTGCCAGAGAACTATCGCCGAACGCTCAACAGTTCCCTTTTCCCCGATAACATGCCAGATCTGGAAGAATCCATCTTCATGCCCTCCCTCGATACGCTGGAGAAGCTTCTCCTCATCCAGAGCGGAAAGCTCGCGATTAACCCTTCCCGCTTCATATTCCCACCGCTCCTTCCAGTGCATCTTTGAGAGCTCTTCTTCTGAAAGGTCCATTCCGAATCTCTCTTTTTTCAACTCATCACCAGAAACATTACTCACCGTGTGCGATTGTATCTCCGGTTATTCCCCGGCTTTTCGCTCCGAACAATCCGAGCTCGATTTGTACATACCGGTCACGATTGCAAATAATCATAAAGCGATTGGCATTGAGCATGACTTCCGGATACAGCTTATTTTTCAATATCGGTATAGAGAAAGAGGCCCATCAGAAAATCGGTTACAGAAAATCCCGAAATTCAATATCGTATGGAACAGCTCAACTATCCCATTGTATTTAATCATATTAAAATGTATTCTACTGTATTAGCATGTATTAATTTGTATTATATTATATTAAAATGTATAGTATTGTATAGCATTACTCAAGCACTTAATCTCCCACCATTCAACATATGAGGTGTATATTATATTTGTCGTTTTTCTGGGCTACATGAAGCGGTACATGGCGCTCAGATAAGCGCCGTAGACATGATCCCGCATATCGGTATAGGTTATCTCCTCACCGGTACCGATTGTTTTGTATTCTCCATCAACCGATATCATCTGATACCGGAAGCCGACCACGAGGATGATATTCCCCTTCAGGAGAACCATCAGCGAGGGATCGATGCTGAAGCCCCAGCCGTCGAGGTCCATCTCACCCTTGATATCGTCACTGCTGACAGGTGGAGCAGATATATCGGCATTCTCATAATACAGCATCTTCAATGTATAATCCATTGAACCGGCCAGGTAGAGGAGCGAGACGTTCGCGTTCAGGACAAACGTATCCGTGAGCGGAAATGAGACCCCGAAGCCGAGCGCGGGACAGTGATTCTCTATCTCGATAGTCTGAGTCGTCTTTTTGAAGTACTGTTTGTTATCACTAATATTCCGCTCGGCGCCAACCTGATCGATATCCAATTCAATTGGTTGATACTTGTAGCCCACGAAGACCTTGAGCCAGCTCGTTATCGAATAGTTCAGAGCCGTATCGAGATCCTGCCGGGTGATCTCCGCAGTCCCGTTCTGATAGAACGCGATATCATCTCCGTTGACGATCCCCCGATCCTCATGCTCAAAGCTCGAATCGAGAACACCGTAGAGATAGGCAACGCTGAGGCTAAGGGTATCGGTAAAGCGCATCGAAGCGCTGACGCCGTACATCCAGCCGCCGCCGGTCTCCACATTCTGCATGCCGAAATAGCGGTCCCCAGCGGTCTGACCCGAATCACGAAGCCAGGGTACCCAGTTCGCATACCAGATCTTCGCCCCTGCAATGAGCTCCAGCGCTTCGGAAGGTGTCGCGAGCGCAAAAACGGTTGCAACGATACAGATAATCAACAATATCTTTTTCACCGAATTACCTCCAGGCATATTAAACATGAACAGTGGCGAGTTTACATAATCAACATCACACCGATCCCAGCAACTTGTCAAGTAACATCCACACATAGAAACACTGATTCTCGGCACAGTACTCTTTCCCGGCCCGATATATTTCGTGCTCCCTGTCCAGCTTTTCTCTTTCCATGTAAGAGGCTCGCTTCAGCTGTCGATATACTTCATCGGGGAATTTCTTTCTGCAGATATCATCATATCGCGAGCTCTCTTCTGAGAATGCCCCTGTCTTCTACAGGAATAATCCGTGCATCGCACGCAGCTCTGAACTCACCGCTGGGCGCTACGGGGTTTATATCATCACTCCCTCTCAATGAGAATCGACTCTCCGCGGGATCGATCACCATCAGACCACTGCCACTCTTCATGCAACTGCATCCTGCCGTCGGGGAGCATCTCTGGACGCGAGGTGCGGATACCGGTACGCGTATCCCGCTCCCTGTTGATGTGTACGCAGGTGAAATTTATAACTCCGTTGACATCAGCGGTCCCGACCAGAAATCCCCGCTCGATGGCGCCGCCGCAGTATTCCGCCCAGACGATATCATCCCGCTGATGATACGTGAAGATAGTATCGGCGTCAATCTCACCGGCAACCGAGCTGCTCAAGGGATGAAAGGAACGGTTGTCATAGGTGATTTGATACTTCGCCTTCGATGCGATGTTCTTGGACATTCTGAAATAACACAAATATTCCCCGGCCGGCAATTGCATCGGGATATATTCCAGCAGAGAATACCCCAGATGCCTGTACATTTCATAGGAGCCGAGCGATGCATCCAGAACAACATCAGAATACGCTTCGGACGCTCTCCTTTCGAACTCCGCCAACTGCATGCCGCCGTACCCCTTCCCCTGCTCCTCCCGTACGACGAACATCCTCTTTATCTCATTCCCAACGATACTGCCCGTACCGATAACTATCCCCTTTTTCACCATGAGCAGTGTCGTCCCCTTCGGTATATCCGCTTCCATTCTCTCTTTTGAGTGATGGAGGAGCCCAACAATTATTTTAAAATTGAGTTGACTTTCCCCCCGATTATTTTCTCTCGTCCTTCTCAGGGGATTTGCCGACATTTTTTATCAGAATTAACGGCCATTTGAACACCCTAAACTGAGGACAAAATGTACTTCGATTATTTTTTTCTGTTTTCATCTTTCATCGTCATCTTCTGCACCACCGTATATCTCCTCGCGTATCAGGAGCGGAAGACGAAAAAGATCACCGGCATCAACAGCTGGCCCGGCGTTTCTCTCATCGTGCCCATGTGGAACGAGGGGGAAACCATCGGGCATACCCTTGACGCCCTCCTCGAAATGAAAAACGAATATCACGGCGAAATGGAGATCATCGTCATCGATGACTTTTCCACGGACAACAGCGCCGATATTGTCACCGGATACGCCGACAAACACAGCTGCATCCGGCTCTACTCGAAGGAAACCGATCGGGGCAAGAGCGAGAGCCTGAATCAGGGCATCGCCCTCGCCCGATTCGATCTGGTCGGGTGCGTTGACGCCGATTCATACCCGCAGCCCGATTCACTGAGCCACGTCGTCAGGGGATTTGATGATCTCGCCGTGGGCGCGGTTACCACCAAGCTCGTCGTGAACAAGCCGGGAAATCTCGTTGAATGGTTCCAGCACATTGAGTACATGTACTCAAACTTCATCCTGATGGCCTTTGATGCGATGGACTCGATATTCATCACCCGGGGGCCCCTGAGCCTGTACCGCAAGGAGGTGCTCGTGCAGATTGGCGGGTTCCTCCCCGCGCGCATGACGCCCACGGAGGATATGGAAATAACCTTCCGGATACGGAAAGCCGGGTATAAAATAAAGGGGTGCGAGGGGGCGAAGGTGTATACCTCCGTAATGCATACCTGGAAGCAGCTCTTCTGGCAGCGCATACGGTGGAACCGGGGAACGCTGATAAACTTCTGGATGCACCGCGATATGTTCCTCGACTCCCGTTTCGGATTGTTCAGCATGTTCGTCATGCCTACGTCGACGATCATGATAGCAATGGTCGGTGTCATCATCCTGTCCCTGCTGTTCAGAGTCATGTCGTTCGCGCTATCAGCCGTGATTGATTTTTACTTGGTCCTGAAAGCTGGCATTTCACCGAGTCTCTCTCTCCTCGGCTCACTTTTCACTGAAAACATAATCAGATCGCCATACCATGCGCTTATCGTCCTTACCATCATGATTCTCTATTTTCTGGTCAATGGTTTCGGATTCATTGAAAGCAGGGAAAAGATGCGGTTTAAATACCTCATGTTCCTGATACTCACTCCTTTCATCTACAATCCCGCCATGATCATCTTCTGGTTCTCGGCGGTCGTCCTTCAGACAACGAGATTCAGCGTGCGGTGGCGGTAATGGAACCGAATAAAAAAAATCTGATCTACAAGGCGCTCGCCATCACCTTCGGCATCATGTTCTTCTCGCTCCTCTTTGCTCAGGTGCTCTATGAGCGCAAGATCAACCGGCTCGACAGCACTATCGCGAATCTGAGGGACAGCATCAATCAGGAGAAGCTCTTCATCGCCTTCTTCGATGAGTTTTCCCGGGACACCAGTGTCTGCGAGCTCATCGATTCCTATCTCACCGGGCTCTCGGACCGGGTCTTTGAAACCGGCCTGCACATTGAGAAGATGCGCGCCGAAGAGAAGAACACCGAAGAGTTCAGGGAAATCCAGAAGGAGTGGGTGTTTCTCAACATGGAGCTCTGGCTTCGGCTTATCAAATACAACAAGATATGCTTCAACCGGCGCAACTATGTCCTCTACTTCTACCCCTATAACTGCCCCGAATGCCTTCCCTATACCGAGGAGCTCAACCGGTTGAACGCTAAATACGGGGACAATCTCTGGCTCTTCTCCATGCCTGCCGAGAGCGACATCGAGATGGTTAAAATGGTCATGAGATACTTTGGCGTTGCAAAAGCACCCGCGGTGGTGGTCAACGGGCAACTTCTGAAAGAAAAGGATCTCAGCAGGATCGAGTCGATTTTAAGCGGCGGTATGTCAAACAGATAAAGCACTCCCGTTTTTGAGGTCATACGAGAGTGGCGCCCGCGATTCAATCAGGGTGAAATCAAATACTTTTCTGCTCCTTTACAATCTCACGCAAGATTCCGCACCGCGGGAATATCGATATCCGCAGATCGTGCGCCTGACCGAGGAGGCCCCCCGGTGCCGGGTTCACAGCCCGACTGAAAGGTGCTGACAAATAATACTTGTCTTAATCGGCGGATTCGGCTACAGGGAGACCAGTGATAATCCTGTCGATCTTCGTATGAGATCGAATCACCCGGATCTCGCAAAAGAGAGAAGTGAAAGAGGTTTTGTTTCAATAACTTCGGGCGAGAATATCATAAAGAGGAGAACTTCCGTGAAAGAGAGCCTCTATGTCATTGACGGTCACGCCCTCTGTTATCGTGCTTATTTCGCCTTTATACGGAATCCGCTGATCAATTCACAGGGACAGAACACATCAGCAATTTTCGGTTTCACCCGGATGCTCCTGAAGCTGATAAGCGAGCAGAAACCCGACTATCTCGTCGTCGCGTTCGATCCGCCAAAAAAGTCATTCCGCTTCGACCTCTATCCCGAATACAAGGCAAATCGCGAAAAGATGCCTGATGACCTCCGATCCCAAATAGATGAGATCAAACACATGGTGACGACCCTGGGAATTCCGCGTCTGGAACACAATGATTTCGAAGCAGACGATATCCTGGGGACGATTACGCAAAAGTACGGCGCCGAAGATCTCGAGGTGGTTCTCGTAACCGGCGACAAGGACGCCTTTCAACTGGTTGACGATCACACCAAAATTTACGCCAACAAAAAGGGAATCACCGAATTCGAGCTCTATGATGCCAAGAAAGTGAAAGAGAAACTCGGCATACCCCCCGAGCAGGTAATTGATTTTATGGCGCTCACCGGCGACACATCAGATAATGTCCCCGGCGTTCGGGGCGTCGGCGAGAAGACCGCACTGAAGCTGATTTCAGAATACAAAACGCTGGAGGATCTCTACGAGCATATTGATGAGATACAGGGAAAGATTCGGGAGAACCTGAAGAGCGACAGGGATACCGCTTTCCTCAGCCGTGACCTGGTGACTATACGGACCGACGTCCCTCTGGAAATCGATCTTCCCGAAGCGAAAACCCCCGATATGCGAACCGAAGCGGTGAAGGAGTATTTCGAAAAGCTCGAAATGAAATCAATCGTCGAGGAGATCTTCAAAGAAGAAGAGGCGGAATCGGCACAGCAAGAAAAGCGGCAGCCAAAGGATTACCGCATCATCAGAACAGAGGAAGAGTTCAACAGTGTGCTGGAACGTATCGAGAAACATGGAGAAGTCTCTATCGACACCGAAACCACCTCGATACATCCCGTCGATGCCGAGCTGGTGGGCATCTCCCTCTCCATCAAGGAGAAGGCCGGCTGGTATATACCGCTCTGCGGAGGGTCTCTCCATGACGTGGAACACCTCGACAGAAACATCTCCCTTGCACTCCTGAAGCCCCTCCTGGAAAATCCCGACATAAAAAAAATCGGTCAGAATATTAAATACGACACTATTGTTCTGACAAATGCGGGGATCACCCTCCGGGGGATATGGTTTGACACCATGGTAGCTTCCTACCTCCTGAATCCAGCCGATCGGCGTCACAACCTGAACGATATGGCCGAAAGATATCTTGGCTATAAGACCATACACTTCGATGAAATCGTCGGAAAGGGGAAAAAGGCAATTCCCATCACCGACGTGCCCCTGGATGATCTGGCAGAGTATGCCATCGAAGATGCTGATATTACCTATCGGCTCTATCAGATCCTGTCTCCGAAGATTCGTGATGAGGGTCTGGGAACACTCTTCAGAGATATTGAGATGCCGCTCGTTCCACTGCTCGCACAGATCGAGCTGAACGGGGTCAAGATAGACGTTGCCTATTTCAAGCGTCTCGCCAAAGAGAACCAGAAAATGCTCAGTCATGTCGAGGAGGAGGTATATCAGGTTGCCGGGAGGCGCTTCAACATTAACTCAACCCGCGAGCTCGCAGAGGTTCTCTTCAACGAGATCGGCCTCACGCCGGTAAAGAAGACGAAGACCGGCTACTCTACCGACATTCAGGTTCTCGAAGCGCTCAGGGGGAAGCATGAGATAATTGATCATCTGATACAGTACCGCACGCTCAACAAGCTCAAGACGACCTACATCGACACGCTTCCCAAGCTCATCTCAGAGAAAACCGGCAGAATACACACCTCCTATAATCAAACGATTGTCGCAACAGGAAGGCTCTCCTCCTCCGATCCCAATCTGCAGAACATACCGATTCGCGATGAGTTCGGCCGAAAGATTCGAAAGGGATTCATCGCCGACGAGGGCTGCCTCCTCATGTCAGCTGACTACTCGCAGATAGAGCTCAGGCTCGCTGCCCATCTTTCCGATGATGAGAATATGATTAACGCCTTCAAGGCAGGCACCGATATTCATAATCTCACCGCTTCATCTGTTTTCGGCAAACCCCTCGACGAGATCACACCGGATCTGCGGAGAAAGGCGAAAATAATCAATTTCGCAACCATTTACGGCGTCTCCCCCTTCGGCCTCTCCCAGCAGGCCGACATCTCCATGCAGGAAGCTTCTGAATTCATCACCAAATACTTTGAGGCCTATCCCGGGTTCAAAAAGTACATAGACGTCACCGTTGCTTTCGCCGAATCAAAAGGATACGTTACCACCCTGCTCGGAAGGAAGAGGCCAATCCCTGACATCAATTCAAGCATCTCCTTCCGCAAGGAGGGGGCGAAACGGGTAGCCATCAACACCCCCATACAGGGTACCGCCGCCGATCTCATCAAGATAGCAATGATTAACATCCAGAACAAGATCATGGAAGAAGGATACCGAACAAAAATAATCTTGCAGGTGCACGACGAACTGGTTTTTGAGTTTCCCGAGAGCGAACTCGCTACCATTGAGAAGCTCGTCAGGTGCGAGATGGAGGGAGCTCTGGAACTCAGCGTTCCCATTGTGGTTGATATTGTCTGTGGTAAAAACTGGGACGAGGCCCATTAACGCGAAGCCTACGGAACGCCATAAAAGTTTATTGACATTTTTACCAGCCGGAGTATTCTGAAATTGGAATTCCACAGAGTCCAGAGATTTTCCAGTCCTTTCGGCGCGAGATGATATAGGCCTTTTCTTTTTGCGTGCTGTTTTTTCTCCCGGGTATGAGTAACGCGTTTCCAAAACGAGCATGTCCGGAAAATATCACCCGATTCTTTCCTGTGGGGAATTTCTTCGAAGAATAAGCGAGGTACGGTTAAATGGCAAAGGCAACTTCCCTCATCACCGCATATCAGAACAACGAGCTTCCCGAAAAAGGCGGATTTATCATTTCAGGGAATTTCGATCCGGACTCCACCTATTCCATATTTGAGATAACAGCCTACGTCAATGTCAAAGACATCTATCATTCTCCGGAGGGGTGGGTATTTAAAACTGACGGAAACCGGGCGCACATGCTGGTTGAGCCAGCTACCTATTCAAAGAGGCATATTGAGCCGGTGCACCGGGAGGAAGGGAGATCCATCCCCTACCGTTTCAATGAGATGGAGGTCCTTACCGGCAAAAGACAGGAAAAGATAATGGTCTCCCTTGAACCGGTAATGCTCTACTCGTCATTCACCATACTTGAGCCAACCGGTTATAATTATTCCTTTATTTTCTATCTTACGGAAGATGTTTATCTTGCGATGAGGAAATTCATCGCCGATTCACTGTACAATGACTGCAACCTGACAAAAGCAGACGCGATGGAAGGATCGAAACTGGCGCTGAACACCATCAAGAAATTTTCATTGTGGGATGGCTGATGCCCTATCACAATCCGATGCAATTGCACTCGACGGTCTTTCCGTAAAGACGGCAGTTCCTATGTTATGATTTTTTTAATAATCATTAACTGACTGTCTGATATATCAATGAACTCGATCCCCATTCCCGCTTTTTTACTCGTATCTTCTTCACTTTTAATCCAGCGCACAATTCCCTTGACATGAACAGGCTCTTCTCCCTTTATGTCGAGGGTTAAATCAACAGGAGATCCCGCTTCAACAGGTTCGG
>CAZZCF010000018.1:0-6880 GCA_964652955.1 uncultured Leptospirales bacterium
GCGGTTCTCTGGTTCAGAAAATATTTCATCCGCATATCAGGTCCCTCATTGCAGAGGTATATCCGGTAATAATCGAAGGCATTCTCTATCTCGTCGAATATCTGCTCCTTGATGGCATCAACTTTCTTTATCCGCTGAACGATGGTATTCTGTATAATAAAATCAGAGATGATGCTGGCAATATATATCAGCTTTTTCCCATCATCGGTATCGCTCCCCTCCTGAGCGGCACCGATGAACTGAAACCTGACGGGTTCGAAAACGAATACCGTATCCTCCGCTTTCTCAACGTATCTCAGAGAGAGGTGAATGGTAAACTTTGCTGTTGGTACTACCACCAGACACTCTTCGGGAACGTTCTTCATTTGTGTTATCTTGAAAGCGACCTGTCCATCCGTATAGCCGAAAAACTTGACCGAAATGTTCCCGCCCTCGAGCTTCAGATATACTTCGCTGTTAATGAAATAGGCATAGAATATCTTCTCGAAGCTGCTCTTATCGGTTACGGTTTTTATCTTTTCGAACTTCACGGCATTGTCGCTTCTCTTTTTTTGCGGCACAGCTCCGGGCGAGGAGATAATCACCCGCAAAAATAATAATATCTTTTCTCATCATCAATGCAATCATTATTTTCCACGGGGGATTTCAGTGATAGTGTCGCCCTTTCAGCTCATTTCAACAGGGAGGCAGCGATGGTCTCTCTATAACTTGAACCGGTTGCGGTCCGGCATGGTGAAGAGCATACCTGCAGGGCACCGTTGAGCGATACTTTCCCGAAAGTGATTCCGGTTGCTCTTAAAAAGCTGCCGAACAGGCGTACCGTATTTCACCGGAAATCCCGCTCCGCCGACAACCTGAAGTAATGCGAATGGTATGCCCGTCCCCTCAACCGACGAGGCCAAGCTGCTCGAGCTCTTCGGCAACGTTGGAGAGACCGAGCGCCTCAAGGGTGGCCCGCTTCTGCAGACCTGTCTCCGGATTCCATCCCCGCAGAAGATAAAATTCTCTCCGCATCTCCTCGAACTTTCCGCGATCAAGTATGTTACCCCGAACGGTGGCCGGCTCTGCGCCGGGGCCCGGCACAATGAGCTGCGGGTTTAGCGGATCGCTCTGTACAGGCTCGGTGAAATTAATTTCGGCCGGCACATCATCATCCCGTGCTCGCCATCCCTCCCGGAGGAG
This sequence comes from uncultured Leptospirales bacterium, assembly GCA_964652955.1. GTDB lineage: Bacteria > Spirochaetota > UBA4802 > UBA4802 > JAKQUI01 > CAZZCF01. The sequence goes on from CAZZCF010000018.1 coordinate 1,183, forward strand.
TATAGCCCGCTGCAGGTTGAATATGCGATCCCCGTAGCGCAGCAGATCCTCTTCATCGGTGTCAATGCCGGTCACCGCAGAAAACAGCCTGCTCTCCAGCGCCGAATCGCCACTATTATCGGGCGTGTTGAATGAGTCCATCATGGGCCAGGCGGCATCGCAGAGGACGAGGCTGTCCTTGGCGTACGTTCGATTCTGAATCCGTACCGCGGCAATGGCCTTTCCCTCATAGGTGGTCATATCCCACGCCTTCTCATGCCCCCAGAATTTAACCGCCGCCGCCCGGAATACTTCGTCTGTGGTGGGAGAGAGATCCGGCCGTATGCGGTGCAGCAGCCAGCGTGCGATCAGATAGCTCACCTCGTGCAGCTGGGCGATCGGCTGCCGCGGCTCCAGAGCGTAGATAAGCGCATGGGGGATATATTCCCGCGGCGAATAGTATCCTCCCATTCCAACACCGGTCATATGCTCGTTAAAATGCGCACGGGCGCCCTTCCCCAGCCGTTCGCTGATCCTGAGGAGCCCCTCGGCGAGAACATCGCCGAAGCCGACGCGCCGCGCTATCATGTCGACGAGCCCCTCGATGAATTGAATGCTGCCTATGCTGCTCATATCGAGCCCGATGTCCTTCTCGGCAAGAAATCCGGACTGATGGCAGGCGTTCAGCCAGGTGATGAGATTGTCGAGCTCCATGGTGCAGATACCATAATCATTGCAGACCGCCGTCGCATCAACGGCATCATCTATGCCATGTCCGGTCATGAATACCCAGGGCATGTAGAAAACCATCGATTGGCACTTCCGGACAACATCGCGGCCGGACGCCGTCTGGAAGGTGCCCCGGAGACAGTCAAGGCCGCATTGGTAGCAGGGGGCCTTCCCTACGTACCGCATGTACTTCTTGGGGATGGGCATTCTGAGGGTACCCCGCTCGCTCAGCTTGATAGTGTAGCGGTTCAGCTCGATAAGCTTCTTCCGATCGGCAACATTCGGTTTTCCGCTTCCTATCACCGCAATGGCCTTCAGCTTCTTTGAGCCCATGACCGCACCGAAACCGCCGGTAACGCTCCCCTCGTTATCGGTCATCACCGTCGCCGCACGGCACCTGTTCTCGCCGGCGATGCCCGTCGCGAGAAAGCGCACTTTCTCCCCGTGCGCCTCCCGCAGGAGCTTTTGCGTCTCCCAGATATTTTTCCCCCAGAGCGATCCGGCATCCCGTATCTCGGCCTTCCCATCGTGAATCCAGATATAGCTCGGCTTCTCGGCGCACCCGGTCACGACAATGCCGTCATACCCGGCTCGCTTCAATATCGGACCAAAAAAGCCGCCGAGGTTCCCGTAGCAGAACCGCTCCGGCAGGAGCAGCGGCGATTTACTGATCATCTCGAAGCGGGAAGCCCCCTGCGCTCCGGTCGCGCCGAGGGGACCGCTCATCAGAATCAGGCAGTTTCCCGGATCGAAGGCGCCCGTCGAAGGGCTCACCTCATCCCAGTATATTCGCGTCGCGATGCCTCTTCCGCCCAGAAAATCGCCATATCGCATCGTATCCAGCTCAGTTATCTCCGAACGGGTCAGATCCACTCGCAGAATCTTTCCGCACCAGCCGCATATCGCATCTCCCATGTTCATTGCCCTTTCACTCAATTGTTCATTTAATGAAATTTTTCACTATAATAATAAAGAATCAGACAGGATTACAGGAGTTTATGGAAAGGTCATCACGTAACGGATAATGATTCGCTATTGCAAGATTACTGACAGCTGATCACTATTCACCATTGAATTACATCCTGTCTCAATTGCATTATTATACGGAAATACCTGCTTCACCACATGTACGGTAATGACCTTATCCGCACAGCACCGGAAGTCAACAAATAATCCTCGCGGGAAACATAGATAACTCATCACTCACAATCACAGACCGGATGTATCATCAAGGACAACTTTAAGCGCATCAACTCATCTCCACGATAAAGTGCTCATCTGCTGAATAAATTCGAACGATAAGGGAATAAAAGGGGAATCTTTCAATACGAATATATTTCCGGAGGAACCGACATGAAAATACAGGACTGCAGACAGTGTCCATTTCACATATCGAGCGTTGCCGACTGCGCGCTGTGCCGGTATAATAATGAGGCTGGTTACCGAGCGATATTCCAGGGCGAAGTTATCTCATGCCCGAGAGACGAGAAGCGAAGATAATCTCTCACTACTCCATTGTCCCGACTCGTGCCCAGAGATCCTCGGCGTCTCTGACCCATGCTTCAAAGTCAGCCGGGTTTTCTGGAAACCGCTCATAGTGCTCCCGCACCTTCCCTGAAATAACGACCGATCGCAGCATCGCCCGCACATTGGGGAAAGAGTAGTTCCCGGTCACAAGCCCCCAGAGTATCCACCACGCGATTCTGAGGAGCTTCCCGAAGGTGAGATGCATCTCAAAATCCCTGTTCATATCGGTAAAGTCCTCTTCGGAAAAGATGACATCCTTCCTGAAAAGATACTCGTTCTCCTTTCTCGTGGTATTGGCAGCTCCCGGGAGGGTTGCGAGCATCCCCGCAAACTTGGCGCCCTGACCCCTGAAATAGCTGACATTGATGCCCCAGAGCTTCTCCCTGCTCACCGGCCCTTCCGACTCAAGCGCTCTCGCTGACACTTCGACCGCGATTGTGCAGAGCGTCCAGGCCGCCGTGACCCCCTCGCCGGAAAAGGGCTTGGTAATACAGGCGCTATCCCCGAGACAGAGGAATGCGTCCCCCACCACAGAGTAGGGCGGTCGCCGATAGGGAGTCCGCCCCCGCTCGAAACGGCTGATCTCATAGGATGGCAGCGCAATACGGTCGCTGAATTCCCGAAAGACCTCTTCGGCATGCTCATAGGATCGGGTGGCTCCGATTCCGATAATGGCGCCCCCGGGATCCGACGATGGTGCCACCCACGATTTATAGTGGGTCCAGCCGACGGAAGTACAGGTCACCGGATAGAAGGGCGTTTTCACCGGTCCGATGGTGGAGGCGTCCTCGGGATTCTTCCATTGTATATACCGGAGCATCACGTAGAACTGCTCTTCCGGTTTCAGCTCGAAGGTCTCGACGCCGTATTCAGGCGGAAGGGCGGTCCTGATAACTGCGGCCTTGCCGGAGGCATCAACAATCAGCCGGGCGCGAAATTCCATCTGAGACCCGTTCCGCTTCGTCCGGACTCCCGATACGCGACCATCATCGTCGATCAGCTCCGTAACGGTGCAGCTGAACTCAAGACGAGCACCCGCATCTTCAGCGAGACGGAACATCCGGTTCAAAAAAGGTGTCAGCCGCATGATGTGGAAGGGATACTGCACCACCTTCGGGTAATTCCCGCTGGGTGAGAGACTGGTTCCCTCTTGCAGCACACAGATGAGATCCGGATCACCCGGCTGCGGAGACGGTATTCCGAATTCTTCCCATTTCACACTATCGATGTGGAAAACATCGAGCCGCTTCCCGACTTCCTCTCTCTCGTCCTTTTCGAGAAGTATCACCGAAAAGCCCTTCAGGGCCATCTTCCATCCGAAATAAGCGCCGGCGGTACCCGCACCGACGATGAGAACATCGCACCGTTCCATGAAAATCCTCTCCCGAATAGATTAGAAATAGAATCGTCCGCACAACGACAGAGCAAATACTGAAATGATACGAGCATACCGTTATCACCTGTCAGACCGCAGAAAGTGATTATTCACCTTTCTGCTTTCTTCGCTCCTCGAGTCTGGCCAGAATCTCCGCATGAGTCTTCCGATTGATAGGGAACCATATGAGGAGCGGGAGACTGATCAAGGTGAGCAGCGCCGGAATAGGGCCGAAGAAGAGGCGAATGCCGAGAAGCGCCTGCACCGTCTGCTCAACGTCCGGCACGTACCCGAAGATCTTCAACACCCAGCCGCCGATGAACAGGCCGAGGGCATCGGAGAGCTTGCCCATGAACCCCTTAACGCCGTAATACATCCCCTCCCGCCGCTCGCCGGTCATGAGCTCATCGTATTCGACAACATCGGGGATAATCGACCAGGGGAGCACCCACTGCGCGGAGAAGCCGAAACCCGCAACAAAAACGATAACGTATATCCACACGCTCTCCCCCTGGGGAAGAAAAAACGATGATGCCGTTGCGCTGAACGCGATGAAGAGGCCGAGCGCATAGGTCGGCCCTTTCGCCCACCTGTCCGTAATCCACTTCCAGAGGAAGAGAAACACACCGATGGTCACCAGCAGGAGGGTCATGACCAGGGGAATTTTATCCTTCATCTTCATCTGATAGGTAAGGAAAAAGGCCATGTAGGACATGACCAGCATGAAGGAGACCGCCGTCATCATTCCCTGCACGATAAGATAGACATAGGGGCGGTTCTTGAAACAGATGAGAATGGACTTCAGGGCCGGCAGCTCCGAGGGAGGACCCTCGAGCTCCTTCCGCTGCTTGACGCCGAACGCCGTGATGTAGAGACAGAGTATGGTAAAGAAGCCGAACATCGCCCCCATCATGCTCCAGCCGATCTTCTCGGTAACAAAGAGCCCTGCGATAAAGGGGGGAAAAGCCGCACCGGCCATGTAGCCGATGGTGCCACCGATCATGCGGAAGGTGGTGAGGCTCGTTCGCTCATCATAATCGCGCGTGAGCTCGGGGGTCATGGCATAATAGGAAACCGAGACGACGGTGATGAAGGTGTAGTACAGGAGAAAGGTAAAGAAAATCCAGAGGACGATGAGCGCATCCGAAAGTCCCTCCGGGATTGCCCAGAGGAGCGCGAAGGTGACGCCGAGCGGAATGGAACCGTAATAGAGATATATCTTCCGCCGGCCGTACTTCGATTTTGTCCGGTCGGAGATCCAGCCGAAGAGGGGATCGTTCACCGCATCCCAGATCTTGCCGAGGAGGAGCGCCGTTCCGACGATTCCGGGATCAACGCGAGCAACATCGGCATAGAAGAAGAGAATAAAGAACGCAACGGTGGCCAGACATATGGAGATACCGATATCTCCGAAGAGGTAAAAAATTTTGGTGGAAAGGTTCAACCTGTCCCGCAATGTGTTCATGTGGCTCCTCCTGAAATGAAGGTACGGGGGCAACGCTCCCCCTTGTGCTTCGATTGACAAGGTGCAGTCGAAGATGCCGGTCGGCGTTCACTTTGCCGCCCGTGATGAGAATCTCATATTATCATTTCCGATCAGAGAGCTTCTCCCGGAAGACCAGGGGGCGGATCCCGCAGGCAAGAGTGACCGGTTCGTTCATATTTCTACCACAGATAACACATTACGCAATCCCTTTTTTACTCTGCACAATCCCAATAATCCGGATTGCTTCAGCGGAATTATAACAGTAACAGCGCGGACTACTCGCCGAGATGCTTCATGGCAGCCAGAAGAAATTCATCAGCTCGGACAACTTTCACCTCCGGACCGAGCGTTTGGACAAAGGCATGGACATCGGTAATGGTCGTGCGATAAGCAAAGAGGTGCACGCCGATAAAGCGCGGCAGGGACCGGGCTCATCGATCAGCCGGCGAACCGCTTCGAGCGTCTCATCGCTGCTGTCGGCGACATGATCGAGATGCGGAACCCTGTTGGATACAAAGGGGCGGCCGCGATATACCGCAGCGGGGGTTCTCCCGAAATGCACGTAGCCGGCGAGAAAACCGATGAAGTCGCCCGGTGCCGTG